>NZ_JBFBGR010000057.1:0-31337 GCF_040684755.1 Streptomyces sp. NPDC089799 | reverse complement strand
CCATCGCCCAACGGGCGACGCGACGAAGGAGCGCCCTTGACGCCGACGGCCGGCACGGAAGGACAATCAGGACTGACGGGCAGCCCCCGGGCACCTCCCCGATTCCGTCCAGGCGAAGCACCGGCACACCAACACCCGCCAGGCCCCATGGCCTCCTCCCGACGGACTCCGGCTGCTGTCCCGACCCCACCCGCCGACCGGTCCCGTCCCGACGGGAGTCCGGTTTGCTGTCCCACCCCACCCACCCCACCCACCCCGCCCGACCCGCTCACCGCGCGCCGCGCATCGCGCATCGCGCATCGCTCGCCGCAGGTCGTTCGCGATTCGTGACCAGGGAGCCTCTAGGCGGTACCTCTGCTTCCGCATAATCTGATCGCGTTCAAAACACTGGGGTGGGGCGGGCCTCTGCGCCCGGAGTGATGCATGTTGTGGGAGGGAAACCTAGTGAAGCTCAAGCGCGTGGCTCTGGTCGCCGCGGCTGCCGTGGCCGGTCCGACGGTCCTCATGTCCGCACCCGCGATGGCGGCCGACCAGCCTGCCGTCGTGGTTCCGGACGCGGCCCCGCAGGACGACACCGCAGGCGGCACCACAGGCGACGACGCCGAGCCGAAGGCTCCGGCGAAGGAGTCCCACACCAAGGAGACCCACACCAAGGAGACCCCCGCCAAGGAGACCCCCGCCGCCGAGAAGCCCGCTGCCAAGCCCGCCCCCAAGGCGGAGAAGTCCGAGAAGGACCAGCGGGACTCCGAGGACCACGACGACCAGGACGCTCCCGACGAGGGCATGATCATGGGCCCGGAGGTCTCGGTCCGGGGGATTCCCAAGGACGGGTTCGAGCCCGGCGGGGACTGGACCCGGCTGACCGTCGAGGTCGACAACACCGGCCACATCGCCGTACCCAAGTTCACGCCGGCCCTGAGCCTCATGCAGTGGGAAGGGACGTTCAAGACCTCGCAGATCAAGGTCGAACGGCTCACCAAGGACGGCTGGACGCCGGTCAAGGCGGTCACCGGCGAGGAGATGGGTCCGGTCCTCCAGTACCCGCTGGGCACCACCGCCTCCGTCGCCGCCAACCAGGTCTACACCGTCGACGTACGGATCAGGTTCACCGCCGACGTCCCCGTGGAGCTGTTCCAGCTCTCCCTCGACGGCACCAGCCGCAACGGCGGGAGGACGAACCACTCCCCCGCCTCCTGGTACGAGACCCGGATCGTCGGCGCCGAAGGCGGACCCGAGGAGCCGACCGTCGTCGAGGGCCCCAAGCTCACCGTCAGCGGCGTCCCGGACGGGATCGTCGCGGGCGGCGGGTGGACGAACCTCTCGGTCCGCATCGACAACTCCGGCAAGGACGCCCTCAAGCGCTTCGACGCCGGCCTCGTCATCGCCCGCCCGGACTGGGTCCGGATGAAGCCCTCGCAGCTCACCGTCGAGGTCTACAGCACCCAGCACGGCAAGAAGGGCTGGCACAAAGCCGAGGTCCGCTCCGAGTTCGAGGGGTACTTCTTCGGCATCGACCTGGCCGGCGGCGCGATTCCGGCGGGCAAGTCGTTCGACGTCCAGGTCCGGATCAAGTTCGCCGCGAGCAGCAAGCCCGGTGACCTGATCTTCCGGGCGTTCGGCTTCGCCGAGGGCGACGCGGACTCCAACACCTGGGTCGAGTCCAGCTCGAAGGGCGTGCTGTCGAAGCTCCTCCCCGCCGACACGGACACGACCCCGAACCCCAACCCGAAGCCGAAGCCGAAGCCGGACACCGACACCGACACCGACACCGACACCGACTCAGGCACGGACACGGATACGGACGGCAACACCCCCTCCCCCAACGGCGGCGGGGAACTCGCCGCCACCGGCGCCGACCCGGCCACCAGCTGGGCCCTCGGCGGCGCGGGCGTCGCCGTCGCGCTCGGCGTGGCCCTGGTCGCCGGCACCGGCCGCCACCGCCGCCGCACCACGACCTGCCCCTCCGGCCGACCCCCGCCACCCACCCGGGTGGCGGGGCGTCCCGCATCCGCCACGAAGTGCGTGACCTGGAGCCCGGCGAGTGGGCGAGGAGTTCACCGGGCAGCCGTGGGCCGGGCCTCTGCGGTGAGCGCTCCCGACGCGGGTGGGAGGTCCGCCTCCTCTTCCAGCAGGGCGCGGACGTATGTCTGCAGGGACTGGCGGTTCCGCGCGGCTCGTGCCTTCAGCGCGGCGAGCACATCGGCGGACAGACCGTGCACATGGAGAGTGGCCATCCACCTAGCGTGATCCTGCTGAAAGCGTTCTGCCAGACCCCCGACGAAGCATCCGCAGGACCGTGCGCCAGGTGCGCGCCGTTACGCGCCCCCCTGCCCGCCTCACCGCATCAGCGGTCGGTCTCGCACCAGACCACCTTCCCCGGCGACCTCGGCACGGCCCCCCAGCGGTCCGCGACCGCCGCCACGATCGCCAGCCCGCGCCCCGCCCCGACCCGGATCCGGGACAGTCCCGGACCGCTGTCGTGGACCTCCACCCGTACGCCGCCGTCCTCGTACGCGAGCAACCGGACGCGGTAGCCGCGACCCGGCGGGACGCCGTGGCGGAGGGCGTTCGCGGCCAGTTCGCTCACGCAGAGCAACACGTCGTCCAGGCGCGCCGTCCTGTCCCACGCGTCGAGCGTGGTGGCGGTGAACTCCCTGGCGGAACGGACGGTCTGACGGCAGCGCGGGAACAGTCGCTCCCTCATCAATGCGGGTTCGGTTCGCAGGTTCACGGCCGGATCGTTGCGTTCCGTGATTAGCGTCGTGCAGTAGGCCGACCCGTACCAATCGATTGGTACGGGTCGGTACGGGTACAGCTGCGGCGCAGGTGGGGAGTGCTGGGACATGCCGCCGAGGAAACGCGTACCGAGGAACGGCACCGCCCTGAAGATGATCGGGGTACAGGTGGCCGTCCTCCGGACCCGCAAGAACATGACGCAACGCCAACTGGGTGAATGCGTCCGCCTGGACGAGGAGACGATCGCCTCGATCGAGCAGGGCAGACGAGCCCTGATGCCGGACGTGGCCGAGCGAATGGACCGAGTGCTGGAGTCGGGCGGGGTGCTGGCGGCTGCGGTTGCCCACCTGCCCGCAGTGGACCAGGTCCCGGCCTGGGCTGAGCAATACATGGCCTGTGAGCGCGAGGCCATCGCCATCTCTTCGTACGAGAACCAGGTACTACCAGGGCTCCTCCAGACCAACTCGTACGCCGAGGCTGTCTTCCGAAGCCGCGTCCCGGTGCTCCATGACGAAGAGATCACAGCGCAGACCGCTGTCCGCACTCAGCGTCGCGAGATACTGCGCCGCAAGGTGCCGGTAACACTCAGCTTTATCGTCTGGGAGCCGGTACTCCGACTGAAGCTCGCAGCACCAGAAGTGCACCGGTCGCAGCTAGCGCACCTGCTCGACTGCGCGGAGCTCCCCGGTGTCTCCATTCAGATCTACCTCTTGGACCACACCGGCCATCCGGCTCTCGACGGCCCTTTCGTCCTCCTTGAAACACCGGACCACCAACGGCTGGCCTACACGGAGACGCAGCGGGGAAGCCAGCTCATCTCCGACATGGATGAAGTGAGCATCCTGGAGCGGCGGTATGCGATGCTGCGAACTCAGGCCCTCAACCCAGAGGAGACGAAGGGCCTGTTGAGCCGCCTGCTAGGAGAGCTATGAGCACCGCACTGAAGTGGTTCAAGTCCAGCTACAGCGGCAGCGACGGCGGTAACTGCATCGAAGTCGCCTACGCCTGGCGGAAGTCCAGCTACAGCGGCGACGAGGGCGGTCAGTGCGTCGAAGTCGCCACCTGCCCCGCCACCATCCACATCCGCGACTCCAAGGTCACCGACGGCCCCGTCCTGGACCTCGCTCCCGCCGCCTGGGCGGCGATGACCAGCTGGGTCGCCACGAACGGCTGACTCACCCGTTCGGCCCGATTTTCGCCTCCGGGCCCGGGTAGGGGAGGGCCCGTCCAACCCCCTCCCCCATCCCCTGGAGGCACCGTGGCCGTCATGTCCGGCCCGTACCGGCCCGGCACACCCTGCTGGATCGACCTGATGGTTCCCGACCAGCAGGCAGCCATCGACTTCTACTGCGACCTGTTCGGCTGGCAGGGCGAGGTCGGGCCGCCCGAGTTCGGCGGTTACGCCGTCTGCTCGCTCAAGGGGCAGCCCGTCGCCGGGATCATGAAGGCGATGAACCCCGACGGGAGCACGCCCGACCCGATGCCGCCGTCCGTCTGGACGACGTACCTGTCCACCGCCGACACCGACGCCACGATCAAGGCGGGTACGGCGGCCGGCGGGAAGACGATCATGCCCGGCCATGACGTCGGGGACCTCGGGCGGATGGCCGTCCTGGCCGACCCGACCGGAGCGGTGTTCGGGCTGTGGCAGCCCAGGGAGTTCCAGGGTGCCGGAATCGTCAACGAGAACGGCGCGGTGACCTGGAACGAGCTGGCCACCGGCGACACCGACAAGGCCGGCGCCTACTACCGGGCGATCCTGCCGGTCGACACCGCGCCGACCGAGATCCCGGGGGCCGAGGGCTACACCGAGTTCAAGGTCAACGACCGTGCCGTGGGCGGGATGATGGGCCTCGACCAGCACCCGGAGGGCACTCCGCCGCACTGGCTGACGTACTTCCTGGTGGACGACGCGGACAGCACCCAGGCGGCCGCGGTCCGGGCCGGCGGGAACGTCCTGGCGCCGGCCTTCGACATGCCGGTGGGGCGGATGGCGGTCCTGCAGGACCCGCAGGGCGCGGTGTTCGCGGTGATCAAGACGAAGGACGCGCCGCAGGACCCCGACCCGGCGTAGTCCTCCGGCCGTGCGGTTTCGCCGTTGATGTGAGCGGGGTCACAGGGAACGTTCTCCTCGTGCGCCGCCTCCTCGGGGTGTCGGTCATCCACCAACACCCCGGGGAGCACTCGTGGTCGAGACGCATGACATCAGTGAGGCCAGCAGACGCAGGCGGGAGCGGGCCGGGCGGGCGCTCGCCGGGCTGTTCGCCGTGGACGGGCTCGTCCACCTGTACTGGGCGACCGGGCTGACCTGGCCCGCGCCCGACGAGCGGGCGCTGTCGCTCGCCGTGCTCGGCGGGGTGGTGTCCTTCGCCCCGCGGGTCGTGCTGCCGCTCGCGGTGTTCGGGCTGGTCACCGCCGGCCTGCTGTACGCGCGCGGCAAGGGGCGCGGCGGGCGGTTCGGGGCCGTCGCCGCCTGGGCCGTCACCGCCGGGTTGCTGGGGCGCGCGGTGCTGGGGCTGGTGTGGGCGGCCGGGGCCGGGGACCCGTTCGCCGGGGCGGCCTTCCGGTGGCTGAACCTGTTCCTCTACACGCCGCTGTGCCTGGGCTTCGCCTGGGTGGCGGCGACCGGGCTGCTCGGGTCGTGGCCGCGCCGGCTGCTCGCCCTCCCGCTGGTCGTCGTATCGCTGCTCGCGGGAACGGCGTACGGGTACCAGCCGGCCGAGGAGCGCGGTTACGCCGCCCCGGCGGACTCGCGGTGGCTGGAGACGCCCGTGGCGCGCTTCCACTACGTCCGGCAGGGCTCGGGGGCCGGTACGCCGGTGGTGCTGCTCTCGCCGGGGGCCTCGTGGACCTTCGCGTGGCGCGAGCAGGTCGCCGTGCTG
This sequence comes from Streptomyces sp. NPDC089799, assembly GCF_040684755.1. Classification (NCBI taxonomy): domain Bacteria; kingdom Bacillati; phylum Actinomycetota; class Actinomycetes; order Kitasatosporales; family Streptomycetaceae; genus Streptomyces; species Streptomyces sp. NPDC089799. The sequence goes on along the minus strand of NZ_JBFBGR010000057.1, from coordinate 25,719 downwards.
TCGCGGACGCACACGGTGTACGTCGTCGATCTGCCGGGGCAGGGGTTCACCGAGCTCCGCGACCCCTCCCTGACCTGGGACCTGGACGGCATGACGAAGGCCGTCGGCAGCTTCCTGGACGGCGCGGGCATCGAGCGGGCCGCGCTGGCCGGGAACTCCTGGAGCGGCGGCTGGGCGCTGGCCTACGCCCAGCGGCACCCGGAGCGGGTGTCCCGGCTGGCGCTGCTGGCGTCCTCCGGGCTGGACGAGCGGGACCCGCGGGTCTGGGAGGCGATGAAGCTGCCGGTCGTCGGGGAGCTGCTGACCGGGCTGGGGGCGGGGCGTTCGGCGGCGGAGTCCTCCGTGCGGGGGCTGTTCGCGAACCGGGAGCGGATCACCGACGCGATCGTGGACGCGGCCTGGGCGCCGGGCACGCGGGAGGTGAACCGGCGGGCCGTGTACCGGCTGGAGCGCGGGCTGGACTGGCGGGAGACGGAGGCGGCGCTGCCGTCGGTCCGGCAGCCGGTGCTGGTGCTGTGGGGCCGTCAGGATTCCGTCCTGCCGGCGTGGCAGGCGGAACGGTTCGGTGAACTGCTGCCGGACGCCCGGGTGGAGGTCTGGGACGGCTGCGGGCACGCACTGACGCTGGACTGCCCGGACCGGGTGAACGCGGCCATGGAAGAGTTCCTGAAATGACCGAAGCGTCTGTCGTAACTGATGTTGCTGTGGTGACTGATGCGTCCGTGGTGACTGATGCGTCCGTGGTGACTGACGCGCCCGTGGTGACCGGTGCACCCCCGGCAACCGATGCGTCCGTCGCGCGCCGGGACCGCGGGGTGGCGCTGGCCCGGGCGGCGCGGAGCGGGGACACGCTCGCGCTGCACGGACTCCTCGACCACCTGACCCCCTACGTGGCGCGGATCTGCGATCCGATCGCCCTCGCCGACGGCCCGGACGCCGCGCAGGAGGCGCTGCTGGCCGTGTTCCGGTCGCTGCGGTCGCTGAAGGACCCGCAGGCGCTGTACGGGTGGGTGCGGGCGATCGCGGTGCGGGAGGCGGTACGGGTCGCCCGGCGGGCGGCGCGGGAGGGGCCGGCCGAACTGGCCGACGTACCGGGGCGCGGGGATCCGCAGCTGGCCGCGGACATCGCGGACGTACTCGCCCGCCTCTCCCCCGAACACCGGGCCGTCCTCGTCCTGCGGGACGTGGAGGGCCTGGACGAGGAGGCCGCGGCGGCGGTCCTCCGCATCCCCGCCGGCACCGCCAAGTCCCGGCTGCACCGGGCCCGGATGAGCTTCCGAAAGGCATGGTCCGCATGAGCGACGAGATGACGCACGAACTCGACACGGTCCGCCGGCTGCACGTGATGGCGGCCGGTGTGCGCGGCGCACGCGTCGCCGAACACGTCCTGCCCGCACCCTTCGAGGAGGTCTGGGAGGCCATGTCGGGCCTGGACTTCCTCCCCGACCTGGAGCGGATCCGGATCCTCCGTACCGACGGGGAGCGGATCGAGGCGCTGGCGCGGAGCAAGTACGGCTTCCGCGCGCACCTGCGGGGCTATAGGAGGCCCGGCTGGTGCTGGCTGCAGAGCCGGTTCCTGATCGCGGGCGTGGCGGGCGCCCCGACCGCGGACGGCACCGCCACCCGCATCGCCCTGACCGGCGGCGTACGCCTCCCCGCCCGCGCCGCGGTGATCCCCTTCGGCACCCTCCGCGAACTGGACGAGGCGGCCCGCCGCCTGGGCGCCCGCCTGGGCACCCGTCCGGGCGGCGGTTCCTAACGGACCCGCCGGCTCAGCGAGTCGAACCAGCGCACCGCCTGCGGCGCCGAGCGCAGCGCCGTCGCCGTGTGGTCGGCGTCCGCGCCCTGGTCGACGACCTTCGCCCGGACCCCGTGGCGGGCCAGGTCGGCGGCGCAGGCGCGGGAGTTGCCGATGGGCACGTCGGTGTCGGCGGCGCCCGTGTAGAGCCGTACCGGGACGGCGGGCTTCCAGTCGCAGGCGTCGTCGTTGGCCTTCATGGCGGTGAGCAGGGCGCCCCGGGGATGGCGGATGTTCTCGGCCCAGGCGGGGGTGAGCAGCTCCCCGGGGGTCTGCGGGAGGCCCTGGACGATCTCCTCGTAGGAGTGGTTGCCGTCGAAGAGGCCCTCGACCGTCTGCGCGTACGGGGCCCGGAACACCTCCGCGGGGTCCTTGTAGAGCGGGTGCAGACGGTTCTGCGCGGTGAGGAAGTAGGAGAGGTAGAAGACGCCGGTTGCCGGTGCGACGCGGCCGTCGGTGATCGCGGGTATCTCGGTGCCGGTCAGGTCGTACGGGCCTGCGATCGGGGCCAGCGCGCGCAACCGCAGGCCGTCACGTCCGCGGGAGAGCTCGCGGCCCACCGCCATGGCGACCTGGCCGCCCTGGGAGAAGCCGGTGGCGTACACGTCGCGGCTGACGGGCCGGCCCAGCCGGTGGGCGGCGGTCCGCGCCGCCTTCAGCATGTCGACGGAGGCCGTGACGGAGGAGGCGGTGTCCATGTAGGGGTGCGGGCCGGGGCCGCCGCCGAGGCCGAGGTAGTCGGGGGCGGAAACCGCGCGCCCGGCGGAGGCGTGCAGGTACGGGATGACCCGGTTGTATCCGGCGCCCCCGGACGGGGCGTCGTCGCGGGTGGCGACGGTGCCGTGGGTGTCGGAGACCAGGTCGGGGCGGGCCGGGCCGCCGGTGGGCAGCACGAGCAGGCCGGTGGCCGTGGTGCGGCGGCCCCGCGGGTCGACGGTGGCGTAGGTGAGCCGGTACGCGGTGATGCCGTGCCGGACGGTGGCGGTGTCGACGCCGTAGGAGGCGAGTTCGGCGGCGACCTCGTCACGGCTCAGGGTGGTGGGGGCGGAGACGGAGACCAGCGTGCCGCGGGCGCCGGTGGCGGACGCGGCGGCGGCGCCCCGGGTGCCGGTGGGTGCGGCCAGCGCGGCCGGGGCGGCGATCCCGCCGAGCACGGCGGCGAGGACGACGGCCGCGGCCCCGCGTCGCAGCCACTGCTTGCTCCTGCGGTCGTTCCCGCGGTCGTTCTCGTGGTCGTGCCTGGCGGCGTTCTTCCCGGTGGTCGTCATGCCGGGAACGTTAGGCGGGGGGCCTCTTCCCCCAACATCCGGACGACCACCGGCCGTTGAGGGGGGATTTCCCCATGCTTCCCCCCGGGCTCTCCCCCGTCCGGGCCCCTTGCCCGCAGGTCACGGCCGAGGCCGAGCCACCGCCGGGCGATCACCCCGACAGCACAACGGTGCGCGTGCGGGACGCAGGGCCCCGCACGCGCACCGCCCTCACCCACTTCCCTTCCTTGCTCCCCTCCAGGGGCGCGACGGCCCGGCGGATCGGCAGTCCGCGGTCCGGCGGGTCAGCGGGTCAGCGGGTAGGAGTGCCTGCCCGTGGCCTCGTCGATCTCGCCGTGCGCCTTCGAGAGCAGCTGGGACGCGAGGTCCATCAGGGCCCGCGCGCCCGCGATCTCCTCACCGACCCGCAGCTGCTCGGGGTCGGAGGGATGGCGCATGGCGTAGCCGCGCGCTCTCAGTTCGCCACCGTCCGGGAGCCGGACCATGGCCGCCGCACTGGTGCGGTGGCCCTCCTCGGAGAACTCCATTTCCACGTGCCACCCGGCGAGTGTGGCCATGATGCATCACCTCCAGGGGTCACCCTTGTTCCTTCCAGGGTGCTCCCGGCCCTCCGGGAACGCGACCTCAGCGGCCGGGGCGGGCTCAGCGGGACATGGCGATGATCCAGTTGGTCGTCGCCAGCACCAGCAGGAGCACCACACCGACCGCCGGACGGCGCTGGTCCTTGCGCCGGCTCGCCACCTTCACGCTGTCCACGACGCCGTAGAGGGCCGCGGCCGCCCCCAGTCCGCCGATGACCGCGGCCACCGCGTACGCCCAGGTCCGGTCGGGCAGGAACCGCAGCAGCAGTGAGGCGACGGCGAGCGGCACGATGGGCCAGGAGTTCCCGCCGACCGATTCCGCTTCCGTCTTGGTCTTCCCCGCCGCCGCCCCGGTCTCGGTCTCGGCCTTGCCGTCGCTCACCCGTCCCCCTCTTCTCGCCGTTCGCGCCGTGCGCGCCGTCCCGTCCCGGAAGACGCGGCACGGGACGGCCGGGTTGAGGGCTACGGCGTCCCGGACGCGAGCTGGCCGAGGTGGGCGAAGGAATCCGCGAGCTGGCCGGACAGCCGGCGGGCGACGGTGTCGGCGGTGCCCAGGGTCGGGGAGGGCGCCACCCGGGCCAGGTCCGTGTCCGGTGCGGCCGCCAGATACGTCTCGATCATGGTGTGTACGGCGTCCAGGTAGCCGGTCAGCAGCGCGGCCCCGCCGGGGACGGCGAAGGCCGCCGCTTCCGCCTCCGTGTGCCCGTACCCGGTGTCGGCGGGATCGGCGGGGCGGCCGAACCGCGCGGCCCAGCCGCCGGCCAGCCAGACCTGCTCGGTGCCCGCCACTTCCGACAGGTTGCGGTCCTGGCCGCGGGCGACGTGCCAGACCAGCCAGCCCACCCGGTTGCCGCCCGCCGCGACCCGGTCCAGACCGGACTCCCCGGACGCTCCGGACTCTCCGGACTCCCCGGGCCCCCCGGGCCCTCCGGCGTCGGCGACCACCCGCCCGAGCTCCGTCCGTACCTGCCGGAACATGGTCAGGGCCAGGCCCTGCCAGCCGTTCTCCACTGCCTCGATCGTCATGGCGCCCAGTCAACTGCCCCGCATTACCCGGCAGGTAATCGATTTCCCCGGCCACCCGGAAGAACCTTGATCCATCGAAGCGATCAAGCGCTCGAATCGATCAGCGCTCAAGCGATCAAGTGCTCACGAACGGGGACCCAGACATGAACCTGCGCCGGCCCACCCGCACCGGACTCCTCGCCACGGCCACCCTCCTGGCCGGCCTCGCCGCCGGCATGCCGGCCGCCGGCTCCGCCACGGCGACCGCCGAGGGCGGCGAGTGCGCGGAGGTCCGCGAGAAGGTGGACCGGCTCGAAGGACGGATCACCCCGAACGCCTGCGCGTTCATGAAGCGGCAGATCGCCTTCGGCGAGACCCCGGCCCTCTCGACCTATCTGGACATCTTCGACCGGGAGGCCAGTCTCTGGGAGGCCGGCGGCCCCGCCCTGCGCGGCCACACCGACATCGGCGCCTCGATCACCCGCTCGCTCGCCCTCGCCCCGGACCTGCGCTACCGCGGCACGGACGTGGTCACCGACGGCGCCGTGATGATGTTCGGCCAGCAGAACACGGTCACCCTCAAGGGACAGAAGGTCAGCTACCCGCAGATCGCCCGCAACGTCCTCGGTGACGACGGCAAGACCATCCAGGCCCGGCGCTACTACGACCGCTACGAGCTGTTCGAGGTCCTGCCCGAGTCCCGGCGGCCCCGCCCGCTCTTCGCCGGCATCGCCGACCCGGCGGGAACCGGCGGCCGCGGGGCGGCGGCCGGGCATGCTCCCGACCGGTTCCGCGCGCAGGAGATCACCGCCCGCCTCGCCGCCTGGAACAGCGGGGACGCCGCCGCGCTGGCCGCCCGTACCGGCAACGCGAAGCTGAACGGGCCCGGCCTGGACCGGCCGCTCACCACCCAGGACGGCAAGACCGCCTACCTCCGGCGGCTGTTCGAGCACGCGGACGTCGAGTTCAAGGCGGGCCAGGCCGCCTTCGGCCGGACCACCACCTACGTCGAGTGGCACGGCACCATGAAGACCGACCCCGAGGGCCCGGAGATCCCGTTCGGGATCGTGGAGCGCATCGGCCCCGGGGGCGAGTGGGAGCTGTACTTCGACACCATGCCGGTGATCGCGACCCAGGGCGAGATCGGCGGGCTGTTCCAGGCCCTGATGGGCTAGGCGACGGAGCGGTGGTCCCGTTCCGGGCTCAGCGAGCGCCAGATGCTGTCCGGCAGGTGGCGCGCGGCCTCGTCGATGTCGATGCAGTACGTGCTGGACAGCCAGCGGCGCGCGGCCTCGGTGATCGGCCCCATCACCATGATCTCCACCAGTGGGACCGGCAGCGGGGCGATCTCGCCCCTCGCGATCCGGTCCCCCAGCCACTCCATGAGCGGCGCCACCTGGACGTGCTTCGCCGCCTGGATCTCCTCGGCGTGCCCGGCCAGATAGCCGGAGTAGGCGGAGGCGTGCAGGAAGAGGGCGGCGTCCCGCTGCTCCCTGGTGAACCGGAAGTACGCGTGCACCAGGGCGCGGAGGCCCGTCCGGGCGGTACGGGTGCGCCGCAGCGAGACCGTCAGCTCCTCGAAGAGGCGCTCCATGCAACGGATGTAGAGCGCGGCGGCGAGACCGTCGAAGTGGCCGAAGTGGTGGTAGAGGCTGCCGAGGCTGACACCGCTCTCCTTGGTGACCGCGCTGACGGTGAAGCCCTGCTGACCCTTCTCCGCGTACACGCGCAGGGCGGCCGTGAGGAGTTGGTCGATGGTGGCCTCGCCACGCTGCTGCTTCACCATGCCCAGAGCGTAGAGCAGAACGGAAAGCCCGGGCTCTAGAAGTATCTTCTAGAAAATCGCTTCATCCCGGCGCCGCAATCCGTCACACTCGTGAGACCGGAACGCGCCGCCCCGGGGGCACAGGGGACCCCCGGGGCGGCGCGCCCCGCGCAGGCACGGATCAGCGCTCTCGGCGCGGATCGGCACTCTCGGCGCGGATCAGCGCTCGTTGCGCAGCCACCCGGCGACCTCGGTCGCCCAGTAGGTCAGGATCGTGTCGGCGCCGGCCCGCTTGATGCCGAGCAGGGTCTCCGTGATGGCGCGGTCGCGCTCCACCCAGCCCTTCTCCGCCGCCGCCTCGATCATCGCGTACTCACCGCTGATCTGGTACGCGGAAACCGGCACGTCCACGGCCTGCGCCACCCGGTACAGGATGTCCAGGTAGGGGCCGGCCGGCTTGACCATCACCATGTCGGCGCCCTCCTCCAGGTCCAGCGCCAGCTCCCGCATCGACTCGCGGGCGTTCGCCGGGTCCTGCTGGTACGACTTGCGGTCGCCCTGCAGGGAGGAGGCGACGGCCTCCCGGAACGGCCCGTAGAAGGCGGACGAGTACTTCGCGGTGTAGGCGAGGATCGACACGTCCTCGTGGCCGGTCTCGTCCAGCGCGTCACGGATGACGCCGACCTGGCCGTCCATCATTCCGCTGGGGCCGACGACGTGGACGCCGGCGTCGGCCTGCACCTGGGCCATCTCCGCGTACCGCTCCAGCGTGGCGTCGTTGTCGACCCGCCCGTCGGCGTCCAGCACTCCGCAGTGGCCGTGGTCGGTGTACTCGTCGAGGCAGAGGTCCGACATGATCACGAGGTCGTCGCCGACCTCGGCCTTCACGTCACGGATGGCGAGCTGGAGGATGCCGTCGGGCTCGGTGCCGGCGGTGCCCAGCGCGTCCTTGTTCTCGTCGGCCGGCACCCCGAAGAGCATGATGCCCGCGACGCCCGCCTCGACCGCCTCCACGGCGGCCTTCCGCAGCGTGTCCCGGGTGTGCTGGACCACGCCCGGCATCGCCGAGATCGCGACCGGCTCGCTGATGCCCTCCCGCACGAACGCCGGAAGGATCAGGTCCGACGGGTGCAGCCGGGTCTCGGCCACCATCCGCCGCATCGCCGGGGTGGTCCGCAGCCGGCGGGGCCGCGAACCGGGGAAGGATCCGTACGCGCTCATCTTCAGTCGCCTCTTCGAGCATCGACAGCAGTCGCCCCAAGCCTAGAGCCCACCGGGGGCACGCCCACGCGGGGCCGCACCCCGGGCTCCCGCGGACGCCGCCGCGCCGCCGGGCCCGCGGGTTCATCGGCCGCGGGCCCGGTCCACGACCTCGCGGACGGCCTCCGAGACCAGCCGGGGCTGCTCGACGGCGATGCCGTGTCCGCTGTGGGTGTCCGTCACCCGGCGGGCGTGGAGTTCGGCGGCGAGGCGCTGCTGGGCGGCCAGCCATGCGGGCCAGGTCGATCCGCTGTGTCCGACCTTCAGGTCCCACGGTTCGTCGGAGGTGAGCACGACCGCGGGCGGCGGGTGCCGCAGCGGCGGCGCGGCGCTGACCTCGCGGACGGCGGACTCGTAGTCGGGCACCTCGGCGACACCGTTCTCCGCGCCCAGCGCCGCGGCCTTGCGCATCCAGTCCGACCACTGCGCCGGTGTGAGCGTGTCGCGCAGGTGCACCGAGGCTCCGTCGACCGTGACCAGGCCGACCACCCGCGGGGCGTCGGCGCGCGCCAGCAGACCGGTGATCATCGCTCCCCACGAGGCGCCGACCAGCACGTACGGCCCGTGCTCACCGGCCGCGGAGAGCACGGCCCGCAGGTCATCGGCCCCCGCCCGTGCCGAAGTGGGCTGCGGGACCGGGGTGGAAGGGGTCGGGGAGCCGTCCGCCCGTGTGGTGCCGGGCCGGTCGTAGGCGCACACCCGCGTGAACCCGGCGACCCTCGGCAGTACTGCCGACGTGCTCGGTTTTGGCACGGCCTTCGGGTCGCCGGGGTCGGCCAGGCTGGTCCATTCGTCCGCCGCGCCGCCCGTTCCCGACACCAGGACCACGGTCGGGGAGCCGGTCCCGCGGCACTCCAGGTACACGCGGCGGTTGCCGTCGATGGTCACCAGGCGACCGGAATCCCCGGGAGAGGCGGAATCCCCGGGTGGACCGGTGGCGTCCGGTGCGGGCTCCGTTCCGCCGCCGGCAGCCGCGGCCGGGGCCCGGCCGGCGGCGACCCCGGTGGTCGGGCCGGCCGCGGCGGCCGTCCCGGCCCCCGCGATCACGGCGGCGACGGTGACGGCGGCCGTCCGCAGGAGCCACCGGGCCGGGCCCCGCCACGCCCCACCCGGTCCTGCCGGATCAAGCCCCGCCGGATACGGCGCCGCCACCGGCGTCCGCCCGGTCCGGGCCGCTCGTACGGCGGTCCGTCGCCCCGGCGTCCCGCATTCCGCCCGCATGCCTCCAGTCTCGGCCGGGTGACCGGCTCCCGCCCCTCTTCCGCTCCCCTGCCGAACGGGTGAACGGGTACGCGGGTAGGCCCTGCCGTCGCGCCGGCCCGCGCACGCGAAGGGGCCCGGGCGCGTTTGCGCCCGGGCCCCTTTCCCGTCCTGTCGGCCGACCGGCCTAACCCGCTCACGTCGTACGACGCCTGCGCGCGCCCGGACGGCGCTCGCTCGGGCGGGCCACCGTCTCGCCGGCCGCCTTCGCCGCGTCGCGGCGCGCCGCGCCGTACTCGGCGAGGGCCTCCGCCAGCTTCGACACGCTCGGCTCCGGGGAGAGCACGTCGACCCGCAGGCCGTGCTCCTCCGCGGTCTTCGCCGTCGCCGGGCCGATACAGGCGATCACCGTCACGTTGTGCGGCTTGCCCGCGATGCCGACCAGGTTCCGCACCGTCGAGGAGGACGTGAAGAGAACGGCGTCGAAGCCGCCGCCCTTGATGGCCTCACGGGTGTCCGCCGGCGGCGGCGAGGCCCGCACGGTCCGGTAGGCCGTGACGTCGTCGACCTCCCAGCCCAGCTCTATCAGGCCCGCAACCAGCGTCTCCGTAGCGATGTCGGCACGCGGCAGGAAGACGCGGTCGATCGGGTCGAAGACCGGGTCGTACGGCGGCCAGTCCTCCAGCAGCCCGGCCGCGGACTGCTCTCCGCTGGGCACCAGGTCCGGCTTCACGCCGAACTCCACCAGCGCGGCCGCGGTCTGCTCGCCGACCGCCGCGACCTTGATGCCCGCGAAGGCGCGCGCGTCGAGCCCGTACTCCTCGAACTTCTCGCGCACCGCCTTGACCGCGTTGACCGAGGTGAAGGCGATCCACTCGTACCGGCCCGTCACCAGGCCCTTCACCGCACGCTCCATCTGCTGCGGGGTGCGCGGCGGCTCCACGGCGATGGTCGGCACCTCGTGCGGCACCGCGCCGTAGGAACGCAGCTGGTCGGAGAGCGACGCGGCCTGCTCCTTCGTCCGCGGCACCAGCACCCGCCAGCCGAACAGCGGCTTCGACTCGAACCACGACAGGTCCTCGCGGCGCTCGGCCGCGCCGTGCTCACCGACCACGGCTATGACCGGCCGGGCGCCCTCGGGCGACGGGAGCACCTTGCCCTGCTTGAACACCTGCGCGATCGTGCCCAGCGTGGCGGACCAGGTCCGCTGCCGGGTCGTCGTGCCGGCCACGGTCACCGTGAGCGGGGTGTCGGGCTTCCGCCCGGCCGTCACCAGCTCCGCGGCGGCCGCCGCCACCGTCTCCAGGGTCGCCGACACCACGAGGGTGCCGTCGCTGCTGCCCGCCTCGATCCAGCACCGGGCGGTGGCCGTGCGCGCGTCCACGAACCGGACGTCCGCACCGGTCTTGTCGCGCAGCGGCACACCGGCGTACGCCGGGACACCGACCGCCGTCGCGACACCGGGCACCACCTCGAAGGGGATGCCCTCGCCCGCGCACGCGAGCATCTCGTCGGTGGCGCTGCCGTCCAGGCCGGGGTCGCCGGTCACCGCACGGACGACCCGCCTGCCGGAGCGCGCGGCCTCCATGACAAGATTGGCCGCGTCTCGGATCACCGGGACACCGGCGGCTGCTGACGCCTCGTCAGCCACCGTCAGCTGAGGCGTGTCCACGCCCGCTCGCGCATGCGTCCGTACGACGTCGAGCACCTCGGGCTCCGCGATCAGTACGTCCGCGGCGGCCAGCGCCTCCACGGCGCGCAGCGTGAGCAGACCCGGGTCGCCGGGGCCGGCACCGAGGAAGGTGACGTGTCCGTGGGCGGCGACAGCCGGAAACGCGGAAGGGCTGGGACTTGAGGGGTTCAAAGCGATCGCTCCCCCATCAGACCGGCCGCACCCTTGGCGAGCATCTCGTCCGCGAGTTCGCGGCCGAGCGCCATCGCCTCGTCGTACGACTGGGGCACGGGACCGGTGGTGGACAGCTGCACCAGCGTCGAGCCGTCGAGGGTCCCGACGACTCCGCGCAGACGCATTTCGTTGACAACCTGCCCGTCGGCCAGGAGGTCGGCGAACGCGCCCACGGGTGCGCTGCAGCCGGCCTCGAGGGCGGCGAGAAGGGACCGCTCGGCGGTCACGGCGGCCCGGGTGAACGGGTCGTCGAGCTTGCCGAGGGAAGCGATGAGCTCCGCGTCGGACGCGAGGCACTCGACCGCCAGCGCACCCTGACCGGGGGCGGGCAGCACATGGTCGACGGCGAGGAAGTCGGTCGCCTCGTCCGCGCGCCCGATCCGGTTCAGACCGGCGGCAGCCAGGACGACGGCATCCAGCTCACCGTCGTGCACGAAACCGATGCGGGTGTCTACGTTGCCCCGGATCGGCACGGTCTCGATGGTCTTGCCGAGGCTGCGGGCGTACGCGTTCAGCTGCGCCATGCGGCGCGGCGAACCGGTACCGACCCGGGCCCCGTCGGGCAGCTGCTCGAAGGTCAGGCCGTCCCGGGCCACCAGGGCGTCCCGGGCGTCCTCGCGCGGCGGCATGGCCGCGATCACGAGCTCCTCGGGCTGGGCGGTCGGCAGGTCCTTCAGCGAGTGCACGGCGAAGTCGACCTCACCGCGCACCAGCGCGTCGCGCAGCGCCGTCACGAAGACACCCGTGCCGCCGATCTGCGCCAGGTGCTCGCGCGAGACGTCGCCGTACGTGGTGATCTCCACGAGCTCGACGCGACGGCCGGTGATCTTCTCGACTGCCTCGGCGACGTGCCCGGACTGGGACATGGCCAGCTTGCTGCGCCGCGTGCCGAGCCGGAGCGGCTGGTCGAGACGTGTGTTCATGATGCCCGTCCTGAGTCATCGGTCTGGTCGGCCCGGCCGACGGAGGCAACCGTCTGCGGGTCGAGGTCGAAGAGTTCGCGCAGCGCGTCCGCGTAACCGGCGCCGCCGGGTTCGCTGGCGAGCTGTTTCACGCGCACGGTGGGGGCGTGCAGCAGCTTGTCGACGACCCGTCGTACGGTCTGGGTCATCTCGGCGCGCTGCCGGTCGTCCAGTTCGGGGAGCCGGCCGTTGAGGCGCGCCACCTCGGCGGTGACGACCTCGGCGGCCATCGCCCGCAGTGCGACCACTGTGGGCGTGATGTGGGCGGCCCGCTGTGCGGCGCCGAAAGCCGCCACCTCATCCGCCACGATCCCACGCACGGCGTCCACATCGGCAGCCATCGGCGCGTCCGCGCTGGCTTCCGCAAGGCTCTCGATGTCGACCAGGCGCACTCCGGGGATCCGGTGCACCGCGGCGTCGATGTCCCTGGGCATGGCGAGGTCAAGCAGTGCCAGCCGCACCGGAACCACCGCCGAGGCGGTCGCCCGCCCGGCCCGCTTGGGCTGCCGCAGGGCGACGGCCTCGCCCTGGTCGGCCCAGGCACCGTGCAGCTCCAGCGAGCTCGCGTCCACCCCGGTGAGCGCGGCCCGCCCGGCGGCGGGCGCGTCCAGTCCGACGGGACACCCGTCCGGCTCCTCCACGGGCGCGAGCGTCCGGGCGGCCCCGCCGTCGGCGATCCGCCCGAGCTTCGCGGCAGCCTCCGCGAGCCGCGCGATGACCTCCCGGTCCGCACCGGATCCGGCCGGCTGCGCGGGCACGCCGCCCAGGGGCGCAGCCACACCGTCCGGCCCCACCGGCGTTTGAGGCGCGGGGTAGGGGGCGGAGCCCCTGGGGGTCCGGGGCGAAGCCCCGGTTGCGGGAAGGGGCGGGGAGGGGAAATCGCCGCCCGCAGGGCCCACCGCGGCCTGCACGTCGTCAGCCGTCAGCACCAGCCCGGTCGCACCCGTGCAGGACACCGCCACGTCGACTCGTGTCAGCTCATCGGCGACCTCGCCCATGCCCACGACCCGCGCCGAAGCCCCCGACTCCGCCAGGATCTCGACGAGCCGCTCGGCCCGCGCCGGTGTCCGGTTCGCCACCACGATCTCGCCCACGCCCACGCGGGCGAGCGTCGACGCCGCCAGCGAGGACATCGACCCGGCACCGATCACCAGCGCCCGCTTGCCCGCGGCCCACTTCTCCACCGGCTCCCCGCCCGGAAGCGCCAGCTGCTCCAGGCCGAAGGTCACCAGCGACTGCCCGGCCCGGTCGATCCCGGTCTCGCTGTGCGCCCGCTTGCCGACCCGCAGCGCCTGCTGGAACAGGTCGTTCATCAGCCGCCCGGCGGTGTGCAGCTCCTGCGACAGCGCCAGCGCGTCCTTGATCTGGCCGAGGATCTGGCCCTCGCCGACCACCATCGAGTCCAGCCCGCACGCCACCGAGAACAGGTGGTGCACGGCCCGGTCCTCGTAGTGCACGTACAGGTACGGGGTGAGCTCCTCCAGTGCCACCCCGCTGTGCAGCGCGAGCAGCGTCGACAGCTCGGCCACCCCGGCGTGGAACTTGTCCACGTCCGCGTACAGCTCGATCCGGTTGCAGGTGGCGAGCACCGCCGCCTCGGCCGCCGGCTCCGCCGCCAGCGTGTCGTGCAGCAGCTTCACCTTGGCGTCCGCGGTCAGCGCGGCCCGCTCCAGCACGCTCACCGGCGCACTGCGGTGGCTCAGTCCTACGACGAGCAGGCTCATGCCGGCATCACCGCCGGGACGTCACCGTCGGGGCCGCCCTTGCGCGGCACCGCGGCACCCCGCGCCGCCGGCGGTACGGGCGCACCGGCACCGGGCGCACCCGCCGCACCCGTGGCACCGGCCGCGCCCGGCGCGGCGTCGTCACCGGAGGCCGGCCCGCCCGCGGGAGCACCCGCGGCGCCGGCCGCCGCTTCCTCGCCGGCCTTCCGCTGCTCGTGGAAGGCCAGGATCTGCAGCTCGATCGACAGGTCGACCTTGCGCACGTCCACGCCCTCCGGCACGGACAGCACGGTCGGCGCGAAGTTCAGGATGGAGGTCACGCCGGCGGCGACCAGGCGGTCGCACACCTGCTGGGCGGCACCCGCCGGCGTCGCGATGACACCGATCGAGACGCCGTTCTCGTCGATGATCTTCTCCAGGTCATCGGTGTGCTGGACGGGCATGCCGGCCACCGGCTTCCCGGCCATCGCCGGGTCGGCGTCGATCAGCGCCGCGACGCGGAAGCCGCGGGAGGCGAAGCCGCCGTAGTTCGCGAGGGCCGCGCCGAGGTTGCCGATGCCGACGATGACGACCGGCCAGTCCTGGGTCAGGCCCAGCTCGCGGGAGATCTGGTAGACGAGGTACTCGACGTCGTAGCCGACACCGCGGGTGCCGTAGGAGCCGAGGTAGGAGAAGTCCTTGCGCAGCTTCGCGGAGTTGACCCCGGCCGCGGCGGCGAGCTCTTCCGAGGACACCGTGGGCACCGATCGCTCGGAGAGCGCGGTGAGAGCCCGCAGATACAGCGGGAGCCTGGCGACGGTGGCCTCGGGGATGCCTCGGCTGCGGGTCGCCGGTCGGTGATTTCGGCCAGTTGCCACGATGCTCCTGCGGGATGAGCGGGGCTGCAGGCGGCACCTTGTCCCAGGACCGCCCCGTCGGAAGCAGGCTATGTCTTTGTGAACGCGTGCACAAAGATTGTGTCCGCTTTGTCCGAGCAAAGTGATCGGGGTCACGCGGTCCGGGCACGGAAAGGCGGAACCGGGCGCACGCCGAACCCGTTCAAAACCCGAAGGGGGCAAAACCGCACACTCCACTCAACGCTATGCCCCCGAGTCCCCATAAATCGCCCATGAATGGTAACCGGCGAAGGGGGTCGGCCGGCCTCAGCCCTTCAGCGCCCGCCGCAGCCGGTCCGGGTTCACCCGCCAGAAGGTGTGCTGTTCACCGTCCACCAGCACCACCGGGATCTGCTCCCAGTGCAACCGGTAGAGCTCTTCGTCCTGTGAAATATCCCTTTTCTCCCACTGTGCACCCGTTTCGGCACACACCTTCTCGATCACCTCCTGGGCATCGTCACAGAGGTGACAGCCCGGCTTCCCGATGAGCGTGACCATCCGCTCACCGGGACTCTTCTTTTCCTTGCGACGCAGCAAAGGGGTCATGCCCCCATTCTCCCGCGCCGTTCCGCAAGCCCCGCGGCCCACGGAGGCACGCCCCGGAGGCGGACCCGGAACGGCGGCCCGCAACGGCGGCCCGGGCGACGGCCCGGAGGCACCCCCGGCCGAAGAGTTCACGCAGCCGTTTCCCCGCGGTTCGGGCGGGACCGAACACAGTGGCTATGCTCGCGTCATGGCCGCTCTCGGATGGCTCACCCCTCGCAGGCGTTCGGCGACCGCGCGCAGCGTGCTCGCGGGCGAAGCCTCGGCCGAGGCCGCCCGGAAGACCGCGCAGGCCGCGGAACCGGAGGCCGCCGCAGACACGGCCGAAGCGGCCGCGGAGGCTCCGGAGGAGTTCCCGGTCGCCGGCGACGACCAGGCCGCCGCCTTCTTCGACCTCGACAACACCGTCATGCAGGGCGCCGCGATCTTCCACTTCGGCCGCGGCCTCTACAAGCGGGAGTTCTTCCAGCGCCGCGAGCTCGCCCGGTTCGCCTGGCAGCAGGCGTGGTTCCGGCTGGCCGGGGTGGAGGACCCCGACCACATGCAGGACGCCCGCGACAGCGCCCTCTCCATCGTCAAGGGGCACCAGGTCTCCGACCTGATGGCCATCGGCGAGGAGATCTACGACGAGTACATGGCCGAGCGCATCTGGCCGGGCACCCGCGCGCTGGCCCAGGCCCACTTGGACGCCGGCCAGAAGGTCTGGCTGGTCACCGCCGCACCGGTGGAGACCGCCACGATCATCGCCCGCCGGCTCGGCCTGACCGGAGCCCTGGGCACCGTCGCCGAGTCCGTCGACGGGGTCTACACCGGGCGCCTGGTCGGCGAGCCGCTGCACGGCCCGGCCAAGGCCGAGGCGGTGCGCGCACTGGCCGCCGCCGAGGGGCTGGACCTCGCGCGCTGCGCGGCGTACAGCGATTCGCACAACGACATTCCGATGCTGTCGCTGGTCGGGCATCCGTACGCGATCAATCCCGACACAAAACTGCGCAGGCATGCCCGGGCGAACGACTGGCGCCTGCGCGACTATCGGACCGGCCGCAAGGCCGTGAAGGTCGGCGTCCCGGCCGCCGCCGGGGTCGGCGCCCTCGCGGGCGGCGCGGCCGCCGCGATCGCACTGCACCGCCGCCGCCGGTAGCAACGGGCCGGTGACGGGCCATTCCCACTGCCTTACCCGCCCCCGCCGGGCGGCACTCCGGGCTGCCCGACTCGGCCACAACAAGCCTTGGAAGCATCCATTCCGGGTGCGATTTCGATCACCAATCGATCACCGTCAGCGACTGAATATGCCCTCGACACGAAACAGAAGTGTCGGAAGCGATTGTTTTCGCAACTGGGTGTAGTGCTGCCTGTACGAAGCGTTATTCTCCTCAGACGCATGCCACCGCCCATCTGTCGCCACGACGGGTGAACGGTCCCGCACTGCACGTGATGGAAGCTCTGCCTCTGGGAGTCCCGTGTACCCACCTGTCGGGGTTGACGCCTCGGGCCTGGCTACGCTGCGCGCAACGGTCGTCGACCACCTGCGCCGGTTCGTCCCCACCGCGTACCCGGTCCCCGCCTTCGCCACCGCGGTCCCCGCCGGCCTCGGCCCGGCCGGGCCCTGCTACGCCCTGACCGACGGCGGGGCGACGGTCGGCAGACGCGGTCGTACGAGCACGGCCGCGGCCGGCGGCGGCACGGGCACCCAGGCGGCCCGTCGCCCCACCGCGGACAGTGACAGCGCGCGCATGCTGGACCTGGTCGAACGCGCCCAGGCCGGCGAGGCCGATGCCTTCGGCCGGCTCTACGACCAGTACAGCGACACGGTGTACCGCTACATCTACTACCGGGTCGGCGGCAAGGCCACGGCGGAGGACCTCACCAGCGAGACCTTCCTGCGCGCCCTGCGCCGCATCTCCACCTTCACCTGGCAGGGCCGCGACTTCGGCGCCTGGCTGGTCACGATCGCGCGGAACCTGGTCGCGGACCACTTCAAGTCCAGCCGCTTCCGCCTCGAAGTGACCACCGGCGAAATGCTGGACGCCAACGAGGTGGAACGGTCCCCCGAGGACTCCGTCCTGGAGTCCCTCTCCAACGCGGCCCTGCTGGAGGCCGTCCGCAAACTCAACCCGCAGCAGCAGGAATGCGTGACCCTGCGTTTCCTGCAGGGCCTCTCGGTCGCCGAGACGGCCCGGGTGATGGGGAAGAACGAGGGCGCGATCAAGACCCTCCAGTACCGGGCGGTCCGCACCCTGGCCCGGCTCCTCCCGGACGACGCCCGCTGAGTCCCGCCATGCCTCTGTGGTCCGATCATCCTTCGTCCGTAACCCAAGTGCCGCGCCGCTCGTTGTGCGGAATGCAGGCTCCCTGTGGATACGCCATGCCCGAAGCCGCTCACTCGAAAGTGTGGATGTGCTCAAGGAAGGCAACCTTCCGGACACCTTGGGGAGTCGATCGTCATGACGAGAGGAGGTGCCGCCAGTGATCGCGAACGTCTCTCCCCACCGGCGGGCGAACGCCTTCGCCCAGGCCCTGGAGGATCGGACAGAGTCCGAGCTTTCGGATTCCGAGCCGGCGGCCGAGCAGTCCGAGGCACCTGCCGAACCTGCCGACCCCGACCGGCTGCTGGCCCTGGCGAGCGCGCTCGGCGAACTGCCGCGCCCGCAGATGGACGCAGACGTCAAAGTGGTGCAACGAGCGCAGCTCGTTGCCGCCATGGAGGCCATGGTGATGGAGGAGAGGGCCGGGGGCGGAGCCGCCTCGGACCCTCAGGTGCCCGAACAGCGGACGGTGCGGGGCGCCCACCGGGCGACCCCGCTCCGGAAATTGCGACCGCGCTCCCGCTGGTCCAAGGGCATCGCAGCGGGCGGCCTCACCGTCGGTGTGGCCGCGGGGGCTTTCGGCGGAGTGGCCGCTGCCAGTACCAACGCCCTGCCGGGTGACTCCCTCTACCCGGTGAAACTGGGCATGGAGGACCTCAAGCTCGGGATGGCCGACGACGACGCCGACAAGGGCCGGCTCTACCTCGACCAGGCCTCCACCCGGCTGTCCGAGGCCCGTCGGCTGATGGAGCGCGGCCGGTCCGGCACCCTGGACCACGAGTCGCTCGGCGAGATCCGGCGCGCCCTGGCCGGCGTCCGGCACGACGCCGCGGAGGCCCACCGGCTGCTCCAGTCGGCCTATGAGCGGGACGGGGAGATCGGGCCCATCCAGGACCTGAGCTCCTTCTCCCGGTCCCACCGGGAGAGCTGGACCAAGCTCCGCTCCAACCTCCCGCCGCAGCTCACCGACGTGGGCGACGAGGTCTCCACGGTCTTCCAGGCCATAGAGGACGACGTGGAACCGCTGCAGAGCCTGCTCCCGAAGCCTCCCGAGCAGACCCGCGGCGGCTCGGCCCCGTCCGGCAGCCAGACCAAGCCCGGCCACAGCACCGGCCGTACGCCGTCCGGCACGCCCGCGGCCAAGCACAGCGGCGGCACCCCGGCACCGGCGGCCCCCTCGGCCGGCCAGTCCCAGGGGTCGAAGCCCGGTCTGCTGCCCGGCACCGGCGACCTGCTCAAGCCGCCTGCCGAGCAGACCAGCCCGTCCCCGGCCGCACCCTCCCCGGAGGCGAAGCCGGACATCACCCTCCCGCCGTTGATCCCCGGCCTGCTCCCTGGCCTGGGCATCAACCAGGAGGACGCGGGCTGACCGCGTCGAAGGGGCGGGCCGTGTGTGGCGGCCCGCCCCTTCGGCGTGCCCGAAAAGACCGCCCCTTCGGCGTGCCCGAAAAGACCGAGCGGAAGACGCTCAGAAGAACACGGACCGCCGCTGCACCAGCAGCTTGTAGAGCGTGTGCTGGATCTGCTCCCGGACCTGGTCCGTGAGGTTGAACATCAGCATCGGGTCCTCCGCCGCCTCCGGCGCGAACCCGTCCGTCGGGATCGGCTCCCCGAACTGGATCGTCCACTTCGTCGGCAGCGGCACCGCCCCGAGCGGCCCCAGCCACGGGAACGTCGGCGTGACCGGGAAGTACGGGATCCCCAGCAGCCGCGCCAGCGTCTTCGCGTTCCCGATCATCGGATAGATCTCCTCGGCCCCGACGATCGAGCACGGGATGATCGGGGTCCGCGCCCGCAGCGCCGTCGACACGAAGCCGCCCCGCCCGAAGCGCTGCAGCTTGTACCGCTCTCCGAACGGCTTCCCCAGCCCCTTGAAGCCCTCCGGCATCACCCCGACCAACTCCCCGGCCTCCAGCAGCCGCTGCGCGTCCTCCGCGCACGCCAGGGTGTGCCCCGCCTTGCGGGCCACCTCGTTGACCACCGGCAGCATGAAGACGAGATCCGCGGCCAGCAGCCTCAGGTGCCGCTGCGCCGGGTGCCGGTCGTGGACCGCCACCTGCAGCATCAGGCCGTCCAGCGGCAGCGCCCCCGAGTGGTTCGACACGATCAGGGCGCCGCCCTCGGCCGGGATGTTCTCGATGCCCTTGACCTCGACCCGGAAGTACCGGTCGTACAGCGGCCGCAGCAGCGACATCAGGACCTGGTCGGTGAGCTCCTTGTCGTAGCCGAACTCGTCGACCTCGTAGTCGCCCGTCACCCGCCGCCGCAGGAAGGCCAGCCCGCTCGCGATCCGCCGGTCCCACTCGCCACGGCCGGCGGCATCCGCTCCGGCCGGCGTCGCCGCCGTCCGTCCCCGGTCCGTCTCCTCCTGCGCGCCCTCCTCCGGTGTGCGCTCCACCGACTCCGGCGAGACCGCCGGCTCCGGCACCGCCCGCACCCGCCGCCCGCCGGCCGGGCGCCGGCGCGGCCGGTCCTCGTCGAACGGAATGACCTTGGCGTCCGCCACTATCGGTTCGCTCCCTCGTCGTCCGCGCCGTAGCCGGCGTACGCGTCCCCCGTGTCCCGCGTGTCCCGCACGCCGTCGCCGATTCCGGGACGGCCCGCCTCCACGTCCAGCAGCCGCGCCACCCCGTCCACGGCCCGGCCCATCAGCTCCGGCGGCAGCAGCCCGGTCCCGCGGCTCCGCGCGAAGTCCGCGAACGCCTCCGCGGTGGTGTAGAGCGGATCAAAGCCCAGCACCTCCCGCATCTGCGTGGTCTCCACGACCCGCCCGTGCGTCATCAGCCGGATCTGCTCCGGCGAGAACTCCGTCACGCCCACCGCCCGCAGCGCCGACCCCACCCAGGTGACGGCCGGCAGCAGCAGCGGCACGGTCGGCCGCCCCAGCCGCCGCGAGCACTGCGACAGCAGCAGCACCCCGTCACCCGCGATGTTGAAGGTCCCGCTGTTCAGCGTGCCCCGACGCGGCTCCTGCGCCGCCAGGGCCAGCACGTCCAGCACGTCGTCCTCGTGCACGAACTGCAGCCTCGGGTCGAAGCCCAGCACCGTGGGCAGCACCGGCATCGAGAAGTACTCCGCCAGCGGGGAGTCGGCGAACGGCCCCAGGATGTTGGCGAACCGCAGCACGCAGACCGCCACGTCCGGCCGGCGCCGCGCGAAACCCCGCACATAGCCCTCGACCTCGGCGGCGTCCTTCGCGAACCCGCCCGACGGCAGCGCCTTCGGCTGCGCGGTCTCCGGGAACACGGCCGGATCCCTGGCCGCACCCCCGTACACGGCGGTGCTCGACTTCACCACCAGCCGCCGCACCGTGGGCGACTTCTGGCACGCCCCCAGCAGCTGCATGGTGCCGATGACGTTGGTCTCCTTGACGGCGCTGCGCGTGCCGCCGCCCGCTCCCGCGCCGCCCCCGGTGACGGCGAGATGGACCACCGTGTCCACCGCGTGCTCCGCCAGCACCCGGGCGATCGCCGACTGCCTGATGTCCGTACGGACGAACTCGGCGGCACCCAGCCGGTACGGCGGCTTCACCGAGTCCACCGCGATCACCCGCTCCACCCCCGGGTCCCGCTGCACCCGGCGCACGAAACGGGCTCCCAGCTGCCGGGCAGCCCCGGTCACCAGCACGACCTTCCCCACAGCCCCGCGCCTCCCTCATCCGCACCCGATTGCACCGAAGCCCCCCCACCATGATGGTGGAGGGGCTGCGGAGAACACGTACAGCTGCCGCTTACTTCTTGTTGCGGCGCTGAACGCGGGTGCGCTTGAGCAGCTTGCGGTGCTTCTTCTTGGCCATCCGCTTACGCCGCTTCTTGATAACAGAGCCCACGACTACCCTCGCTCACTTCGATTCACTCGGTGCGGGGCGTCTGGGCCCACACGACCTACGTCGGCCTAGCCTACCCGCCTGAGCGCCCTGCTTGTAATCCGAGGGCTACCGGGCGTCTGCCCTCAGGCCGACTCCACCCCCACATAGGACTCGCGTAGGTATTCGTGAACCGCGTTCTCGGGGACCCGGAAGGACCGGCCCACCCGGATCGCGGGCAGATGGCCGTTGTGCACCAGGCGGTACACGGTCATCTTCGACACTCGCATCACCGAGGCGACCTCCGCCACGGTCAGGAACTGAACCTCGCTGAGAGGCTTCCTCTCGCCTGCAGCCATGACACACCTTGACCTTCCGCGCATGACGGGGCACCGGCTTCCCCTCCGGTTACTCCACGTCGTCGCACGCTCACTCCCCAGACTAGGGGCGGGTGATGCGAGTGGGGAAGAGGTGTTGCAGCCACCGGCCGCCCTCCGCCACTACCGGGACGGACACGCACGATCGAGTACATACCGGGTCAACGGCAGGTAGTGCTCCGACCGCACCGCATCGTCCAGCGGGACGGCCACCGCCACGGTCCCCTCGGCCTCCCCGACGAACAGCGCCGGATCGTCCGTATCGGCCAGCCCCATGGCATCAATACCCAGCTGACCTGCCCCGCAGACCCATCCGTGGTCCCCCACCACGAGCTCCGGCAGCGGCCCGCCGGCCTCCACCAGCGACTCCAGCGCGACCCTCACCGGCAGCGGCGAATGGGAATGTGCGCCGGTCGCACCCCCTCGCGCCCGCGCGCCGGGTTCCCGCACCAGGGCGACCCCCCGTACGTAATCGAGGGTGTAGGTGCGTACGCCGAACCGCGTCGCCACGTCGACCCCGCGGCCCTGCGCCGGAGTGAGCACGGCACAGCCCGCCGCCGACAGCGCCTCGGCCAAACTGGCGTAGAACCCCAGGAGACGCTGGGGGTGACCCGTCCCGAACACCACGGGTGCCCGCGCCTCGACGGCCTCCCCCAGCCGCACCGCGAACGCCTCCAGGGCCGCCAGGGTCCGCTCCGGATCGATCACGTCCGGGCCGCTGACGTGCGACGGGTCCGCCGACACCCCGCACCTCTCCGCCATCAGGCGCACCAGGTCGGGCACCGCCCAGTCCTCCGGGTCGAGCCCCAGCAGGACCCTGGGGTCCCGGGCCGCGAACAGCCGGTAGCTGCGCAGGCTCTCCTCCCGGGTCGTGGCCACGGGCCCGGCCAGCCGGGCCGCCAGCAGATGCGCACGCATGGCGCCGGTGCTCAACACCCCTCCGATGCTGCCGCACTCGGCTCCGACGAACACCAATTCCCGGGAACAGCCGCACACTTGGCCTAACAACGCCTTTACCGGACGGACCGTCAGATGAATGGCTCCGGGTCCGGCACCGGCAGCTCGGTGATCCGCCCGACGACCCGTCAGGCGAACCGTCAGGCGACCCGTCAGACCAGCAGGCCCCGCAGCGGGAACACCGCCCGCCGGGTGGCCAGCACCGCCTGGTCGAGCCGGTCCGCCGGGTCGTAACCCGCCTCCCAGTCACGCCACTCGGGAGTGCGTCCGTCCGTCATCCGGGCCGGAGCGAGCTGCCTGGTCCGCGCGTACACCTCGTCCCGCCAGGAGGCCGGCACCATCGACCCGGGATCCACCGGCCGGTGCGCGGCGATCGCCACCAGGTGCGTCCAGGAGCGCGGTACGACGTCCACGACGGCGTACCCGCCGCCGCCGAGCGCCAGCCAGCGCCCGTCCGCGTACTCGTGCGCCAGCGCGTGGCACGCCTCCTGCACGGCCCGCTGGGCGTCCAGGGACACCGCGAGGTGCGCGAGCGGGTCCTCGAAGTGCGTGTCGGCGCCGTGCTGGGTCACCAGCACCTGCGGCCGGAAGTCGGCGAGGAGCTCGGGCACGGTGGCGTGGAAGGCCCGCAGCCAGCCCTCGTCGCCGGTGCCGGCCGGGAGCGCCACGTTGACCGCGCTGCCCTCGGCAGCGGGCCCGCCGGTCTCCTCGGGCCACCCGGTCTGCGGGAACAGCGTGCGCGGGTGCTCGTGCAGGGAGACGGTCAACACCCGCGGGTCGTCCCAGAACGCCGCCTGCACGCCGTCCCCGTGGTGCACGTCCACGTCCACGTACGCGACGCGCTCGGCGCCCAGCTCCAGCAGCCGCGCGATGGCGATGGACGCGTCGTTGTAGATGCAGAACCCGGCGGCCCCGCCGGGCATGGCGTGGTGCAGGCCGCCGGCGAAGTTCACGGCGTGCTCGGCCTCGCCGCGCCAGACGGCCTCGGCCCCGGCGACGGACTGTCCGGCGATCAGCGCGGACGCCTCGTGCATGCCGGCGAAGGCCGGGTCGTCGGGCGTGCCCAGGCCGTAGGAGCCGTCCGCGGCCCGTGGATCGTCCGAGACCGCGCGTACGGCGGCCACGTAGTCCTCCCGGTGGACCAGCCGCAAGGTGGAGTCCCCGGCCGCCCTGGCGGCCCGTACGTCGACCTCCCGGTCCAGCCCGAAGGCCCGGACCAGCCCCATGGTCAGGGCCAGCCGCACCGGATCCATCGGATGGTCCGGCCCGAAGTCATAGCCCGTGACCGCCTCGTCCCACATCAGCAATCGGCGCCCGCTCATGCCCGACACGGTAGCGGGCGCCTTCCGCGGCGCCGAACGAGCGGGCGTGGAAGAGGGTCACCAGGACGAGGAGCATCGGTACGAGCATGGCCCCGCGGTAGCTCCAGGCGTCCCCGAGGGCCCCGACGAGCGGCGAGCCCACCAGGAACCCCACGTAGTTGAAGATGTTCAGCCGGGCGATCGCGGTGTCGGAGGAGCCGGGGAACAATCGCCCGGCGGCGGCGAAGGTCTGGGGCACGATCACGCACAGCCCGAACCCGAGGAGCGTGAACCCGAGCATCCCGACCCAGGCCCCCTGCGCGACGGCCACCACCGCGAACCCGCCGGCCGCGACCAGCGTCCCGCACCGCACGACGCCCGCGGCCCCGAACCGCCGCACCCCGAGGTCCCCCACGGCCCGCCCGAGCAGCGTGGTCACCATGTAGACGTTGTAGGGGACGGTGGCCAGCTGCTCGGAGCTGCCCAGCACGTCCTGGAGGTACTTGGCGCTCCAGTTCGCCACGGTCGAGTCCCCGATGTACGCGCAGGCCATCACCAGGCACAGCGGCCACAGCACCGCGAACTTCACGGCACTGCCGGCAGCACGCGCGGACTCCTGACGACCGTCCTGGGCGGCCCCGTCCCGATCGGCGCCGTCCAGGTCGGCACGGTCCCGGTCGACGTAGTACCGGCTGCCGGCCAGGACCAGCGGCAGCAGCAGGGCCACCGCCGGCAGGTAGGAGACGAACAGCCCGAGGTGCCAGTGCGCCCCGGCCCACGCCGCGGAGGCGCCGACGATCCCGCCCAGGCTGTAGGCGGCGTGGAACCCGAGCATGATGCTCCGCCCGTACGCCCGCTGCAGGCTGACGCCGAGCATGTTCATGGACGCGTCGAGCGCGCCGACGGCGAGCCCGAAGAAGGCCAGGGCGACCGCCGCGTGCCACAGCCGGGTGCCGGCCCCGACCCCCAGCAGCGCGAGCAGCACCACCGGCTGAGACCACCCCAGGACGACGCTCGGCGGCACCCGCTTCACCAGCCGCTCGGTGACGACGCTGGCCACTCCGGCGAGCACGGGCACGGCGGCGAGGAAGAGGGGAAGCAGTCCGTCGGATATCCCGTACGCCTTCTGGATGCCGGGGATCCGGGTCACCAGGAGGGCGAAGGTGACGCCCTGCACGAAGAAGCTGAACCCGAGCGCCCCGCGCCCGCGCCGCATCACCGTCGTGGTCATGGCCATGGTCATGGCGGCACAGCGTAGGGCCGGCGGCTACCGGTGGGTAGAGATCAGACCGAGAAGTTCCTTCATCTCCCCGAACAGCCCGGTGGACCCGCCGAGTTTCACGGCACCGGTCATCGCCGTGTACCCGTACACGTCCATCCCGGCGGCGACGGCAGCCTGCACACCGAGCGGGCTGTCCTCGACGACCACGCAACGGGCCGGCTCGACCCCCATCTCCCGTGCGGCATGGAGAAAGAGGTCCGGCGCGGGCTTCCCCTTGCCCACGTCCTCGGCGCTGAAGACGATCCGGTCCTCGAACCACTCGCTCAGTCCGGCGGCCCGGTGGCCGGCCCGGATCCGCGCGTGCCCGGACGAGGAGGCCACGCAGTAGGGAACCCCGGCTCCCCGGAGCCCGGCGAGCACGTCCTCGATCCCGGCGACGGCCTGCAGCTCCCGTTCGAACGCGGTGAGCGTCCGCTCCAGGAGCGTCTCGTTGAACCCGCCGGGCAGCCGCTGCCCGGACCGCTCGTACACGAGGTCGTGCACCCGGTGCACCGCGGACCCCATGTAGTCCCGCAGGGAGTCCTCGTAGGAGGTCGGATGCCCCAACTCGGTCAGGTACCCGGCAAGGATGGTGTTGGCGAGCGGCTCACTGTCCACGAGCACACCGTCGTTGTCGAAGATGACCAGCTCATATCTCATGCCCCGACCCTAAACGGGCCGCCCGAACAGGCCCGCCCAAACGGACCCAGAACGCAAGAAAGCCCCGGACCACAAGGTCCGGGGCTTCCCGCAATGATTGTTCGGCGGCGTCCTACTCTCCCACAGGGTCCCCCCTGCAGTACCATCGGCGCTGAAAGGCTTAGCTTC
>NZ_JBFBGR010000056.1:0-34069 GCF_040684755.1 Streptomyces sp. NPDC089799 | reverse complement strand
ACCCAGCGCATGGCGTAGGCGGCCGAGCGGTCGACCTTGGACGGGTCCTTGCCGGAGAAGGCACCGCCACCGTGGCGGGCCATGCCGCCGTAGGTATCGATGATGATCTTCCGGCCGGTCAGGCCCGCGTCACCCATCGGACCGCCGATCTCGAAACGGCCGGTGGGGTTGACCAGCAGGCGGTAGCCGTCGGTCTCCAGGCCGAGTCCCTGCTCGGCGAGCTCCTTGAGGACGTGCTCGACGACGTACGTCCGGATGTCCGGGGCGAGCAGCGAGTCCAGGTCGATGTCCGCGGCGTGCTGCGAGGAGACCACGACGGTGTCGAGGCGGACGGCCTTGTCGCCGTCGTACTCGATGGTGACCTGGGTCTTGCCGTCGGGACGCAGGTACGGGATGGTCCCGTTCTTGCGGACCTCGGTCAGCCGGCGCGAGAGCCGGTGCGCGAGCTCGATCGGCAGCGGCATCAGGTTCGGGGTCTCGTCCGAGGCGTAACCGAACATCAGGCCTTGGTCGCCCGCGCCCTGCTTGTCGAGCTCGTCACCCTCTCCACCTGCGGCGGCACTCTCGACCCGTGCCTCGTACGCCGTGTCGACGCCCTGGGCGATGTCCGCGGACTGGGCGCCGATGGACACCGAGACGCCGCAGGAGGCGCCGTCGAAGCCCTTGGCCGACGAGTCGTAGCCGATCTCCAGGATCTTCTGGCGGACGAGCTGGGCAATGGGTGCGTACGCGTTGGTGGTCACCTCGCCGGCGATGTGCACCAGGCCGGTGGTGATCAGGGTCTCCACCGCCACGCGGGAAGCGGGGTCCTCGCGCAGCAGGGCGTCGAGGATCGTGTCGCTGATCTGGTCGGCGATCTTGTCGGGGTGGCCCTCGGTGACGGACTCCGAGGTGAACAGACGGCGGGACACGAGTGGGTTCCTCCTGTGGATAGGACGGAATGCGACAGTCTCCGACCCGCCTTGAAGGCGGCTTGAGGATCGAGACAGCAGGCGGGCGGCCCGGTCGGCACGACCGGCGGTCGACCGCCCCTCGGGCGGCGTCCGGCAGGCTGGCGGCACCGGCGGCCCGGACCGCCACGGCCCACGCAAAGAAAAAAGATCCGCATGTTTTTTTGCCGGTCGTTGACCTCAAGTGAAGTTGAGGTCCTACGGTCCGACGTGTGGCCCGGCCCCGCTCCACCCGGAGCACCCCGGAACATCCGCCAACACCCCCAGAGCACAGAGGAGCTTCCCGTGTCCCAGAACCCGCTGAAGATCGGCGTCATCATCGGCAGTGTCCGTCCGGGCCGGTTCGGCAGCACCGTCGCGGACTGGTTCCTGACCGAGATCGGCAAGCGCGACGACATGGAGGTGCACGTCATCGACTTGGCCGAGCCTGCCCTGGTCGCCGAGCTGAAGCTCGACTACGACGCATCGGGGGCGCCGGCCGACGGGCCGAACCTCGCCCGGCGCCTGGAGGGCCAGGACGGGTTCGTGATCATCACGCCGGAGTACAACCACGGCTACGCGGCCGCGCTGAAGCTGGCCATCGACTACGGCTACAGCGGGTGGCGGGCCAAGCCCGTCTCCTTCGTCTCGTACGGGGGCATGGCCGGCGGTCACCGGGCGGTGGAGCAGCTGCGCCAGGTCTTCGGCGAACTGCACGTGGCCACCCTGCGGGACACCGTCAGCTTCCACGACGCCTGGGAGCGGTTCGACGACAACGGCCGCCCGCACGACGAGGACGGCACCGCGAAGGCCGCCTCCGTGCTGCTGGACCAGCTCGCCTGGTGGGGCGTGACCCTGCGCGAGGGCCGGGCCGCGCGCCCCTACGAGGGCTGAGCCGGCACGGCGTACGGGGCGGGGCCCGGTGGAGGAGTGTCCACCGGGCCCCGCCCCGTAGGTGCCGTGCGGGTCTGCCCGGAGCCCGCTCAGACCGCCGCGGGCAGTGCCGACAGGCCGCCGAAGCGCGGGTCCTCGGTGGCTCCCGCCCGCCGCCGGGCCCCGTCCTCGCGCAGGGCGGCCGCGACCTCCATCACGTACTGGCCGTATCCGGACTTGCCGAGCCGCTCGCCGAGCCGGTGGCACTGCTCGGGGTCGATGAAGCCCATCCGCAGCGCCACTTCCTCGATGCAGCCGATGCGCAGTCCCTGGCGCTGTTCCAGGGTCTGGATGTACTGGCCGGCGTCGAGCAGGGAGTCGTGGGTGCCGGTGTCCAGCCAGGTGAACCCGCGGCCCAGGTCGACCAGGTGGGCCTTGCCGCGGGCCAGGTACTCCTTGTTGACGTCGGTGATCTCCAGCTCGCCCCGCGGGGACGGGCGGAGTCCCCGGGCGATGGAGAGCACCTCGTTGTCGTAGAAGTAGAGGCCGGTGATGGCCCGGTTCGAGCGGGGTCTGGCCGGCTTCTCCTCGATCGAGACGAGCCGTCCGTCCTCGTCCGCCTCCCCCACGCCGTAGCGCTCGGGGTCCCGTACCGGGTAGCCGAACAGCAGGGCGCCGTCGCGGTGCGGGGTGAGCCGCTGGAGCAGGGTCGCGAAGCCCTGCCCGTGGAAGATGTTGTCGCCGAGGACCAGGGCGACGGAGTCGTCCCCGACGTGGTCCGCCCCGATGGTGAACGCCTCGGCCAGCCCGCGCGGCTCGTCCTGCTGGGCGTACGTCAGCCGGATGCCGAGCGCACTGCCGTCGCCGAGGACCGCGCGGAACTGCGGCAGGTCCCTGGGCGAGGAGATCAGGAGGATGTCACGGATGCCGGCCAGCATCAGGACGGAGAGGGGGTAATAGACCATCGGCTTGTCGTAGACCGGTAGCAGCTGCTTGGACACCCCCAGGGTGATCGGGTGGAGCCGGGTGCCGTTGCCGCCGGCGAGAATGATTCCCTTCACTGACTCGTCACCTCATGTCGGTCGTCGGCCCGCGGCCGCCGGGTGCTGCTTGCCCGTCGAGGCTGCCCGGAGGCGGTCGAACCCGGGTCGAGGCCCTCCTGACGGGCGCCCCGCTCAGGCCGACTGCGCGCCGACCAGGTCGTGCCGGGGTGCCCGTACGGTCCGGCGGACGGCGTCGGCCGACTCCGGGTTCAGCAGGCGCAGCTGGAGGCGCTTGAGCTCCAGCGAGGGTTCCAGGCCCAGTTCGTCGGCGAGGAGCCGGCGCACGTTCTGGTACGCCTGCAGGGCCTCGGCGCGGCGGCCGGTGGCACCGAGTGCTGCGATGAGCTGGGTGTGGAACCACTCGTTCAGCGGATAGTCGTTGATGAGACGGCGCAGTTCGGGGATGGACTCCCGGTGCAGGCCGAGGAGGTTCTCGGCCTCGATGCGGATCTCGTAGGCGCGGATGCGGAGTTCCTCCAGGTGCGCGATGTGGCCGATGAGGACGTCGCCCGCGGGGAAGTTCGCCAGGGCGGGGCCGCGCCACATGTCCAGGGCCTGGCGCGCGGTGCGCAGGGCGGGCGCGGCCTCTCCGTCGGCGAGCCGGATGCGCGCCTGGTTGACGAGTGCTTCAAAGACCCGTACGTCGACTTCGGAGTCGTCGACCTGGATCGCGTAGCCGGGCGGGCTGGTAATGATGAGCTGGCGGTCGGGGTCGGCCAGGCCCTCGTTCACGAACATCCGGCGGGCGTGGTAGACGTACGTCTGCAGGGTGGTGACGGCGCTCCGGGGCGGTCGCTCGCCCCACAGCTCCTGGATGAGGGACTCGGCCGTGATGATCTCGTTCGGCCGGGTGAGCAGCAGCGCCAGGGTCTGGCAGACCTTCGGGGTCCCGGGCCGGTAGATCCGGCCGTCGTCGGTCACGATCTCGAAGGGCCCGATCAGATTGAATCGCACGGGAATTACTCCTCGTCAGCAAAGACAGCGGGATTCCATTCCGATTCCCTCCGCGGATTTTCGGAATGTGACCGCATGGTCCGCGCCGGGGATGTAATCGAGTCTCCGAGGAGCGCTCTGCGGCCACAAGCACCGCCATGTCATGCGAGTGTCAACTTGTGTCAGGAATGCACAATGGCCGGGCAGGAATCTCGTGCCGGTGTCAAGGAGCTGCGAAAACGGTCCGGACATGCCGGTTCCCCGGCTCGGCGGGCCGGGGAACGGGTACGGGGCGGAACGGGGGTCAGGCGGCCGGTCCGCCGCGGCGGTTCTCCACCGCCTTGCGGAGGGACGCCACCACGGTGAGGACGTCGTCGTCGCTGAGTCCGGGGTGCAGGGGCAGGCACAGGGTCCGGTCCGAGGCCCAGTCGGAGCCGGGCAGCGGCAGCGGCTCCACGCCTTCGGTCCGGTAGGCCGGGACCTTGTGCAGCGGCGCGTACCGGAAGGTGGTGTAGATGTCGTCCGCGAGCAGGTCGCCGGCGACGTGGTCGCGCAGCTCCGGGTCGAGCTGCACCCAGTAGAAGTAGTGGGTGGACTCGTGGCCCGCGGGGAGCGGGGGCGGGGTGAGCACCCCGTCGAGGCCGGCGAGTTCGCGGTCGTAGAGGGCGACGATCTCCTTGCGCCGGGCCACCATCTCCGGCAGGCGCCGGAGCTGTACGGATCCGATGGCGGCGGTCATGTCGTTGCCGATGACGCGGCGGCCGGGCTCGGGGACGTCCAGTTCCCACCAGCGTGCGGAGACCTTGGCGTATCCGAACCCGCTGGGCTGGGCGAGCCCGTGGTAGGCGAGCCGGCGGACGCGGAGGGCCTGTTCGGCGTCCTTGACGTAGATCATGCCGCCGTCGCCGGTCACCAGGACCTTCATGGCGTCGAAGCTCCACATGGCCAGGTCGCCGTAGGTGCCGACGGCCTTGCCGTCGACGCGGGAGGCGACCGAGCAGGCGGCGTCCTCGACCAGGGGGACACCGCGCTCGCGGCACAGTTCCGCGATGGCGGCGATGTCCCCGGGGTAGCCGCCGTAGTGCAGCACGATGACCGCCTTGGTGCGGGCGGTGAGGGCCTGCTCGACGTGCTCGGGGGTGGGGTTGAGGGTGCGCGGGTCCACGTCGCAGAAGACGGGGCGGGCCCCGCAGGTGAGGACCGCGTTGGCGGCGGCGAGGAAGCTCAGCGAGGGCAGGACGACCTCGTCGCCCTCCTGGAGACCGAGTGCCTCCAGGGCCAGGAACAGGCCGGCCGTGCCCGAGTTGATGAAGACGACGTGCTCGGCGCCCACACCGAGGTGCGCGGCGAACGACGCCTCGAATTCCTTGGTGCGCGGCCCGTGCCCGAGCCAGCGGTCCTGGAACACCGCGGCAACCGCGTCGAGTTCCTCAGCACCGACCTGGGGCTGGAAGAGATTGATCATAGCCGCCTCTCACGTCCGGAAGTCCCTCCGAGCCTGGGAGTACGGGCTCGACCTCCGGTCGAGTGCCGGTGGGGCGCCCCCGCCGCGGTCGCGCACGTGTGCGATCCGTTCTCGACCGGTTCTCCAGGACCGGACCGGAACCTCCGCCTGCGGGGCCCGCCGCACCGAACCGATCTCAAGGAGTCCGAGCATGACGCAACCCGGTCTGCGCGCATCCGAGCACGGGACCACGCCGAGCGGCCGCGCACCGCGCGTCTGGTTCGTCACGGGAGCCTCCCGGGGCCTGGGGCGTGCCATCGCCGAGGTCGCGCTGGAGGCCGGCGAGACGGTCGTCGCCACCGCGCGCGGCCCGGAGGCGCTGGCCCCGCTGGTGGAGCGGTTCGGGGAGCGGGTCCTCCCCATGGCGCTGGACGTCACCGACCGGGCCGCGGTGTTCGCGGCGGTGGCCGAGGCCGCCGAGCGGACGGGCCGGATCGACGTGGTGCTGAACAACGCGGGGTACGGCCTGGCCGGCGCGGTCGAGGAAGTGGGCGAGCAGCAGGTCCGCGACCAGTTCGACGTGAACCTCTTCGGTGCGCTGTGGGTCACCCAGGCCGTGCTGCCCGTGATGCGTCGGCAGGGCGGGGGCCACCTGCTGCAGATGTCGAGCATCGCCGGCGTGACGACGTACCCCAACCTGGGCCTGTACTGCGCCAGCAAGTGGGCCCTGGAGGCCTTGAGCGAGGCCCTGGCCCAGGAGGTCGCGGGCTTCGGCATCAAGGTGACCCTGGTCGAGGCCGGCGAGTTCCGGACCGAGTGGAGCGCCGGGAGCATGGTGCGCGCCACGCCCAAGGCGGCGTACGACGAGGTGCTTGCCAGGCGCCGGCACGGGCTGTCCGGTGCCTACGCCCACCTCCAGCCCGGTGATCCCCGGCGGTCCGGCGAGGCCCTGCTGAAGCTGCTGGACGCGGACGAGCCGCCGCTGCGCGTCCTGCTGGGCAACGGGGCCGCGGACCTCGCGCCGCGGGTGCTCGGGGACCGGCTGGCCGAGTGGGAGCGGTGGGACGCGCTCGCGCGGACCACGGACTTCCCGGCGGACTTCCCGGCGGACGTCACGCCGGAGGCCACGCCCGGCGCCACACCGGAGATCACGCCGGACCAGCAGCCGTGAGGCAGCTCCTCGGCGTGCGCCGGCCGGCCCGGCCGGCCTCACCGCCCGCCCTGCTGCGCGCCTTCAGCGGGCTGCGGCCGGCCCTGATCGGGCTGTTCGCCCTGGCCGGAAGCCTGGCCGTGGCCTGGATCGCGGTCCGGCGGAGCAAACCGCCCGCACCGCAGCCCGGGGACCACGCCTGGTTCCACAGCACCGCCACCGAGGTGGCGGCACAGCAGAAGACCAGCGTGGGAGTCCTGCTGGTGCTGGCCGCCGTCGCCTTCTACCTGCTGCTGCCGCTGCTCGTCCTGGCGGCGCGGTTGCTGCGGCGCCGGGCGGGCCGGCTGGCCCGGCCCGTGTTCGCGGTCGCGGCCGGCCTGGCCGCCGCGGCGGTGAGCATCCCCGTCGTGGCCCTCTCCATCGGCTTCGCCCCCGACGGCGCGCCCGTGTGGCCCGCCGTCGCCGCCGACTCCGTCACGGTCCTGCGGGCCTGCGTTCCGGCGGCTCTGCTGCTGGCCGTATGTGCCGGTGTGCCGTGGGAGGCCCGGGGCTCCGACCGACCCTCCGTCACGAGAAAGCCCGGTCCATGCTGAATCGCAGAAACATCCTGAAGGCCGCCGCCGCCGGCGGTGCCGCCGCGCTGCTGCCGTGGAACAACATGCTGGGCAACAGCCCGGCGGGGGCTGCGGGTGCCGCGGCGGCGCCCGCCGTCCCCTTCGCCCACGCGATGCCCGTCCCCCGGGTGCTCAGCCCGGTCGCCCGCACCGCCACCTCCGACCTGTACGAGATACGGATGCAGGAGGCCAAGGCCGAGATCGTCAAGGGCCTGTTCTCCGATGTCCGCACGTACGGCGGGTCGTTCCCCGGCCCGACGATCAAGGCCACGCAGGGGCGGGAGGTGGTGGTCCGCCAGATCAACGAGCTGACCGAGAACACCGCCGTGCACCTGCACGGCGGCACGGTGCTGTCCGAGCACGACGGCCTGCCGATGGACACCATCGCGCCCGGCGGGGAGCGCACGTACCGCTACCCGAACCAGCAGCGCGCCGCATCGCTGTGGTACCACGACCACGCCCACCACCTGGAGGACACCAACGTCTTCATGGGCATGCAGGGGCTGTACCTGATCAGCGACCAGCACGAACGGAGCCTGGGCCTGCCCTCGGGCACCTACGACGTGCCGCTGGTCATCCGTGACGCCCGGATCGAGGAGGACGGGACGCTGCTCTACACGCGCCCGTCCGACTGCAACAACATGCTGGTCAACGGCAAGGAGCGGCCGTACTTCAAGGTGGCCGCGCGGAAGTACCGGCTGCGCCTCTACAACGCCTGCGTCAACCGCTACGTCCGGCTGCGGCTCGCCGACGGCTCCGAGTTCACCCAGATCGGCACGGACGGCGGCCTGCTGGAGTCCCCGGTCCAGCGCACCGAGCTGCTGATGCTGGGCGGCGAACGCGCCGAGATCGTGGTGGACTTCTCCCGCTACGGGGTCGGCGGCTCCGTCGTCCTGGAGAACACCGGTGCGCTGTCCACCGAGCGTCCCGAGGTGCTGCGCTTCGACGTGGTCCGCGATGCCTGGGACTCCAGCGTCGTGCCGTCCCGGCTCTCGGAGTTCCCGCCGCTGCCGGCCCGGACGGTGGAGCGGAGCTTCGAGCTGCGGACCTTCCCCGAGATGACCATCAACGGACTCTCCTACGACCCCGCCCGGGTCGACGTGACGGCCAGGCTGGGCACCACCGAGCTGTGGACGGTCCGGAACATGGAGGCTCCGGTGGAGCCCGGGAAGCCGGACTTCCACGTGTGGCACAGCTTCCACACCCACCTGACCTACTTCCGGGTGCTGGAGCGCAACGGGCAGCCCGTCGGCGTGCGGGACGTCGGTCTGAAGGACACCGTCACGCTGGGTCCCGGCGAGTCCGTGAAGATCGCGATGACCTGGGGGCCGTACACCGGCCAGTACCTGTACCACTGCCACCAGCTGGGCCACTCCTCCGGCGGGCAGATGGGCCGTATCGACGTCGTGGCCTGACCCCGTTCCGCCCGGAAACCCCGTCCGCCCGCCGGTACAGCCGGCGGGCGGACGGGGTTCGCGGTTTCCGGGGACCGGGGTCACTCCCGGCCGGTGGTGGTCACTCCCAGTCGGTGGTGATCGCCCCGTCCCGTCCGTACACCCGCATGCGCTGGACCAGGAGCTCCTCCTTGCGGACCTCCTCCAGGCGCTCCAGGAGCACGTCGAGGTCGTGGTCCACCGACAGGTACCGGCCGTGCAGCGCGTCGTACCGGCCGGAAGCCAGCGCCGTCACGAGCCTGCCGCTGTGTTCGGCGGGAGTCCAGTCCATGTCGGGGAACTTCGCGGCGAACGTCGCGGTCAGCCGGGTGTTGACGGCACCGGGGCTGATGGCGAACGTGCGGACGGGGCTGCCGGCCCGGTCGAGGGACACCCCGAGCGTCTCGGTGAGCCGCACCAGCGCGCTCTTGCCGAAGGAGTACGAGGTGAGCGGGTAGGGCAGCACCCCGCTGTCGCTGCCGAGGGTGACGATACGGCCCCTCCCCTCGGCGACCATCGTGGGCAGGAAGGCCCTGATGCAGACGAGCGGGCCGCGGACGTTGGACTCGACGTCGCGCCACCAGGCCCCCAGGTCGGCCTCCCACAGCGGGGGCTCGTCCGGTGTGTACACCGCGGCGTTGTTGACGAGCAGGGTCGTGGGACCGAACCGGTCGTGGACGCGCGCGACCGCGTCGGCCACGGCCGCCTCGTCGGTGACGTCGGCGGGCACCGCCAGCACGCGCGGCGCGGCGTCCCCGGCCAGCGCGGCCGTCTCCTCCAGTTCGTCCCTGCTGCGCGCGAGGACGGCGACCTTCGCCCCCTCGGCGGCCAGGGCCAGGGCGATGGCCCGGCCGATCCCCCGGCCGCCGCCGGTGACGACGGCCACCTCGTTCGACAGGGTCATCCGTACCTCCATGCGTGTGGGCTGCTGTTGCGGCTGCTACGGCCCGCGCTGTCGCTCGGGCTGCTGCCCGTGCTGCTGCTCGGGCTGTTGCTCCGAGGCTGTACGGAGCCGGTCGAACAGCGGTCGAGGAACCGTGCGGTCGGGGACCCGTGCGGTCGGGGAACCGTGCGGTCCGGGCGGCCGCGGCGCGCGGGACGACCTGAGGGCGCCCGCCGCGCGCCGGACTGCCTGGGGTCGAGCACGCCTCCAGCCGCCCTGGACCGGCCACGGCGAAGGTGGGCGCGTTGTCCGCCCGACGCCGCGGCCGCCCCCGGCCCGCCGCGGCGCACGAGGAAAGTGGTCCCGTATGCCAAGCCGGCCGATGTCCGCCGAGGATCTGCTCGCCGGGGCGCGCGAGGCCGCCCTCGTCGCCGGGCGCCACGCCGAGGAGGCCGACGCGGGGCGGGAGCTCCCGCGGCCGGCCGCCGAAGCGCTCGTGGCCGCCGGGTTCGCCCGCCACTTCGTCCCCGCCCACCGGGGCGGCAGCGCCGGAACGGCCACCGATCTGCTGCGCGCCGTCGCCGAGGTGGGGCAGGGCTGTACCTCCGCCGCCTGGTGCGCGTCGGTGATCGCAGGTGCCGCCCGCATGGGTGCCTACCTGCCCGAGGAGGGGCAGGAGGCGCTGTGGGCGGAGGGGCCGGACACCGTGGTGGTGGGGGCCCTGATGCCGCGCGGCAGCGCCGTCCCGGTGCCCGGCGGCTGGCGGGTGACCGGCGAGTGGTCGTACACCAGCGCGGTCGGCTTCTCGGAGTGGGCTCTGGTGTGTGCGCTGGTTCCCCGGGGGGAGACCCGGGAGCCCTGGTTCTTCGCCCTGCCCCGGCGGGACTACGAGGTGAAGCGGACCTGGTCCCCCGTCGGCATGTGCGGGACCGGCAGCGACACCCTGGTCGTCGACGGCGCCTTCGTCCCCGACGCGTACGGCTTCCCGCGCGAGCGGATGGCCACCGGGGGGAGCGTCGGTTCCGACGCCCGCTGCCACACGGCCCCGCTGCGCCTGCTGAGCGGGATCGTCTTCGGGGCGCCGGCACTCGGCGCGGCCCGGGCCGCACTCCGGGTGTGGGCGCGGGGCCAGGCGTCCGCCGGACCCGTACAGGTCCCCGGACAAAGCCCCGGACAAAACCCCGCGCAGGACCCCGTACCGCGCACCCTGCTCGCCCGCGCGACGATCGCCGTCGACGCGGCCGGACTGCTGCTGGAGCGGGCCGCCCACCTCGCCGACGCGCCGGCCGCCACCCGGGTGGAGCTGGCCCGCAGCCCCGCGGAGTGCGCCCTCGCGGTCGAACAGCTCGTGGACGTGGTGGAGCGCCTGGTGCGGGCCTCCGGCAGTTCCAGCCAGCTGGCCGGGCACCCCCTCCAGCGCATCTGGCGGGACGTGCACGGCCTCGCCAGCCATGTGGCCCTGCGTTTCGATCCGCCGGGCGGCGCCTACGGGGCGCTGCTGCTGGAGAGCTCCGGCACCGTCCCCGCCCCCTGACCTTCTGACCCAGCCCCGCCGGGAGTCCCGGCGTACGTGAGGAAAGGCAGTTCCGTATGACCGACTTCGTCTCGGCCGATCTCTACGCGCAGGTGCAGCAGTTCTACGCCCGCCAGATGGGCCTGCTCGACGACGGCAGGCCCGACGAGTGGGCGGCCACCTTCACCGAGGACGCCGTCTTCCAGGAGGCGAGCCGGCTCAACGAGCCGCTGCGCGGCCGGCAGACCATCCGGGATTCCTCCCGGGCCCGCAAGCAGCGCCTGGCGGACGAGAAGCTGGACTTCCGGCACTGGCTCGGGATGCTCTCGGTGGTCCCGCAGGAGGACGGATCCCTGCAGACGCGGGCGTACGCGCTGGCCATGCGCGTGCCGCGGGGCGGCGCCCTCGACATCTTCGCCAGCGTGGTCATGCACGACCGGCTGGTCCGGGTGGACGGCACCTGGCAGGTGCGCCACCGCGACCTG
The DNA here is from genome assembly GCF_040684755.1 of Streptomyces sp. NPDC089799. NCBI lineage: Bacteria > Bacillati > Actinomycetota > Actinomycetes > Kitasatosporales > Streptomycetaceae > Streptomyces > Streptomyces sp. NPDC089799. The sequence continues at coordinate 22,769 of NZ_JBFBGR010000056.1, read as the reverse complement.
ACCCACGACGGCTCCGGCCGCGACGAGCAGGGCTGAGGAGTCCGACGTGAAATTCGGCATCGTCTTCTTCCCGACGGTCGGCCCGGCCGACAAGCCGGCGACCCAGTACTTCGACGAGGCGCTCCGCCTGGCCGACCTGGCCGAGGAACTCGGCTTTGACCACGTGAAGATGGTCGAGCACTACTTCTTCGCGTACGGCGGCTACAGCCCCGACCCGGTGACGTTCCTGGCCGCGGTGGCGGGCCGGACCGAGCGGATCCGGCTGGGCACCAGCGCGACCATCCCCGCGTTCCAGCACCCGGTGAAGCTGGCCGGCAAGCTGGCCATGCTCGACAACATCTCGGGCGGCCGGGTCGACGCGGCCTTCGGCCGTGCCTTCCTGCCGGACGAGTTCAAGGCGTTCGGCATCTCCCTGGACGAGTCCAAGGACCGGTTCACCGAGGGCATCGAGGCGATCAAGCGGCTGTGGTCCGAGGAGGACGTGGTCTTCGAGGGCCGCTTCCACCGCTTCGGACCGGTCACCTTGCTGCCGCGGCCGGTGCAGCAGCCCCACCCGCCGGTGTTCGTCACCACCGCGCGCAGCGCCGAGTCCTGCGCCGAGGCCGGCCGGGCGGGCCACAACCTGCAGTCGGTCCCCAACGTCATGTCGACCGAGGAGCTGCAGAACCGGCTGGCGCTCTACCGGTCGGAATGGGCTGCCTCGGGGCGTGCTCCGGGCACCGAGCAGATCCACTTCAGCTATCCGTGCGTGGTGGCCGAGGACGGTGAGGAGGCGCGCCGCAAGGGGCGCCACGACGACGACCGCAACAGCGCGGCGATCCGTGACGCCGTCGCCTCCTGGGCGGACGTCCGGTCGGCGGCCTACCCCGGCTACGAGAAGCTGGTCGAGGCCACCCGCACCTCGCACTTCGAGTCCAAGCTGGAGCAGCGGAAGCTGCTGATCGGCGCGCCCGACCAGGTGCGGGCGCAGCTGGAGCAGATCGCGGAGTGGTTCGGCGACGACATCACCATCAGCCTCGGCGTGCACTCCGGCCACCTCGGCTTCGAGGACGCGGCGACCACCCTGCGGCTGATGGCCGAGCAGGTCATCCCCAAGCTGAACGGAGCCCGCGCATGAGCCGGGCGGAGCAGGAACAGGTGCAGGAGCAGGAGCAGGGACCGGTGGCGCCCCCGCGCTCGGTCACGGTGGTCGGGGCCGGCACCATCGGCCTGGGCTGGATCGCGCTGTTCCTCGGCCACGGCCTGCACGTGACGGTGAACAGCCGCCGTGCGGAGGCTCCGGCCGTCGTCGCCGACGCCCTGGAGCTGTTCGCGCCCTTCCTGCCCGAGGGCACCGCGGATCCGGACACGTTCGCCGCGCGGCTGAGCTTCGAGCCCGATCTGGAACGTGCGGTCGCCGGCGCGGACGTCGTCGTGGAGAACGCTCCCGAGAACCTGGAGCTCAAGCAGGAGCTGTTCGAGCGGATCGGGAAGGCTGCCTCCCCGGGGGCCCTGCTCCTGTCCTCGACGTCCACCCTCAACCCGGACCACATGGGCGCCCGGATGGCGGACCCGTCCCGTCTGGTGGTCGCCCATCCCTTCAACCCGCCGCACGTGGTGCCGCTGGTGGAGGTCGTCGCGGGCGAGGGCACCGCGCCCGGGGCGGTGCAGGAGGCCGTGGCGTTCCTGGAATCGGTCGGCCGGGTGCCGATCGTGCTGCACAAGCCGATCCTGGCGTTCGCGGCCAACCGGCTGCAGTCGGCACTGCTGCGGGAGTCGGTGCACCTGGTCCGCGAGGGTGTGGTCACCCTGGAGGAACTCGACCGCGTGGTCACGAACTCCATCGGCCTGCGCTGGGCGACCGTGGGCCCGTTCCTCGCGTTCCACCTCGGCGGTGGCCAGGGCGGTCTGCGGAAGTGGCTGGGCACCCTGGGTGCCGGGCTGGAGCGGGGCTGGGAGGTGCTCGGCCGGCCGTCGATGGACGACGCGACGATCCGGTCACTGATCGAGCAGGCGGAGGCGGCGTACGGGCACCGGACCTACGAGGAGTGGGTACGGGTGCGGGACGCCCGGCAGACGGGCATCCTCCGTTCGCTCGCCGAGGCGGACCGGGCCGGGAACGTCTGACCGCGTCCGGCCGGGCTCCGACGGCGGAGCCCGGCCGGACGTTCTTCGAGGAGGCGGCGGCCCGGACGGGCCGTCGCCTCTTCGGTGTGCGCGGAAGGACGGAGCCCGTCTCGGCCGTCCAGGCCGTGGCGGGCTCCGGGGGTGCACGGTGCAGGTGCGCGCCGGGCCTACCGGTTCCCGGTGAGCTCCAGGAGCCGCGGCACCATCAGGTCCGGGCCGGGCTCGGCGGCGAGCCGGGCGGCGCCGGCCCGGGCGGACGCGTGCAGGTCCTCGTCGTGCACGAGGGCCTTCAGCAGTGCGGCGTCGACCTGCTCGGCCGAGCGGTCCAGGCCGAGTCCGCAGCGTTCCACCATGGCCGCGTTGATCCAGTTGTCCGCGCCGTGCGGGATGGCCAGCTGGGGGACGCCGGCGTGCGCGGAGGTGAGGGTGGTGCCGGCACCGCCGTGGTGGATGATCGCGTCGCAGGTGGTGAGGAGGGTGCTCAGCGGGGTCCAGCCCACGACCCGTACGTTCCCGGGCAGGGTGCCCAGGGCGTCGAGGTCCGGGTCGTCGCCCAGGGCGAGGACGAACTCGGCGTCCACCTGGGCCGCGGAGTCGAGCACGCTGTGCAGGCTGCCGACGCCGGCCACGTGGGGGACGGTGGTGCCCAGGGTGACGACGACGCGCGGGCGCTGCTTGGGCTCGGCCATCCAGTCGGGGAGGGTGCCGCCGCCGTGGAAGGGGACGGAACGCATGGTCCAGCCCTCGCCGTCGCCGTGCATCATGCTCTCCGGCGCGAAGTACACGGACTGGATGCGGGGCAGTTCGTGCGGGACGCCCATCCGTTCGTAGAGCGGCGCCAGATACGGCAGGAACCGCTCGGGCATGGCTCCTTCGCGCAGGAAGCTGAATCCGTGCTCGACGGCCGGGATGCCGAGGGCGCGGGCGGTGACCAGGGCGGCGCCGTTCAGCCGGGAGTAGACGATCAGGTCCGGCTGCCAGGCCTCGGCGAACCGGAGGGTGCCCTCCAGCATCAGGTCGCTGACCCGGGAGAACTTCTCCAGGATGATGTCCGGGGTTTCCAGCGTACGGGCGATCGCCAGGCCCCGTTCGCGCATGGCCCGGGCCCGCTCCTCCGGCGACCCGGCCCTGGGGAAGATCGAGAGGAAGTCGGCGCCGGCGGACACCTCGCGCACGGCGAATCCCGCGTGGGCCGCGGCCTCGGTGGACACCCCCGAGGTCGCCACCGCCACGTGGTGGCCCGCGGTGCGGAACGCCCATGCGAGCCCCGAGGACGGGTACAGGTGGTCAAGTCCTGGGGATATGGCGAACATTACGCGCATCGCGACGACCTCTATTCCAGACGATCCGGTGGTGGTGGCGGCTGCGGACGGCCGCTCCGGGAGCGTCCCCGTCACCGCTCGACGCGGAGTCGAGCGGCGCCTGATCGCCCGGGCGTGCCGTGCCGACGGCACGGGGCCGGCAGGCCCGTCGCGGGGACGGAGCGGGGGCCGGGGCAGCGTCCGGCCCGTGGATCCGGAGTCGAGGCCGGTTCGAGGCCGCGGAACGATCGTGTTCGGACCGGGTGGGGGCAGCGCGGGCCGACGCGGTGTCCCCGTCCCGGCCAAGCAATCAACCGAGAGTGCGGAGATCGCCCATGAAGGCTGCAGCCCTTTCGTCGTTCGGCGGGCCGGAAGTCCTGGCCCTGACCGACGTTCCGGATCCCGAGGCCGGTGCCGGCACCGTCCGGGTCCGCGTCCGTGCCGCCGGTGTCCAGCATTTCGACACCGGCATCCGCCAGGGCTGGGCCCCGCCGTCCGTCGACCTCACCTTCCCTGTGGTGCCGGGCAACGAGTTCGCCGGAGTCGTCGACCAGGTCGGCGAGGGGGTCACCGGCTTCGCGGTGGGTGACGAGGTCCTCGGCTACACCACCACCAAGAGCTACGCCGAGTACGTGGTGGCCCCGGCCGACCAGATCGTGCCCAAGCCCGAGGGGATGCCCTGGGACGTGGCCGGCGGGTTCACCGCCAACGGCCTGGGCGCCCACCTGTGCCTGCAGGAGATGGGCGTCGGCCCCGGCGACACGGTGCTGATCCACGCGGCGGCCGGCGCGCTGGGCACGTTCTCGGTCCAGCTGGCCAAGGCGTGGGGGGCGACCACCGTCATCGGCACGGCGAGCGAGTCCAACCACGCGTACCTGCGGTCGCTCGGCGCGATCCCGGTGACGTACGGGGAGGGGCTGGTGGAGCGGGTCCGCGCGATCGCCCCCGAGGGCGTCGACACCGTCATGGACAACGTGGGCGGCGACACGCTGCGCGCCTCGGTCGAGGTGGTCAAGGACAGGAACCGCATCCGGACGATGATCGACGACGAGGTGGCGGAGGAACTCGGCATCCCGCTGCTGAGCGCGGGCCGTTCGGCCACCCGGCTCGCCGAGCTCACCGACCTGTACGCCAAGGGCCTCATCAAGATCAACATCCGTAAGGCGTACCCGCTCGCGGAGGCCGCCGAGGCCCACCGCGACATCGAGACCGGTCACGGCCGCGGAAAGATCGTCCTGACCGTGGACTGACCCCCTTCGTCCCGCCGCCGGCGCCGGACTCCCGTCACGGCGCCGACGGACCGCTTCCCCGATCGCGGAAGGTATCCGACTCTCACATGTCAGCAGAACTCAGCACGGCGGGGGCACCCCGGGCGGAAAGGGAAGCGAGTCTCTTCGCGCTGGGCTTCGTCGTCATCCTGGCCACCATCGTGGCCGCCATCGACGGCACGGTGACGGTGGTGGCCATCGACTCGATGACCCACGAGTTCAAGTCGTCGACGCAGGCCGTCCAGTGGGTCACCGGCGCCTACCTGCTGGCGACCTGCGCCGCCATCCCGGTGTCGGGGTACGCGGTCAACCGCCTGGGCGCCCGGACGGTCTGGCTCTGGTCGCTGTCGGCGTTCTTCGTCTCCATCGTGCTCTGTGCCGTGGCCTGGTCCTCGGGCAGCCTCATCGCCTTCCGGGTGCTGCAGGGCTTCTCCGGGGGTCTCATCGGCATGGTCGCGATGGTGGTGCTGACCCGCGCGGCCGGCCCCGAGCGGGCCGGCCGGGCGTTCAGCGCGGTGGCCGTCCCGTCCACCCTGGCACCGGTGCTCGGCCCGATCATCTCGGGAGCGGTCATCGACGTCGCCAGCTGGCGCTGGCTCTTCATCGGCCAGCTGCCGCTGCTGGGCATCGCCCTGGCGGCGGCCTGGATCATCCTGCCGCGCGACGGCGCCGACCCGGAGGCCCGGCTGGACTGGAAGGGCCTGCTGCTCATCACGCCGGGGCTGTCCGCCCTGGTCTACGGCCTGTCGGGGGTCGCCGAGATCGGCGCCGACGGCCCGGTCCGGGCCGCGCAGGTCCTCGGCGTCGTGGGCATCACGGCCGTGGGCGTCGTCCTCACCGCCATGTTCGTCGTCCACGCCCTGCGCCGGCGCTCCCGGTCGCTGATCGACCTCAGCCCCTTCTCCCACCGGAGCTTCTCGGCCGCGGCGGTGCTCCTCTTCATCGTGGGCTTCCTGCTGTACGGGCTGCTGTTCCTGATCCCCCTCTACTACCAGCAGGTCGCCGGCCTGAGCGCGACCGCCGCGGGAACCCTGCTCGCCCCGCAGGGAGCGGGCATGGGCATCGCGGCCGTGTTCGTCGGCTCCCTCAGCGACCGGCTGGGCGCGCGGCCGGTGGTGCTGGTCGGTCTGCTGCTCACGGTGGCGGGCAGCCTGCCCTTCGCGCTGGCCGGCAGCGACCCGGACAACCTCGTCCTCGGGATCGCGCTCGCCCTGCGCGGCATGGGGCTCGCAGCGGTGTCGATCCCGCTGGCGGCCGCCATGTACAAGACCGACCTGCCGGACGACACCATCCCGCACATCGCCACCATCAGCGCCGTCGCCCAGCGCGTCGGCGGGGCCATGGGCGGTGCGATGGCCGCCGTCAGCCTGCAGCTCGCGGCCGGCGGCGACGCCGGTACCGACGCGTCCGCGTTCACCACCACCTTCTGGTGGATGACCGCCCTGCTCCTGGTACCCCTCGCGCTCTCCGTGCTGCTCCCCGGGAAGAACCGGGCCCCGGCACCGGAGCAGGCGTAGCACCACCCGGACTTCGCACCACCCGGACTTCGCACCGCCCGGGACTTCGCACGACACCGGACTTCGCACGACCCCGGACTTCGCACGACCCCGACCTCGACCCGTATGGGAAAGGACCATCATGAAGGCAGCGGCAGCGTCCTCGTTCGGACCGCCGGAGGTACTGCGGCTCCAGGAGCTGGAGACGCCGGTGGCCGGCCCCGGCGAAGTCCGGGTCAAGGTCAAGGTCGCCGGCGTCCAGCCGTTCGACGCGGCCATCCGCCGGGGCTGGGTCCCGCCCTTCCTCGCGGTCCAGCCGCCGGCCGTACCGGGCAACGAGTTCGCCGGCGTCGTCGACCAGATCGGCGACCGCGTCACCGGCGTCGAGACCGGCACCGAGGTCATCGGGTTCAGCACCCTCGGCGCCTACGCCGAGTACGTGGTGGTGCCCGCCGACCAGATCGTGCCCAAGCCGGCCGCCATGCCCTGGCGGATAGCCGGCGGCTTCTCCGGCAACGGACAGGGAGCCCACCTCGCCCTCTCCAACATGGGCGTCCACCAGGGCGACACGATCCTCATCAACGCCGCGGCCGGCGCGCTCGGCACCTTCGCCGTCCAGCTCGCCCTGAAGTGGGGGGCCGGGCGGGTCATCGGCACGGCGAGCGAGGAGAACCACGACTACCTGCGGTCGCTGGGCGCCGTCCCCGTCACCTACGGCGAGGGGCTGGTCGAGCGCGTACGGGCGGTGGCGCCGGAGGGCGTGGACGCGGCCCTGGACGCGGCGGGCCCGGAAGCCCTGCGCGCCTCCGCCGAACTGGTCAAGGACCGCACCCGGATCCGGACGATGCTGTCCTTCGACGAGGCCCGCGAACTGGGCATCCCGCTGTTCGGCCCGGGGCGCTCCCAGTCCCGCCTGCAGTCGCTCGTGGACCTGTGGGAGGAGGGCGGCATCACGATCCACATCCGGCATGCCTACCCGCTCGCCGAGGCCGCCGAGGCGCACCGTGTCGTCGAGGGGGGCCACGGGCGGGGCAAGATGGTCATCCTCGTCGACGACGAGGCGTGAGGACCGACCTGTCATGAGGATCGACGAGTCATGAGGGTCCTGTTCGTCTTCGAGGGCGGGGCGGGTGCCATCCTGCCGCTCGTCCCCTTGGCGCAGGCGTTCCGCAGCGCCGGCCACGAGGTCATCGCCGCGGCCCACGCGGACGCCCTGCCGAACCTGCTGGGCGCCGGCCTCGCCGCCGTCGCCGCACCGCAGAAGGCCCCGGCCGACTACCGGGTCGTACGCGACGGAAAGCTGGTCCCGCTGACCGGCGACCGCGACGAGCGCGCCGAGGTCTTCGGGTCCATCGGCGCGCAGATCGCCGTCGACAGCCACCGCGATCTCCAGGACCTGGTCCGCAGGTGGCCGCCGGACCTCCTGGTCGGCGGACCGCTGGCGAGTGGCGCCCAGCTGCTCGCGGCACAGACCCGGATCCCCTACGCCGCCGTCGAGTTCGGTTTCGCAGAGCCCCGCAACTGGCACCGGGTCACTGCCGCGGAACTGCGCAGGCAGGGCTTCACGGACCTGCCGGAGCCCGACATCACCCTGATCCTGGCGCCGGACGAGCTGAGGACCCCGCCCGGGGACTCGCTGCTGCTGCGCCCGGAGGGCAGCCCGCTGCGATACGTCCCGTACGCCCCGGCCCAGCCGGTGGAACCGTGGATGCACGCGAAGGGCGACCGCCCGCGGGTGTGGATCTCGGCCGGGAGCAGGGTCAGCAAGGAGTACGCCCTCGACTACCTGACGGGACTGATCGAGTCGGCCGCCGGCCTGGACGTCGAGCTGCTGATCGCCGTGCCGGACCACCTCGCCGACGCGCTGGGCCGAGTGCCGGACCATGCCAGGGTCGGCTGGCTGCCCTTCGACGTCCTGGCCCCCACCTGCGACCTGGCGGTCCATCACGGAGGGGGCAGCACCCTGCTGGGGGCAGCGGCGCACGGCGTGCCGCAGCTCGTCATCCCGTCCGTACCCGAGTTCGTGGAGTGGCTGCAGCCGGCCGGCCGGAGCGGCGCCGTCAGGCTCCTCGGCCCCGCGGACAACACGCCCGCCGCGATCCTGGCGGCGTCCCGCGAGATGCTCGCCGACCCGTCGTACCGGCAGGCCGCCGAGCGCCTGCAGGACCGGATCACCGCACTGCCCTCCCCCCACGAAACGGTCGGCCGGCTGGAGGCCGTCGCCCTGGCCGGCGCCCGTTCCTGAGCGGCCCTGCGGCCCCCCACGCCCAGGCCCTCACCGGCCCCCTGGCCTCCCGGCCCCCACCGGCCCGCACCCCACTCACACCCACCGATGCGCATCGACGTGCTTCCCGAGCATCCTCTGGAGGAACACCCATGTACGAAAGCAACAACGCGGCGGAGATCTACGACCTGCTGTACCAGGACCGGAAGCACTACGCGGGCGAGGCGGCCCGGGTCACCGAGCTGATCCGGGAGCGCAAGCCGGACGCGAACAGCCTGCTGGACGTGGCCTGCGGCACCGGCATCCACCTGGCGGCGTTCGCGAAGCTCTACGACCGGGTGGCCGGCCTGGAGCTGTCCGAGTGGATGGCGGGCCTGGCCGAGGAGCGGCTCTCCGGGGTTCCGCTGCACCGCGGGGACATGCGCTCCTTCGAGCTCGGCGAGAGCTTCGACACCGTGGTCTGCATGTTCAGCTCCATCGGCTACCTGAACACGGTCGCCGACCTGGAGGACGCCGTCGCGGCCATGGCCCGGCACCTCTCCGAGGGCGGCGTGCTCGCCATCGAGCCCTGGTACTTCCCGGACACGTTCATCCCGGGCTACGTCTCCACCCACGCCCTGAAGACCGGCACGGGCGACCAGGGCATCGCGCGCGTCGCCCACTCGACGCTGGAGGGCAGGCAGACCCGGATGGAGATCCACTATCTGACGGCCGACTCCGCGAAGGGCATCACGCACCGCAGCGAGGTCGATTACCTGACGCTGTTCTCCCGCGAGGAGTACGAGACGGCGTACCGGAAGGCCGGACTGACCCCGGAGTACGTGGAGACGGGCAACGGCACGCCCGGCTTCTACTTCGGCACCCGCAAGTAACGGGCTCGCGGGCTCTTTTCCCACACAACGGGGGTTTCATTGTGACGCACAAGTACAGAGCGAAACTGGGCATGGCGGCACTGGCCGGACTGCTCCTGGCCGGCCAGGCCGCGGTCAGTCCGGCGGCCGCCGCCACGCCCGGCGCACAGGCACCTGCCGCCTCGGCGGTCGCCTACTCGGAGCTCTCCATCCTCCCCGGCGGCACCACCAACCGCTCCTTCGGCATCAATCTGAACGGCCAGGTCGCCGGGGACTCCGGCACCGCCTCCGGGAAGATCCGCGCCGTACTGTGGAACGAGGCGGGTGAGCCCACCGACCTGGGTACCCTCCCCGGCGACGACTCCAGCACCGCCTTCTCGGTGAACAACACCGACACCGCCGTGATAGGCCGTTCCATCGGGACCGTCGAACGCGCCGTCCGCTGGGACCACAACCGCCGCATCACCGAGCTCCCCGGACGTCCGGGAGCCGCCACGACCCGTGCGTACCACGTGAACGACAGCCGGGTCACGGTCGGCTTCTCCATCACCGCGGACGGCAACTGGCACGCCATGCGGTGGGGTGCCGATGCCAGGCCGACCGAGCTCCCGGCGCTGCCCGGTGACCCGTCGGCCGGGGCCACGTGGATCAACAACCTGGGTGTCTCGGTCGGCGCGTCCAGCACCGCCGAGGGCCGCAACCGCGCCGTGCGGTGGGGTGCCGACGGCCGGGTGACCGAGCTGCCGGCCCTGCCCGGGCACGGCGACAGCGCCGTCACGGCGGTCAACGACGCGGGCGTCATGGTCGGCGGCTCCAGCGTGACCGCGAGTTCGCCGACCAAGGCGGTCGTCTGGACGCGCGGCGGTGCGGTCCGGGAGCTGCCCACGTTCCCCGGTGACACGGGCAGCTATGCGCTCGCCCTGGCGGAGAACGGGGTGGCCGTCGGCTACTCGGTGACCCCGGCGGGGAAGCACCGTCCGGTGGTCTGGAAGACGGACGGCACGGTGCACGCCCTGCCGTTCGGCGGCCCGGGCGCCGGTGATGCGTACGCGGTGCAGAACGGCGTCGCGGTCGGTGTCGTCACCGAGTCCGGCGCACCCTCGCGCGCAGGGGTCTGGCGGAGGTAGCCGGCCGGAACGGCCGCGGCACGGCTCCTTCGGGGGCCGTGCCGCACGTTCCGTGACGAGAAAACGGGGTGGTACCCGCGGCCGGCCGCGGGTACCACCCCGTTCTCGTCAGGACGTCAGGACGTCAGGACGTCAGGAGTCCGGACGGTCAGGACGTGAGGGTACGGACCCCGTCGAGGACCAGTCGGACCTTCGCGCTCAGTTCGGTACGCACGAAAGCCGCCGCATCGGCCTCGCCCTTCCCGTCGCCGAGGAGGGCGGCGATCCCGTCCGGCCGGAGCACCACGGTCTGCCGCGAGGTGACGGTGGTCCCGGACGGGGCCGGCTCCAGCTGCCAGACGACGGTGTGGCTCGCCCCGATCGGCGGCAGCACCAGCTGCTTGTACGCGATGGCCCGGTCCGGGAGTCCGGCCCGGGCGGTCCGCATGGCCAGCGTGGTCCCGTTCCTCTCCGCCGTGTGGACTTCGACGAGCTGGAGGTCGTCGGCGTCCTGCAGGATCTCGGCCCGCACCACGTGCGGCAGGAACCCGGGCCACTTCCCGACCTCGTACAGGGCCTCGTACACCGCTGCCGGAGCGGCCGTCATCTCCACCGTGTCCGTGACCTCGACGAGCAGGCCCGGCCGGTGTGCGAGGAGTTCCGCGGCTCCCTTGACCGCGGCCGTCTCGGCGTCCGCGACCGTATCGATGATCCGCCCGGTCGCCTCGACTTCGGCCGGGCCGCCGTCCGTGAGCGTGAACGCGTGCAGCAGCCGTACGGTGCAGGTCCGGTCGGTCAGCGGCACCACCACCCACGAACGGTCCATGGACGCCAGCGGGGCGGCCGGCGCCTCCGGGCGGAAGTCGATGCGCAGTCCGGCCTCGTCGAGCCGACGCAGTGCGACCCACCGCTCGACGCGGTCGCCGGTCGTGGTCCACATCGCGACCCGTTCGTGACCGTCGTGCCGACCGATGGCCTCGGCGTGTACGAACGGCCTGAAGAGCCAAGGCCAGTTGGCCAGGTCTGCGAGCAGTCGGTAGACGTCCCGGGCCGGTGCCTCGACCGTGATCTCGTGGGCTGCCCGCCCCGCCGGTGCGGGGTGCGCGTCGTTGGTCTGTGCCATGGTTCCGTTCCTCCTGGCCGTGTGGTGTCGTGCGGTGTCGTGCGGTGTGGTCCGGTGAGGCGGCGATGGTCTCGGACCGGGCTGGAGAACAGCTCAAGCCCGGCTCCGCGCGCACGGAGCGCGCGGAGCCGGGCGGGTGTGAGCAGATCAGGGGCGAGAGCTGGGTCAGCCGTGCCGGCCGTGTCAGCCGTGCCGGGCGGCAGCCGGTTCCGGGGCGGGAGCGGGGGCGGGGGCGACCCTCGCCGCGGTGCGCGGGGCGCCGGCGACGACATGGCTGCCGCCCGGAGCCCGCAGCCGGGTGCCCTCCGGCTCCTGCGGAACGGCCTGCCGCGCCCTGGGCCGCGACCAGCGCTGCATCGCCGGCAGTTCGACGAACCGGTGGAGCACCCAGGCCAGCACCAGCGTCAGCACCAGCCAGACGCCGATCCGGGCGACCGCCTCGGCCGTGTCCCACTGGTGGCCCGTACCGAAGTCCACCGGACCGTAGTAGGCGACCAGCATGTGGACCACGTAGATGGCGAACGAAAGCTCGCCCAGTCTCACCATCGTGCGCCCGGCCAGGAAGCCGCCGCGTCGGTCGGCGTCGCCCTGTGCCGCGGACCCCAGCACCAGCGCCATCGGGATCAGGGCCGGCAGCACCAGGGTGTAGGAGCCGGGCAGGTACAGCGTCCCGAGGTAGCCCGGGACCAGGGTCAGGGCGGCCGCGGTACGACTGATGCGGATCCACCGGCCCTCGATCACGAGGCGGGCCAGCAGCATGCCGAGGACGAACTCGAACAGCCGGCTGACCGGCAGGAAGTAGACGAACCAGAACTGGTACCAGCCGTACGAGAGCCCCATGTCCTGGTACGGGAGCAGGGTTTCGGCGGCGACGGCGATGGCGGCCGGGCCCAGCACCATGGCTCCGGCCCAGGCCCAGAGGCGGCCCGCCCGGATGCGCTTGACCAGGACCAGCAGGAAGGGGAAGCACAGGTAGAAGACCAGCTCGGCGCCGAGCGACCAGGCCGGCCCGTTGACCCCGCGGACCACGGCGTACTCGGGGAACCACGCCTGGACGAGGAACAGCCCGGGCAGGAACTCCTTGCCGGCGACGGCCTGGCCGGCCACGGCGGCCAGCGCGAATCCGGCGATCCAGGCGACGAAGTGGGTGGGGTAGACCTTCGTGAAGCGGCGGCGCCAGAACAGCGCGGGCCGGTCCCCCGGCCTCGCCGACCAGGTGAGCACGAAGCCGCTGAGCATGAAGAAGAACGACAGCGCGGGGAAGCCCACGGTGCCCAGGTACCGGTCCAGGCCGGTGTTGATGTTCTCGCTCGTGAACATGTAGGCGCCCGACATGTGGGCCAGGAACACGAGCACAGCTGCGATGAACCGTATGCCGGTGAGGGTGGGGAGCTCGGCCGGCCGCGGAGTCGGTGCGGCGGAGGTGACGGGTGTCATGGATTCCTCGATGGGTGAAGGGGCTTCTTCATGTGCGGAGGACCGAACGGGACGGGACGACGGCCCGGGACGACGGCCCGGGCGGAGGGGCGGTCAGGAGTGGGGACGGCGGCGCGGGGCGGCCTGCGCCTGACAGGTGCCGGGCGGCCGGCGTCAGGACCGCGAACCGCCCCGGACGGTCTCCTGTCCCGCGGCCGGCGGCGGCGCGGTCCGGGTGGTCCCGCGGCGGCGCAGGTGCGCGGCGAGTACGGCCAGGGCGGCCAGCACGGACGAGACGCCGCCCAGGACCAGCCCGAGGCGGGCCCCGTACGCCTCGCTGACCGCCCCGGTGAGGAGTGCGCCCAGCGGCGTGGTGCCCTGGAAGACGAGGGTGTAGAGGGCCATGACGCGGCCGCGGTAGGCCGGGTCGGTGCCCAGCTGGATGTGGTGGTTGGCGGCCTGCGCGAACCAGATCGAGCCGAAGCCGGTGAGGAACAGCAGCACGACGGCGGCGCCGTAGCCGGGGGCGAGGCCGGAGAGGGCCTCCAGCGTCCCGAAGCCGGCGGCCGAGCCGATGACCAGGGCCGCCCGGGGACGGCTGCGGCGGGCGGTGGTCGCGAAGGCCGCCACCAGGGATCCGGCCGCCAGCGAGGTGGTCAGCAGGCCGAAGGCGGCGGCGTCGGTGTGGAAGACGGTCTTGGCCAGCAGCGGCAGGGTGAGCTGGAAGTTGAAGCCCAGCATGCCGACCACGGCCACCAGCGCCATGGGCAGCAGCAGGTCCCGGCGGGCCAGCATGTACCGGATGCCCTCGCCGACGCCGGCACGGTCCGGCCGGGTCCGGCCGCGGTGCAGCTCCGCGGGCCGGATCAGCAGCAGCCCGAGGACGGTCGCCAGGAAGCTGACCGCGTTGAGCAGCATCACCGGACCGGTCCCCCACCAGCCGATCAGCAGCCCGGCCAGGGCCGGCCCGGCCACCCGGGCCGTGTTGAAGTACGCGGCGCTGAGCGCGGAGGCGTTGGGCAGCAGCTCCCCGCCGACCAGCTCGCTGACGAAGGACATCCGGGTGGGCACCTCGACGGCGTTGACCGTGCCGAGGGCGAGGGCGAAGAGGTAGACGTGCCAGAGCGCGGCGGCCCCCGCCAGCACCAGCAGCGCCAGCATCAGGGCCAGCACTCCGGCCGCCAGGTTGGCGGCGACCAGCAGCCGGCGCTTGTCGTGGCGGTCGGCGAGCCCGCCCGCCCACAGGGTGAGCAGCAGCAGCGGGGCGAACTGGCAGGCGGTGACCACGCCCAGCGCGGTGCCGGAGTCACCGGTCATCGACAGCACCAGCCAGTCCTGGGCGACGACCATCATCCAGGTGCCCGCCACCGACACCAGCTGGCCGGCGGCGAACAGCTTGAAGTTGCGGACCGTCAGGGACTGGAAGGTGGTCGCCAGGAGACGCCGTACGGCCGGCTCCTGATGGCCCTTCACGCGCCGGTGCTCGCTGCGCATCTGTTCTGACCTGTGCTTTCTTCCGTTGTCAGGGGCGGCCGTCACCGTGCGCATCGTGGCGGCGGCAGCGGGGGGCGGGGCTCCGCCCGCGTCATGCCGGCCTCTTCGCCGACGGATCGGGCGGGTGGCGCACCGGCGTACGGGGGGACGGACCCGGTGCGCCACCACCCACTCCACGCCACCGTCGGGGGATGTGCCGGGGCGGGAGCCTTGGGGGAGGGAGCGTCCGCGGCGGGGGACCCGGGTGGATCCAAGGGGATCCGAGGGGGACCCCGGGGGCCCTGGGCGCGGACTGACTCCCTCCGGTTATCGGTGCCGCCCGGGAGCGGCGGTCTCGCGGGCCAGGAGGCATTCCTCCAGGAAGGCCAGCACCCTCAGGTGGTACGTACGGGCCGCCCAGCCCAGCGAGATGTTGTGCCCGGCGTCGGACTGCCGGGCCACCTCCACCCGCGGGGCGGCCAGCGGCTCCAGCAGCTCGCCGAGCGCCGCCTCGTCGTGCCGCCACCACTGCTCCTGCTCGGCGAAGGTGAACCGGACGGGCACCCGGACCCGGGCGGCGATCCCCGGGTACGCCCGCGGCCACTCCAGGACGTCCCGGGCCTCCCGCTCCGGGGTGGGACGCACCAGCTCCTGGCCGAGCCGGAAGGCGCCCGGCGGGTAGAAGCGCAGGGCTCCCCAGTGCCGGCGCCAGGCGCCGCGCCCGTCGGAGGCGGGCAGTTCGTGCCGGTCCACGGCGAAGTGCCGGCCGAGGCCGGAGACGTCCACCCCGAGCAGGGGCAGCTCCGCCCGCGGTTCGGCGGCGGCCGACAGGGCCAGCCGGCCGCCGCTGGAGTGGGCCACCAGGAAGAGGCCCGCGCCGAGGTCCCGGCCCCGGGCGAACCCGGACAGCGCGGCGTACAGCAGCCGGGTCTGCCCGGCCAGGTCGAGCCCCTCGGGCAGGTACGGGGCGGAGGCTCCGTAGCCGGGCCGGTCCAGGGCGAGCACGGTGGCGCCCGCCCCGGCGGCGAGGGACAGCAGGGACTGGCCGGGGATCGCCCGGCCGTCGAAGTAGCCGGCGCTCATCCCGCCGCCGTGCAGGGCGACGAGGAGGGCGCGCGGGACGTCTCCTCCCGCGGCTTCGGCCAGCAGCCCCGAGAGCGGGATGCCGTCGGCGTCGAGTTCGACCGGGCGGACGGCCGGCCTGGCCGCTGACGGAAGCAGGTCCATGGACACTCCTGGGGTTCGGTGTGGGGGGAGGGGCGGGGCCGGTGCGGGCCGGCCGGCGGGCCGGTCGGCCCGCACCGTTGCCCGCCGGTCAGCGGGCCGGGCGCGAGCCGCGCACCCGGGTGACGGCCAGGCCCCAGGTCAGCCGGCGGTGCAGCAGGGTGCGCAGCGGGAGCCCCGGACCGCACGGCGGCGGGGACCGGTGGTGCTGCGCGGCGTCGCGGAAGGGGGTGGTGCTCCGGACGCCCTCCGGGCGGCCGCTCACCAGCGGAGGCCGCTGAAGTCCGCCGGCCGCCGGCCGGTCGCCCACACCACGTGGAAGGAGATCCGGTTCAGCCGCCAGCCGGCGTCCGTCCGGACCGCTCCGGCGTCGTACCAGCCGCCCACGTCGAAGGGCTCGACGGGGTCTCCCGCGTCCTCCTCGTCCCGGTGGACGTGGGTGGTGAGCTGGTGGACCCGCAGGGTGGCGGCGTCGCCGGTGACGCGGATGTCGTGGGTGGCGCCGAGGTGGTGGGTACGGGCCCACCGGCCCTTGGCCCGCCGCAGGAACGCGGCGTATCCGGTGATCCCGGTGACCGTGCCGATGGGGTAGCGGAACTCCGCGTCCTCGGTGAACAGCTCGGCGAAGCGGGCCGCGTCTCCGGCTGTTCCTTCCCCGGCAAGGTCGTCGCCGGCAGGCCCGTCGCCCGCATACCCGTCGCCCGCATACCCGTCGGGCCGGTCGAGCGAGATCACGTAGCGGTCGAACAGCTCGCGCAGCTCCACGCGGTCCCTGAGGTCCCGCACCTGGGCGCGCAGCGCGGCGAGTTCTCCCTCGCGCCCGTCACCGCGCCCGCCATCGTGCCCGTCAGCGCGTTCGCCCGCCCGCGTCATACGACCACCGCGCGCCGCCGGATCCCGTCCAGCAGCTCCGCCTGCCACGGCACCGCGGGGTCCGTGGCGGCCCCGGTCCGCACCGCCTCCGCGAACGCGGAGACGGCACGGGCCACCTGGTCGTCGGCGGGGAGGACGATCTCCTCGGTGCCGGCGCGACGCTCCAGCAGGATCCGGGGCCGGTGGTCCGCGGGCGGGGTGAACGCCCGGTCGACGGTGATGCAGCCCTCGCTGCCCCGGAACTCGTACCGGGACCGGTAGGCGTGGTCGAGGCCGAAGGACAGCTGGGCGCCCACCCCGTCCCGGGTGTGCAGCAGGGCCGTGCCCCCGATGTCCACGGCGCGGCCGGGCCCGCCGCGCCGGAGCACGGCGCCGGCGGTCTCCAGCGGGCCGCCCAGCAGGTGCAGGGCCGCCCGGACCGGGTAGACACCGGTGTCGAAGAGGGCACCGCCGCCGAGCGCGGGGTCGTGGCGGATGTCGTCGTCGGGCAGCCGGGGCACGGTGAACGCGGCGTGGAGGGAGCGGGGCTCCCCGATGGCGCCGTCGGCCACCAGCCGCAGCACCTCGGCGTGCTGCGGGTGGTGGACGAAGAGCACGTTCTCCCGCAGGGCCAGCCCGGCGGACCCGGCCAGCGCCGTCAGGGTCCGGGTGGCCACCGGGTCGGTGGTCAGCGGCTTCTCGGCGAGGACGTGCCGGCCCGCGCGCAGCGCGGCCTCCACCCACGGGGCGTGCAGCGCCGCCGGCAGCGGCACGTACACGGCGTCGATGTCGTCCCGCTCCAGGAGCGCCCCGTAGCCGGTGACGGGTAGGCAGCCGGCCTCTGCGGCGACCGTACGGGCCTTGGCGGCGTCGCGGCTGGCGACCGCGACGAGCTCGGTGTCCGGGCAGGCCCGGAAGGCGGGCAGCATGCGTCGGCGGGCGAACTCGGCGCAGCCGAGCACGCCGATGCGTACGGGGTCCATCAGAGGCGCACCGCGCCCGAGGTCAGGCAGGACAGCAGGGTGCGGGCCTGCACGTTGACGTAGTGGTTGTGCCGGAGCAGCCCGGTGAGCTGGTACGGCGTCACCCACAGGTATCCGGGCGGGGGGTCGAGCGGGGCCTGCTCCTCGTCCGCCTCGACGAACAGGTAGCGGCTCTCCGCGTTCAGGAAGCGGCCGCCCTCCTCGGAGTGCAGGGCTTCGTAGACGATCCGGGACGGGTCGGCGTCCAGCACGAGGTCGAGGAAGGCGGGCCGCCGGTCCTGCGGCAGGTGCCCGTAGTTCGACGGGGTGTACTGGACGGTGGGCCCGAGCTCGACGGTGTCGGCGAACCCCGCCTCGACCCTGGCGTGGGCCAGGACGTGCGGTACTCCCCCGATCCGACGGGTCAGGAAGGCCGTGACGCCGATTCCCTTGGGCTCGAACAGCGGCTGGGTCCAGCGGGCGACCTCCCGGCTGCCGGCCTGGACGGAGACGCCGACCACCCCGAAGTAGCGGTCGTCCTCGTGCTCGATGGCCGATTCACCGCGCTTCCAGCCGGGGATGCCCTCCAGCGGCACCCGCTCCGCGACCACGTCGTGGCGGGAGCGTTCGGCGGTGAACCAGGACAGCAGCCCGGTGTCGGTGTGCAGGGCGGCCGCGTCCGGGTCGGGCAGGGGCGCGCAGGCGAGGACGGTCCGCGCATCCATGTTGATGACGTTGTCCTCGCGGAGCAGGGCGCCGATCTGGCCGAGCGTCAGCCAGCAGAAGTCCTCGTGCGGGTCGACCTCGCCGACGGCCTCGACGAGCATGTTGCGGTTGCTCTTGCGGTAGAACCAGGAGCCGTGCTCGGACTGCAGGGCGTCGGCGAGGACCCGCCCCCGGGAGGGGTCGGTGAAGTACTCCAGGTAGCGGACGTCCGCGCCCTTGTGGGCCTTGGTGTAGTTGCTGCGGGTGGCCTGCACGGTCGGGGAGAGCTGGAGCAGGTTGCGGTTGCCCGGTTCCATCTTGGCCTGCATCAGGAAGTGCAGGACGCCGTCGAACTCCTTGACGACGATGCCGAGGATGCCGACCTCGGGCTGTTTGATGATGGGCTGGTACCACTCCCGGAAGGGGCCCTCGGTGGTGGACACCCGCAGACCCTCGACGGTGAAGAAGCGGCCGCTGCGGTGGACGAGGTTGCCGGTGGCCTCCTCGAAGTACCAGCCGTCGAGTTCGGCGAAGGGGATCCGGTCCACCCGGAAGGCGTGGGCCTCGCGGCGGCCGTCGAGCCACCGGTGCACGTCCTCGGTGCGCAGGTGCGCGCCCCGGTCCGCGGCGGCCGACCGGGCGAAGCGGTCCGGCAGGCCGGCGTCGGCGCGCGGCCGCAGCGTACGGGGGGCGGTGGTGGTGCCGGCGGTGTCGGCGGTGTCGGTGCTCACGAGCGGGCCTCCACGAACTCCTTCACCGAGGCGACCATGTAGTCGGTCATCTCTTCGGTCAGCGCCGGGTACACGCCGATCCAGAAGGTCTGCTCGGTGACGATGTCGCTGTTGGTGAGCTCGCCCACCACGCGGTGGTCGGTTCCGATGTACGCCGGGTGCCGGGTCAGGTTGCCGGCGAACAGCCGCCGGGTGCCGATCTTCCGGTCCTCCAGGAAGTCCACCAGCGCGGCCCGGGAGAAGGGCGCGTCGGGCTGCACGGTCAGCGCGAAGCCGAACCAGCTCGGGTCGCTGCGCGGCGTGGCCTCGGGCAGCAGCAGGTGCGGGACCCCGTCCAGGCCCTCGCGCAGCCGGCGCCAGTTGCGGCGGCGGGCCGCGCAGAACTCGTCGATCTTGTCGAGCTGGGTCAGGCCCAGGGCCGCCTGGATGTCGGTCGCCTTCAGGTTGTAGCCCACGTGGGAGAAGATGTACTTGTGGTCGTAGCCCTCGGGGAGGGTGCCCATCTGGTACTTGAAGCGCTTGAGGCACTTGTTGGTCTCGCCCGGCTCGCACCAGCAGTCCCGGCCCCAGTCGCGCAGCGACTCCACGATCCGGGCCAGGGCCAGGTTCGAGGTCAGCACGCAGCCGCCCTCGCCCATCGTCAGGTGGTGGGCGGGGTAGAAGCTGACGGTGGTCATGTCGCCGAAGGTGCCGGTGAGCTGCCCGTCGTAGAGGGATCCGACGGCGTCGCAGTTGTCCTCGACGAGGAACAGATCGTGCTCCTCGGCGAGCTGGGCGATCTCGGCGACCTCGAACGGGTTGCCCAGCGCGTGGGCGATCATGATGGCGCGGGTCTTCGGCCCGATGGCCTGGGCGACCCGGTCCGCGGTCGTGTTGTACGTGCCGAGCTCCACGTCGACGAAGACCGGCACCAGCCCGTTCTGGATGATCGGGTTGACGGTGGTGGGGAAGCCCGCGGCGACGGTGATCACCTCGTCGCCGGGGAGCAGCCGCCGGTCCTCCAACGTGTGCGAGGTGAAGGCGGTCATGGCCAGCAGGTTCGCGGAGGACCCGGAGTTGGTCAGGTGCGCCTTCCGGTGGCCCATCGTGCGGGCGAACCGGGATTCGAACCTGCGCGAGCTGGGGCCGGCGGCGATCCGCATCTCCAGGGCGGCCTCGACGATCGCCCGGCGGTCGGCCGCGTCCAGCACCGCGCCGGCGGGCCAGATCTCGGTGGTGCCGGGGACGAACGGGCGGTCGTCCTGGACGTCCTGGTGGAACTTGGCGGTCTCGTCGAGGATCAGTGCCTTGTGGACGTTCATGACGCGTTTCCTTCCTTGCCTTCCTTGCCGTGCTCGGACCGTTCGCTGCCGTGCTTGACGGACTTCCACCAGTCGGGGTTGTCGCGGTACCAGGCGACCGTGTCGGCCAGGCCCTGCTCGAAGGGGATGCGGGGGGCGTACCCGAGTTCCTCGCGGATCTTGGTCTCGTCGAGGGCGTAGCGGAGGTCGTGCCCCTTGCGGTCGGGGACCTGCCGGACCATGGAGCCGTCCGCACCGCAGAGGTCCAGCAGCCGCTCGGTGATGTGCAGGTTGGTCTGTTCGTTGCCGCCGCCGATGTTGTAGACCTCGCCGGGGCGGCCCCGGTCGAGCACCAGGGCGATGGCCCGGCAGTGGTCGTCCACGTGGAGCCATTCGCGGACGTTGCGGCCGTCGCCGTACAGCGGTACGTGCTTGCCCTCCAGCAGGTTGGTGACGAAGAGCGGGATCAGCTTCTCCGGGTGCTGGTACGGGCCGTAGTTGTTGGAGCAGCGGGTGACCGACACCCGGAGGCCGTGGGTGCGCCAGTAGGCCCGGGCGATCAGGTCGGAGGCCGCCTTGGAGGCGGCATAGGGGGAGTTGGGCTGGAGCGGCCACTCCTCGGTCCAGGCCCCCTCGGTGATGGAGCCGTAGACCTCGTCCGTGGAGACGTGCACGACCCGTTCGACGCCGGTGGCCAGGCAGGCGTCGAGCAGGGTCTGGGTGCCGCCCACGTTGGTGGCCACGAACTCCGCGGCGGAGTCCACGGAGCGGTCGACGTGGGATTCGGCGGCGAAGTGCACCACCGCGTCGTGCCCGGGCAGCAGGTCCCGGACGAGTCCGCCGTCGCAGATGTCGCCGTGGACGAACTCCAGACGGGGGTGCGAGGCCGGCAGGTTGGCCCGGTTGCCGGCGTAGGTGAGCTTGTCGAGGACCGTGACGCGGGTCTGCTCGTGACCCTCGTACCCCCCGTCGAGCAGGGTGCGCACGAAGTGGGAGCCGATGAATCCGGCTCCTCCGGTGACCAGCAGTTCCATGCTGTCACCTCGGTTCCTGTCCGGTCGGTGGCCGGCTGGGGGCATGGGAGGTCTCCTCCTGCGGGGAAGAACGGGCTGGGGAAGAACGTCTTGGAAAAGACGGCCGGGGAAGGGGCGGGTCAGGCGGACCGGGCCTGGGCGGCCCCGTCCTGCCAGGTGCGGGGGCCGAGGAAGGCGGCGGTCCGGTCCGGACGCCGCCAGGTCGACGGCGCCGGCCCTGCGACGGCCGTGCCGCCGTGTTCGGACTCGAGGGCCGCCGCGCGGGCGAGGACGACGGCGGTCAGCGCCGCCAGTTCCTCGGCGTCGGGCCGGCCCCTCACCACATTGATCACGGGAAGGGGACCGGGCCGGGCGTCGGGCTGCGGATCGGGCTGCGGATCGGGCTGCGGATAGGTCCGGGGGGAAGGCTCGGGTGTGGCCACGGAGTGCTCCTTGTGCTCGGTGCCGCCGCGCGCTACTGCGGCGGGTTTCCGTGCTTCCGGGCGGGCAGGTCGGCGTGCTTGGCGCGGAGCATCTCCAGGGAACGGATCAGCACCGCACGGGTGTCCGCGGGATCGATGACGTCGTCGATCAGGCCGCGTTCGGCCGCGTAGTACGGGTGCATGAGCTCGGACTTGTACTCGGCGATGCGCCGGGCCCGGACCGCCTCGGGATCGTCGGCGGCGTCGATCTCGCGCCGGAACACGACGTTCGCCGCGCCCTCCGCGCCCATCACGGCGATCTCGTTGGTCGGCCAGGCCAGCGCCAGGTCGGCCCCGATCGAGCGGGAGTCCATGACGATGTACGCGCCGCCGTACGCCTTGCGGAGGATCAGGCTGATCCGCGGAACGGTGGCGTTGCAGTACGCGTACAGCAGCTTGGCGCCGCGCCGGATGATCCCGTTGTGCTCCTGGTCCACGCCGGGCAGGAAGCCGGGGACGTCGACCAGGGTGACCAGGGGGATGCTGAACGCGTCGCAGAACTGGACGAACCGCGCGCCCTTCTCCGACGCCTCGATGTCCAGCACACCCGCCGTCGCGGCCGGGTTGTTGGCGACGACCCCGACCGTGTGCCCGTCGAGGCGGGCCAGGGTGCAGACCAGGTTGGGCGCCCAGGCCGGGTGCACCTCGAAGTGCTCCCCGTCGTCGACGACCTCCTCGATCACCCCGCGGATGTCGTACGCCCGGCCGGCCTCGGCCGGCACCAGGTCGAGCAGGGACGCGTTGCGCCGCTCGGCGGGGTCCCCGGAGCGCTCGACGGGAGCGAGCTCGCGGTTGTTGGCGGGCAGCAGCGACAGCAGGTGCCGTACCTCCTCCAGGCAGGTCTCCTCGTCGTCGTAGGCGAAGTGCGCCACCCCGGAAGCCGAGGCGTGCACGTCGGCGCCGCCGAGGCCGTTCTGGGTGATCTCCTCGCCGGTCACCGCGCGGACCACGTCCGGGCCGGTGATGAACATCTGCGAGGTGTCCCGGACCATGAACACGAAGTCCGTCAGGGCCGGGGAGTACGCCGCACCGCCCGCGCACGGGCCGAGCATCACGCTGACCTGCGGGATGACGCCCGAGGCACGGGTGTTGCGCTGGAAGATGCCGCCGTAACCGGCGAGCGCGGACACGCCCTCCTGGATACGGGCGCCCGCGC
>NZ_JBFBGR010000055.1:0-34564 GCF_040684755.1 Streptomyces sp. NPDC089799 | reverse complement strand
GGCCGCGCCCTGCAGCCGGGCGGGGACCCGGCGGCCCACCACCAGGGCACCCGCCCACGCCCCGACGGCCCCCCGGGGGGCCCCCCCCCCACGTCCAGGGGGCCGCTCGGCGGCGCCCCTGAGAGCCGAAGCCTCGGGTCAGGCGGCGACGATGTTCTCCGCCTGCGGGCCCTTCTGGCCGGCCGTGACGTCAAAGTTCACCCGCTGACCTTCCTGGAGCTCACGGAAGCCGTTGGAGACGATGTTCGAGTAGTGGGCGAAGACGTCCGGGCCGCCACCGTCCTGCGCGATGAACCCGAATCCCTTTTCAGCGTTGAACCACTTCACGGTACCGGTCGCCATGATCTTCTCCTTCTGGGAGGTGTTGGGGTCGCACACCGTGCGCGTCCCCGTCGCCGAGATGACCCATCCGGAGATGCCGGAAAACACAAAATGCGCCCATCGCATGGCGTAGGGCGCACACAAAATTCATGGGTACCAAAACTGCAACGGAATCGAGGCTAGCACGGTTTTTGGAATCTTGTGGAGGCTGAGCGAAAAGCCTTCGAGGACGGTGCCGGCGTGGTGCCAGCTCACGTCGGCGGCGCGTTGCTGCCGGTGGCCGTGCACTGCCGCACGTATCGGGGCGGCCAACCGGCACAGCCCGTTCCGCCCTGCGGTATGGCGCAGGTCACACGTTGGTGTGTCGCCCCGGCGGGTGCGTACAGCCGTGCTGTCCATCACGGCCACCGGCGCCGCGGGCGGGCAGGGGGCAGGACGGCGCCGCGGGCGGCACGGCCTCCACCGTCACGGGCAACGCCTCCGTCAAGGCGTCAACGGCAGCAACGACGTCCTGGACGGCGGTCCCGGCACCAACGTCAACGTCGGGGCCCGGCTTCATCATCTGCAGCCGCCCCACGAGCTGCGCCGGCCGGCCGGTTCCGTCCGGGTCGCTGCCGTGGGCCGAGGTGATCGTCGATGATGTCCGTGTGACCAACCGCATCAGCGCTCTGATCTCGGCCTTCGGTGTCCTGTCCGGCACCTTGCTGCTCGTCCTCGCGGTCGGTGAGTACCGCTCCGGCGCGCCGGGCCTCTGGATCGCGGCCGGCGCTGCCGTCTTCCTCAGTGCCTCGTGCGCGCTCGTGCGGGACGTGCGGCAGGTCCGCACGGGGCGGACGGGCTGACGAGCCGCGCCCGTTCCGGCCGGGCCTTCCGGCACCCTCCTCGGGATCGCCGGGCTCGGCGCGCCGGCGTTCGCCGCCATTGAACAGCGGCGGTGACCTCGTGGTTGCGCAAAGGTGCCTCGGCGAGCGGGAGTTGTATGCCGGCGATGGTCTGGCTGATCCGGCCGGTCGTCAGGCCGAGCTGCTCGGCGACCCTGCCGAAGTGCAGCACCTCGGCCAGGGCCGGAAGGGCGAGGAACGCAGCACGCACCTGGCCCTCCGGCGGCGGCGCCGGTGAGCGGGGTGGTCGGGACGCGCCGGGCATGGCCGTGACAGCAAGATCCGGGTCAACCGGCGCCATGGCGAACGGCCGGACTGTGCTGCTGCACATATCGGCCGAGAAGACCCAGCAGGACCACTTCACAGCCGAGCAGCAGCCGTTCCGCCAAGCCGATCAGTTCCCGACCGCCCGGGCCCGCCGAGTAGGCCATCACCACGGCGCCGGCCAGCGCTGCCCACGACAGCGCGCGCAGCGATCGGGCCGTCCGCCTGCCCTGGTGATCGGCGTCAAGCCGCCTCGCAAGCAGGAGTCCGGCAGCCGGCAGCGCGACGAACGCGGCGATCGAGGCGTAGCGATGCACTTGAGCCGGCGTGCTCAGCTCCGCGGCGAGGGGATCGGTCGGTACCACGGCAGCGACGACGAGCCCAACGGCCCATACCGCCAGCAGGGCTGACACCAGGCCCCGCATGGAGGGCAGCCGTGCGTGTGCCATCACGAGCAATGCCGACGAGGCCACACCCAGCAGGGCCATCGTCGTCTCGATCGGGCCTCCACGGTCCAGGGCAGCGAAATCGCTGATGGTCAAGGACAAGGGGCTGAGGCCCGGATCCGTATCCGAGGGGGCCCACAAAGCCGCAGTCACCGCCAGAGCGACGGCAGTCCACACGGCAGGAGCGAGGAAGCGGCTCAAGGAACGGGGGTTCGAAGTCTTCACCCACTGATGCTCGGTTCCCGGCGCACTCCGCAGCATCCGGGCCCACCCCGAAACTTCCCTGACCCGAACCCCGGCCGGAATCAGCGACCGTAAGGGCCGGACCCGTTCCTCAGCCGGGGTGCGGACTCCGGGTGCACACGACCGGCACGGGGTCGAAGCCGGTGCGGGCCACTGCGAGAACGTCATCCACACCCTCACCCACGGCGCCCTGCTGCTCCTCACCCCCGAACAAGCCGCCCTCACGCGACCGGCTCACATCGATGTCTCGTTGCTGCCCTGCGCGATCCACATCTCCCCGCTGACCTTCCATCCCGTGTTCTTCAGCATCGTCCCGCCGCACCCGTCATCCCGGGCGTCCCGCCGCACCCCATCCGGCCCGTCATCGTCGGTGTGACGCTCGCGGGGGACGGAGCCATCACCGGCCCCGGCGCACGGATCGACCCGGGTACGGACGGCCGTGCCGGCCGGTACCCCGACCGGAACGGATCCACTGCCCCGCGCGCAGGGCAGCGCACTGCCGGATGGCTGGACGCGGCTCCGGTTCGGCAACACGGTTCCCGGGACCGGTCCCGACGCCGCGCTGGGCCGACCGGACCTGAGTGCGTTCATCGCGGCCCACCGGCAGGAGCGCCCGGGGCTCACCTACGCGGTCGACGGTCCGTCGGTGGTCGACGGCGCCCGTGCGGAGGTGGCCGCCCGCTGGACCGCCACGTACACGGACGGCGCGGGCAATCCGGTCACCAAGAGCGGCATCGACCTGCTCGCGATCGCCGACGGCCGCATCGCCGCGGTCTGGTCGCTCACCGGAGACCGCCGCTTCGCGCCGTGACGGGCAGCCCCCGCCCGGGCCGGGGCCGGCCCGCGCCGGCCGCACGGGGGCAGCCGGCGGAAGCCGGCACGCCCGGCCGCCGCCCCGGCATGAAACCCGGGCCAGGCCCCGGAAAGAGGGCTACTCGCCGATGGCTGCCTGGTAGCCGGCAGCGTCGAGGAGCCGGCCCAGCTCCGCCTTGTCGGACGGCTTGAGCTTGAAGATCCAGGACTCGTACGGCTCCTCGTTGAGCAGCTCCGGACTGTCCGCCAGCTCCTCGTTGACGGCGATCACCTCACCACCGACCGGGGCGTAGATGTCCGATGCGGCCTTGACCGACTCGACGACACCGGCGGCATCGCCGGCTGCGAAGACCCTTCCGATCTCCGCCAGCTCCACGAACACGACGTCGCCGAGCGCCCGCTGCGCGTGGTCGCTGATTCCGACGGTCACCACACCGTCCGCTTCCAGGCGTCCCCACTCGTGCGACTCGGCGAACCGCAGATCAGCCGGAATGTTCGACATGCCCCGCTCCTCCTCTGAATCGAGTTGACCAGAAGGGATCATGCCGTCCACACGCCGCGAAGCGGCCGGGACTCACCAGGAAGACTCGTGTGCATGCGGCGAACGGACCGCCGGATGGCCCCGATGGACCCGGGGAAGGGGTCGGACGGCTGAAGCGTGCCCGGTCAGCGTTTCCGGGTCGGGCGGGTCGGGATGACCCGGTCGCGCTGTGCTTGCCAGCGTGCCCGCGCCTGCCGGAGCACCGTGTCCCACTCCTGACGGACCTCGTTGTCCGGCGGGCGTTCGCCGCGGCCGATCCGGTCGAGCTCGTCCCGCGCCTCCCTTCCGGCCGAACAGGGCGGAGAGCGTGGCGAAGACCGCTCCGACAGCGCCGTACCGGTTCGTGTAGGAATCGAAGAGGTGCGGCAGGTAGACGGTCATGGCCACCGAACAGCCGGTCAGCACGATCGTTCCGATGACGCCGAAGGGTGCGAGGCCGCGTCCGGGAATCCCGGCCGGCGGACAGGAGCCGGCCGCCCCAGATGAGGAATGCCGCCGTCAGCGGTGCCGCCGCGGCGGACGCGGCCCGCTCGGGGCCGGTCGGGTCAGCGCGGCTGATCGTCACCGGGGCGGTCCCGGTGCGGTGGATCCGGACCGGACCCGCCGATCCGCCGGCTGAGGGCCTCCACCTGCCCGCGGAGGGCCGCGATTTCGGCGGCCAGGGTGTCGAGCGGGGCTTCGGCGGGGTGGGTGACGGGCTTTTGTGCCTGCTCGTCGGGAGCGATGGCCGGCCCGCCGTCCTCATCCGACCCGAAGAAGCTGGCCAGGATACCGGCGAGGATGCCCAGGAGGCCGATGCCGGTGACCATGATGGCGAAGCCCGCCCACCGCCCGGCAGACGTCTGCGGGGCGATGTCGCCGTAGCCGACCGTGGTCAGTGTCACCACGCCCCACCAGAGGGCGTCACCGAACGTTGCGAACTCCGGATTGACCGGCCGTTCGGCGTGATAGGCGACCAGCGCGGCGACCAGCACCATGCCGATCGCGACCAGGGTCACCCGTTGCAGCCGGGCCAGCAGGCGTCGCGCTCCCCTGGTCACCAGGAGCAGGCGGGCCAGTCGTGCCACGCGCAGGACGACGACGAACCGTCCGGCCTGGGCGCCGGGCAGCAGGAACCAGGGGGCCGTGGCGATGACGACGAAGAGGTCGAAACGGCCCAGTGCCGAGCTCGTGTACCGGTCGAGGTGGCGTACGTGCATCACGTAGTCGACGAGGAACACCAACCAGGCGGCGACGTTGACGGCGGTGCTGAACCATTCGCCGGGCTCGGGAACGACGACCAGCGGAAGGACCGCCGCCGCGATCACGGGCAGACGCATCCGCGCCTCGAAACGCTCGAGCGGGCCGCTGTCATTCCCGGCCTCCGGCCCACCCGGCCCGGACTGACCCTCAGGAACGACGCGCATGCTCCGATCCTGGCCACCCATCCCGCTCCCTGCCAGTCAGCGGCGTGCATCCGGGCGCACCGGAGTGGGCAGCTGCCGGAGACCGGCTGGCCACGAACGCAACGGCCTGGTCGGGCGGACGGTACAGGGCAACCGCGAGAACCTCCCGCCGGGCGCGCCTGGCGCGGCCCCGCTCCGGGTGTGCGTGAGTCGCAGCGGCTGCCTGCGGATCTGAGGGTGTCGGCAGGTGAACCGAGTTCCGATCCGGTAACGCAGTTCCCCTGCGCGACATACACAGCCTCCGAGATTGTTCGTGGTGATCTCCAGTGCCGGTCATCGCCCCCAGCCCGTTCGGGGGACACACGGGCTGGGTCCGGCGCGTCTTTCGCCTCTCCGGGCATCCCTTGGTGGAATCGAGAGGAGACATGATGCCGCTCTACCTATCGAGGTTCAGCTACACACCGGAGACCTGGGCGAGGCTGATCGACCACCCCGAGGACCGCGCAAAGGCCGCTCAGGCGTACATCGAATCCGTCGGCGGCAAACTCCACGGCTTCTGGTACGCCTTCGGCACACACGACGGCTACAACCTGTGGGAAGCCCCCGACAACGTCTCCATGGCCGCGGTCGCGCTGGCGATCAGCGGAGGCGGCGCGCTCAGCTCGTTCGAGACGACAGTCCTCCTGACCGTCGACGAAACCATCGACGCCCTGCGCAAAGCCGAACGAGTTCAGTACCGGCCGCCGGGCACGTAGCGCTGGCTCTGGGGTCAACATCGACGGCGGCTGGGCCGAGTACGCCGTGGCCGCGGCCGACGCGGTCGTCCCCCCTCCCGCCCGGGATCCCCTTCGAACAGGCGTGCATCATTCCCGACGCGGTGTCGACCCCGTGGGCGGCGATTACCTCCTGTGCGTACGTACGGCCCGTACAGGCCGTCGCGGTGTGGGGCGTCGGCGGACTCGGCGCGCACGCCGTCCAGCTGCTCCGCCTCGTGGGAGCCTGCCCGATCATCGCCGGGGACCCGCTGGCCCCCGCCCGCGAGCGCGCCCTCCGGCTCGGCGCCGACACCGCTCTCGACCCGGCCGACCCCGAATTCGGCACCCTGCTGCGGGCGGCCGCCGCGGACGGCGTCGCGGCGGCCTTCGACTTCGCGGGAGTGCCGGCCGCACGGGACCAGGCGCTCTCCTCCCTCGCCGAGCAAGGCCGGCTGGAACCCGATCCGGCTGCTCCTCACACCGAGCGCCAGTGGTCCCCGGCTCGCGCGGGGCGGTGAGGCGAGGTTTGGTGGTTCCAGAGGCACTCGTCGTAAGGCGTCCGTGGCGGCGGGGCCGCCCGGCCCGCCGACGTGACGGAGCCGACGTGACGGAGCCGACGTGACGGAGCCGACGTGACGGAGGAGGCCAGCCATGCCCCTGTCCGGACCGGCAGGTGGCCGCCGACGCCGCCAGGCGGCAGGGCTCGCTGCAGCGGCGGTGTGCTCGGCCTTGCTCGCCTGGGGCGGACCCGGCGCCGCTCAGGGCGCGCCGTCGCCCTCCGCCGGCGTTCCCCGGCTGGACTGGAGCCCCTGCGCGCCCGGCAGCCCGTACGACTGCGCCACCGCAAAGGTCCCCCTCGACCACGCCGACCCCGCCGGCCGCAGCATCGATCTGGCCGTGATCCGCAGGAAGGCGGCCGACGGACCGCGTCGCATGGGAACTCTGTTCATGAATCCCGGCGGGCCCGGCGGCCCCGGCACGGTGCAGATCCCGCAGAACTACGACTCCATCCCGGCGGAGCTGCGGGAGCGGTTCGACATCGTCAGCTGGGATCCCCGCGGCATCGGCAACAGCACCGCCGTGAACTGCTTCGACACCACCCGCGACGCCGAAGCGTGGGGCCGGACCAAACCGGCCGGGTTCCCCGTGGACGCGAAGGAGCGCACCGCCTGGATCGACGCCTACGAGGACCTCGGCCGGCTCTGCGAGAAACGGGACCCCGACCTGCTCCGCCACGTGTCGACCGCGGACACCGCCCGCGACCTCGACCTGCTCCGGCAGGCCGTGGGGGAAGCGCAGCTCAACTACTTCGGCGTCTCCTACGGCACGATCCTCGGCGCCACCTACGCCAACATGTTCCCCGGCAAGGTGCGCGCCATGGTCCTGGACAGCAACATCGCGCCGTCCGCGTGGACGAACGGAAACAGGCCGGACGCCCGGACGCCCACGTTCCTGCGCATGGGCTCCGACCGGAGCGCCGCGGCCACTCTGGACCGGTTCCTCGCCCTGTGCGGATCCGCCGGCACCGGCCGCTGCGCGTTCTCGGCCGGCAGTCCGGAGGCGACCCGCGCCAAGTACGACCAGCTGATGCAGCGCCTCCGGGAACACCCGGTGGACTCGTGGACGTACGCCAGGACGGTCGCGGACACCGTGAGCTCCCTCTACATCGTCGACCCGGGCTGGACGGACCTCGCCCGCCGCCTCCAGGACCTGTGGCAGGGCAAGGTCCCGAAGCCACCCGTGTTCCCTCCCCCGCCGCCCGTCGCCAACCCCAACCCGTACCTCGGCGACGAACAGGCGATGGCCGTGTGGTGCGGTGACAGCCCCAACCCCCGTAATCCCACCGCCTACCGGCTTCTGGCGGAGGACAGCGCCAGGCGGGCGGGTGACGCCGGCCCCTACTGGACGTGGGCGGGAGAGCCGTGCGCGACGTGGCCGGCCCAAGCCGCCGACGGGTACTCCGGACCGTGGAACGAGCGCACCGCGCACCCCGTGCTCGTCATCGGCACCACGTACGACCCCTCCACTTCCTACGCGGGGTCCGAGGCCATGGCGAAGGAGCTGGCCGACGCCCGGCTGCTCACGCACGACGGGTACGGCCACACCGCCCTGTTCAACAACGCCAGTGGGTGCGTGAAGACGTGGGAGAGCCGCTACTTGCTTGACGGCACACTGCCGCCTGCCGGCACCGTGTGCCGACCGGACAGACAGCCCTTCGCCTGAACCTTCCGGGGCCGGGTCTGGGTTCGGGTCTGCTCCGGGTCTGCTCCGGGTCCGGTTCCGGGTCCGGGTGGGCGAAGTGCGGCGGCGTCTACGCCAGCCCCATCCTCACAGTCGTCGTGCCGGTGCTCCGGCAGTCGTCAGATTTCGGCCCTGCCTGACCGACGGAGGACATCGGCCGGTGTGGAACCGTCGCCGGCGCGGGGCTGCTGAAGCCGAGCATCAACAGCGCAAGCGACGTCATCGCGCCCCGGCAATCCACCTGCCGTTTCCCGGGAGCGGACCCAGGGCAGGCCTGTGCCCGGGTTCAGGTTCACGGTGTGACGTGAGAACTGGCCGCCCGGCGCGGCCACCGACCCGGAGTGTGGTCAGCCGACCGCCGGCCTGGCCGGCCTGGTCGAAGCAGCTTCTGCTGAGCGCCGTGTGCGAGGACGGCCATCGGCCAGTCCGCGCCTGCCCCCGCGCCGCGCCCGCGGTGGGCAGGACGGCGTAGCGGGTGAGGGGTGCAGCCGCCCGGACCGCGTGTAGGTGAACGTCGGCATGTGCCGGTGTGTCCGCTGCAGAGTTGAACGGGTGAACGCCTGGTGCCGGTTACGGTGACGCCACGTGCGGCGCCCCGCCCAGAGAGGATGCGCGGCAGTGGGGCCAAGCCACACCGGGCGGTCGGCAGCCGGGTTTTGGAGGGCGGCAGGGTGGACGGGTTTCGCGACAGCCGCTGGGGCGTTGCGTGAGTGCGGTGCGGGTGCGGGTGCGGGTGCGGGTGCGGGTGCGGGTGCGGGTGCGGGTGCGGGCGATGATTCCGTAGTGGCTTCGGCCGGCTCGCCTGCGGGGGTGCTCGCGGTGGACAGGCTGGGTGCACGAAAGGTGATTGGCGGGGGCTTCGGGATCGCGACGGCGGCATTCGCCGTGTTCGCCTTCGTCAACGCATCCTGGGAGTACGGCACGTTCGTCGTCCCGCTGGTGGTGCTGGCCGTCGGGCTGGGACTGGCCAACGGGCCCTCATCGTCCGTCGCGACCGCCTGCGTCACCACGGAACAGGTCGGCGCCGCCTCCGGCATCTCCAACATGGGCCGCTACGTCGGATCCGCCGTTCTCACCGCGGTGACCGCCGCCCTGTTCAGCTCGGTCTACACCCACCACTGCAGCAGCGGCACCGCACTCGCCGACGCCCTCGCCGCCGGATTCTCCCGCGCAGCCATCGGCCTGGGACTCTTCTGCGCCTTCGGTGTCGCCCTGGCACTCCTGATCGGCCGCATCCGCCCCACCGGCCCACCCACTGCCGCACACTACGCCGCAGCAGCGGCAGCCAGCACACACACCCTGCCCACCCAGCCCACCACACCGCCACCGCCGCCGCCGCCGGCCAATGGCACACCCTCATAGGACACGCCCTCGGCCGGATGCCCGGATCCTCGGGACGGCATCCGGGCGCAGCGGACCGTCCGGCGCAACGCCTCCCCTGCCGCGGGCTGGAGCCGCCGGGCCGGGCCATGATGAAGGCATGACCGATCGTGACGACTTCCTGGTGTGGGTCAGGACCGCGCTGTACGAGGCGGAGGTCGCGCTGCACAACGGTGACGCGGCTCCCCGACGCACGCTTTGGTCGTGTACCGAGCCCGTGAGCGTTCTCGGGGCGTGGCGCAACGCCGTCAGCCGCGACGAACTCGACACCCTCTTCACCGCCACGATCCGGTCTGGCATGTGAAGTGACGGCTGCAGCGCGGTCGAGCCCGGCACCGGCCCGGCGCTCCCGGGCACGTATGGCGCCCGCCGTGCTGCCTACCGGCGGCGGGGGGTCTGCTCGGCCAGCACGCCGGTGGCGCGCTCCAGCAGAGCACAGAGGGCGGCGTGCTCCTCGGGCTCGAATGCCTCGGTGAGGGCGCGTTCGAGCACGATGACCTCCTGGTAGGCGCGGTCCAGCACGGTGCGGCCCTGGTCGGTCAGGGAGGTGAGGAGGACCTTGGCGTGGGTCGGTGACGGCGTACGGGCGATCAGGCCCTTCTTGTGCAAGCCGTTCAGGACCGTGGCCATGGTCTGCTGGGTGACGCCGCAGGCCCGCGCGAGCTGCGCGCCGGACCGGTCCGGTTCCGCCGAGAGCGTGAGCAGCACGGTGTACTGCGTCATGGTCAGGCCGTGGCCGCGCAGGACGGCCTCGTGGTGGCCCATCAGGGCCTGTTCGGCGCGTCGGATGCGGCCGCACAGATAGTCCTCGGCCGGGACCCCGGCTCCGTGGTCTGCCGTCGTACCGGGCATCGACCTCTCCATATTCAATCAGCTCACTTAGTTGACTCAGGATGCTGAGACACATACGGTCGGCACATCCGCCTGTATCAGCATACTGATTCATCTGGGAGCAGAGACATGAAGGCCGTCGTCCTCGACACCGATGACCGGTTCCGCCTGACCGAACTCGACCGGCCCGTGCCCGGCCCCGGCGAGGTCGCCGTCGCCGTTCGCCACGCCGGGATCCAGTGGGGCGATGTGCTCGTGCACCGCGGCCACTTCCGGGTGCCGCGGCCCTTCGTCGCCGGGTTCGAGGCCGCAGGGCGGGTCGTAGGCGTCGGCCCGGGTGTCGACGAGAAGCTGCTGGGACGGGCGGTCACCGCGCTGA
The DNA here is from genome assembly GCF_040684755.1 of Streptomyces sp. NPDC089799. Classification (NCBI taxonomy): domain Bacteria; kingdom Bacillati; phylum Actinomycetota; class Actinomycetes; order Kitasatosporales; family Streptomycetaceae; genus Streptomyces; species Streptomyces sp. NPDC089799. Next base: position 24,084 of record NZ_JBFBGR010000055.1, on the reverse strand, counting down.
CCGGCGGGGGCGCCTTCGCCGAGGTGGTGATCGCCTCAGCCGCGCTCACCTTCGACGCCGAGGGCCTCGACCCACGCACCGCCGCCGCGTTCGGCTGGGCGACTCCGACCGCGTACGACCTGATCCACACGGTCACCCGGGTGCGGCCCGGCGAGCGCGTGCTGGTCCACGCGGCGGCGGGCGGCGTCGGCACCATGGCAGCCCAGTTCGCCCGGGCCGCCGGAGCCGGCCGGATCGTCGGCGTGGTCGGCGGCACCGAACGGGCCGCCTACGCCGCCCGGTTCGGATTCGACCGGCTGATCACCAGGGCGGAGTTCGCCGACACCGCGACCGGCCAGGCCGAGAAGGACGCCTTCGACGTGGTCCTCGACCCGGTCGGAGGCACCACCCGTCTCACCAGTCTCAAGCGGCTGGCCCCGCACGGCCGGCTGGCGATGTACGGCACCCTGGCCGGCTCCGCACCCGCGGCTCTCAACAGCGACGAACTCCTGATGAACGGCCGGTCCGCCCTGTCCTACAACAGCGACCTGCTCAGCCGGACCCACCCCGAACGACTCGCCGACAGTGCCCACCACGCCCTGCGAGCCATTGCCGAGGGCCACATCCGACCGGACGTCACCGCCGAATACGCAATGGCCGACCTCGACGAGGCCGTAGGCCGCCTCTCCGAGGGAAAGACGCTTGGCAAGAGCATCCTGCAGATCGCACCTCACCTCACCTGAACGGCTGTCCGGGCCGGACCCGCGTGCACCTCCCCCCGGTACCGCCGGCGCGCCGGACCCGGGCAGTACGTCCCTTCGCCGCGCCGACACGGAAGGTGACCGGCCGCCCTTCCACCACGTATCGCGGCGGAAGGGTGAGCGGTCGCGGTCAGACGTCTCCGGTCCACACCTCGGGACCACCGCCCTCCCACCGGATCGGCCCCTCCACGGAGAGATCCACGTTCTCCAGCCCCGCCCGGCGCAGTAGCTCCGTCACGTCCTCCGGCCGGAACGCCCTGCCCAGGTCCGCGTCCACCCCAAGGGCGTGCACGGTGACCTTGCGCCCGCCCCGCGGCGACACGGGATGGATCACGATCTCCGTCCGGTCCGTCATACATCCCAGCGTGCGGCGGCCCCGGCAGCACGGCATCCGGAGTTCGCTTCCGCCCCTGAGCTGCGGTGAAGGGCTCCGTGCGCGGGCCCCGGAACCCATGAACATGGCGTTCTCCCAGAAGTGCTGAATCGAGGGGGGTTTGGGGAAGAGGAAACCGGTCCTCCGAGCGGTCCGCCGCCGACACGTCCGCGGGGACGGAGCTATTCGGCGCGGCGGGACTTGTGCGGGGCCACCCGCAGCCGGACGTTCGCCGGAAGCCGGGTCCGGCCCGTTGACTGGCGGGCACGCTGCACGGGACCGTCGCACAGTCGTCGGAGGACGGAGCCGGGGTCGCTGTCGGGGTCGAGGGTGAGGTGGAGGTGGGCTTCCGGGTGTCTGGAGGTGCCGTCCATCCGTGCGCGGCCTCGCTGGACGCCGGGCTGGTGCCCTGCGTCGGCCGCCAGCGCGTCGCTGAGTGCGCCTTCGCGCAGTTGCACGCCCTTCACATCGGGGGGTCCCTCGATGGGTATGCGGCCGGGATGAGTGCGGCGCAGTTGGGCCAGCAGCCACCACAGGGCGAGCAGCACGACGATGGCCAGGGCGGCGATGACCGCGGGCCACCACCAGCCTTCTGACGTCCACCGCGTACGGTCGGCGTCGTCGAGGAGGACGTCGCGGGGGGTGGTCAGGGGCCAGCCCTGGGGTGGGGTCAGGCGCCAGTGCCGGTACAGGTCGAGCCCGCCCGCCAGAATCAGGAGGCCCGTGCCCAGGAGGACCACTCCGGTGAGGGCCAGCAGGATCCGGTTGGCTGCGGATTTCCTCTTCATGGGAACCGTTTCCTGTTGCTCGTGCGCTCGGGGGCGAGGGCCCGCGGGGGCGTCACTTCCGGCGTGTGCGGACCCGTACGGAAAGCGACGGCGGGTGGACGAGGGTGAGCCGGCCGATTTCTTCCCGCAGCGCGGCCAACAGGTCGGCTTTGACCTGGGCCGGGTCGCGGAAGCGCACGTCCGCGCGTGTGGTGACGCGGTGCCTGCCCATCCGGATCCGGACGCTGCTGACGCCGGGGACGCGCATGGCGGCGTCGCGCAGGAGGAAGACCGCTGCCTCGCGGTCCAGCACGGCCCGCACCTGCGGGTCGGGGGTTCTGAGGGGCATCAGGTGCCGCAGGCCCGGGGTGACCGCCACGACGAGCAGCCAGAGGCCGAGGACGGTGAGGACGGCGGCGCCGATCTGCATCCAGCGGTCATCCAGCGGGCGGGTCGCCAGTTCGTCGGCGAGGCGGGCGCGCCATGCGGCGGCGGGCCGGCCGGTACGGACTCGTGCGATGTCGAACAGGAGGAACCCTGCCGCGGCCCCGATGACCAGGGCCGTCAGCGCGGCGGGGATCCGTCGTGCGGACCGGGGGCGATGCGTGGGGTGCGTACTGCGGGCGGGTGGGCCGGCCGGCTTCTCCGTCGGCTGTCCCGTCGTGGGAGGGATGGCCCGCTCGGTGCCGGTGGGCTGCTCCGTCTCGGCCGGGGGGTCTTGGTCCCGGTTCATGCCGGCTCTCCTTCCCGGTGGCACCGCCGTCGGACTCACTGCACACGCGGGCGTGCCAGCCCGTCGGAGAGGACCAGGTGCTCAATGGCGAGGGTGACCTCGGTGACGCGCATTCCGGTCAGCTGAGCCACTCGTTCGCTGACGTAGTCCTGCACCGCGCGGGAGGCACGGGCGAGGTTCGTCGGGTAGGGCAGCTCCAGGGTCAGGCCCAGCCGTGCCGTGCCGGCCCCGACCGCGGCCTCGACCTGCGGACGGGTCGGTGTCGGGTGAAAGGGTGAGGTGTCGGCCTGTCGGGCCAGGGCCTCCTGCGTGGCGCGGACCGCGATGCGGGCCACCACTTTCTCCGGTATCACCGTGGCGCCGCGTTCGGCCGGCGGGGGGCGGAGGGCTGCTCCCGCGGGCGGGTCAGCGGCAGGTTGCGGGGTCACCGCCGGTCCCGGGGACCAACGAAGTCAGACATCTTGAGGTCTCCCTGCAGCATGCGGCCGGCCAGCAGGCCCGCCAGGCCCAGGAACATCACGAGCAGGAACGCCCAGAACCCGCCGAAGAATGCGGCGAAGCCCAGGGCCATGCCGGCGAGCAGGCCTGCGGTTGCTGCGCTCATCTCACTCACCTGTGTTTCACGTCGTTCGGTGCTCGCCCGGGCGGTGCCGGGCCGGGCTGCGGGTCACTGGACGCGGCCCTCGCCTTCCTCCTCGTCCGCTTCATCGGGAAGATGAACGTCGTCGACGGCGATGTTCACTTCGACGACCTCCAGGCCGGTCATGCGTTCGACGGCGGCGATGACACTGGTGCGGGCGCCCGCGGCGATGTCCACGATGGAAACGCCGTACTCGACGACCACGTCGAGATCAATGGCGGCTTGCCGTTCACCCACCTCGACCTTCACTCCGCGCGTCACGCCGCTACGGCTGCCGGAGACCTTGTCCGTGACCGCCCCGAGCGTCCGGGCCATGCCGGAACCGAGGCTGTGGATGCCCGGAACCTCGCGAGTGGCCATCCCGGCGATCTTTTCGACCACGCTGTCGGAGATCGTCGTCCGACCCCGTGTCTCGGGCGCCGTACCGGCGCCGACGTGGCCCGTGAGAGCAGCCTTGCCGACGGCGCGCGGCTCACTCCCCTCCCCGGTGGGGTTGATGGTGTCCGACATGAGGACCTCCCGGAGCTGTCCGTCCCGGGCGCCGGTGTGGTGCCCATAGGTTTGGACACCGCCACGCGGGCTTCGTCACCTCGTTCGTGTCAGCGGTCTTCACCTACCATCGAAGGGTGCGTACGCGGGCCGCGATGACCGGTTTCGGCGGAAGGCGAACGGCGGATGCGCAATCACACCAGGCCCCCGCCCTTTCAGGGCTTGGACCTCCCCCTCTGGCCGGAACGGCGGCCGACCACCCACGCCGAGATGAGCCATGGCGCTCCGGTCGTCCTGGATGACGGCGTTCTGACCGTGCGGGCGTCCGAAGGGGACGATGACGCCTTTGCCGTCCTGGTCCGCCGGCACAGCGGTCACCTGCTCGCGCTGGCCCTGCGCATCCTCGGTAACCGGGCGGATGCCGAGGATGCCGTTCAGGACGCCTTTCTCAGCGCGTGGCGGCGGCTGCCGGAGTTCCGTCACGGCGCCTCGTTCGGTACCTGGATGTACCGCATCGTCACGAACCGTTGCCTCAACACCATGCGCCGCCGGCCCCTTCCGCTGCCGTTGGACACCATCGTCGAACCCGCCGCCGCGGATGCGCGCAGCTCACCGCCCCGGGTGGCCGAGTCGGACGCGGCGGCGGCCGCCCTGGCCCGGGCTCTCTTGGAGCTCCGGCCCGATGTGCGCGTGTGCTGGATCCTGCGGGAGCTGCACGGCCTGCACTACGACGAGATCGCCCACGTGGTGGGCTGCAGCGAACCGACGGTGCGCGGCAGGCTCTTTCGCGCACGACGCGCTCTGATGGAGGCGATGCGACCATGGCGCTAGACGATTCGCTCATCCCGTCCGGCGATGCCGAGGACGAGGGTTCCGGAACCGTGGGGGGCGCGAAGGCCGGACCGTTCCCCCGCTCGGACGCCGAGGTGCTCGCGGGCGCGGAACCGCTGCCCTGCGGACGCCCCCTCGGCCCCGCCTGGGAACAGGCCCGTGATCCGGTCGGTGGGTCGGACCCGCACACCGCCCGCTGCCCCTACTGCCGTGAGGCCGTCGAGGGGATGGCGGCCCTGGACCGGGCCACACGTGCGCTGCGCGCCGCAGAGCAGCCTGACAGCAAGGGTCTGGTCAACCGGGTCGTCGACGCGGTCCGGGCCGAGGTACGACTCGGCGCCGCCCTGCTGCTGGACGACCCCGGACGCGATCTTCGCATCGCCGAGAGCACCGCCGCGAAGGTGCTGCGCCAGGCCGCCGACAGCGTCCCCGGCATGCGCGCTGCCAGCTGCCGCCTCACGCCCGCCGCCGGCTCCTGGGAGGGCCCTGCCGTCCATGTCGTTGCCCTCACGATTGCGGCAACGCTCGACCGACCGTTGCCGGAGCGGGCCGAGGCGGTCCGCCAGGCCGTCTTCCGGGCAGCCGCCCGCGTCCTCGGTCTGGCCGTCACAGCCGTCGACCTTGAGATCAACGCCGTGCTGGAGCCGGCCGACCTGCCGGGCGGCCGCCGGTTCGAACCGAGCCGACGATGATCGCTTGCCGGCCTCGGAGTGCAACGGGTGCGGCCCGGCGTCCTCCCCCGATCTGCTCCTCAGGGCGATACCCGGCTCCTGCCGCTTCTTCTCCTTGCCGCCCTTGGCTCCGGCTCCCTTCCTGGGTTCGCCGCGTCTACCCGGTCCCCAGCCTTTCAGCCAGGGGGTAACGGGCGCCGCGACCTGGGTTTCGCGCCGCCGAGCCAGCCCCGGCCCGAGGACTCCCTCCCGGCCCACCTGCGCGGGCCCGGTGCAGGTGGCCCGCTTCTTCGCCGTCGGCTTCCTTCGCGCCGGTGTCGGCAGCGGTCTTGGACATCCCTGCTTCTCCCCCGTGTCCGGCGGGGCGTGCCGGTGCCGCTGCGCGGGGCGGGCGAGGTGGTTCTGTGCAGCGTGCCCGCGAAGGTCCTTGACGAGCCACGCAGCTAGAGGTCTGTGTAGGGCGGGATGACCCGGACGATCGCGACGAGGTGCATGCGGGGCAGCGGCAGGGCGTAGAACCAGCCGTCGTCCAGGAGCGGGATGCGGCGCAGTCCTCCGGGGACGCCTGTGCGGCCGCCTTCGCCGATGTCGGTGATGTCGACGCCTACGTCGGCGAGGGCGATGAGTTCGTCGGCCAGGCGCTCGACCTCCGCAGTGACGTGGGCGGGCAGTCCCTTGATGACCTCGTCTGCGTTGGGGTCATACTCCCACCGCCAGGCGGTCACCGGGTCCCGCCGAGCGGGATGCCGGCCTCGGCCGCGGCCTTGTCCAGGATGCGGCCGATCTCCGCAGCGATCGCCCGTGCCTGTCCCGGGGTCGTGGCAGTGGCGGCCTGTCCCTCCAACACCCGCAAACGGGCCGCCTGGGCGGGATGGCGCTCGATGGCCACGTAGAGGGCCCACTGGCGCAGGAAGCGGCGCATCGGCGCCGAGCTGACCTGCTCGCGGGCTCTCGCGACTGCGGCGGCGCGTTCCGCGTCGAAGGTAGGCACCGCCTCAGGTGCGAGCCGGGCCAAGGCCGCGCGTAGGTCTTCCGCGGTGGCAGCCGGCTGCGGGCCGCTCGCGCCGGCAGGGGAGGGATCGGGAGCAGTACTCATGCCGCCTCCACCCCGCCGTGTGTCTCTGACTGGGCGCGGTGAGCGGCGGCAAGGGTGGAGACGTGCTGACGGGACCAGCCCACCCGCACCGCGACTGCGGCCGGTCCCCCGCGCTCATAGCGGGCCGCGATCCGCCCGGCCGCCCGTCCCAGCGCGGCACGGGCCTGCTCAAATGCCTCCGCATGCTCGTTCAGTGCCGCGGCCAGGCGGTCCAGCTCGGCAGCCTCTTGCGGCGAGAGGACGACGCGGGTCGCCCGAGGGCTATCACTCATACCCGCCACCCTGCACCACCCCATACCGCAATCGCAACCGCGCTTGACATGATGGGGCCATGCCCGGAACCGGTTCCATATGCTTCGGCTACGGCTCGCGCCGTGTGCATCTGTGCCCGATGGCGACTGGATGGTCGATGAGCAGGAGTTCAGCCAAGCCATGGGCCGGCTGACAGGGCAGAGGTGTCAGGGGCGAATGGCCGGTGCATCTGTTCCGCAAGCCCGGACGCCGACCGTGACGGCCTGGCCCCTGCCCGGGTTTGCATGGAGGGGCTGCAGGGCCACCGGGCGCCGCCTGGGGCGACCGTCGCACGTGTCGTGCGAAGCCAGGTGCTGATCGCGGTGTAGTCGCCGTCCGTGAGGCCTTTGCGGGCGTCGACGCGGTGGAGCAGGGCTTGTCCTGGGTGGTGTGCGGAGACCCAGGTCCGGTCGATATCGGTGATCTCATCGTCGACCCAGATGAATGGCTGTTCGGCGGCCCACTCGACGAGGGTGCGGGTCTTCCAGTGAAGGCCGCGCCATGCATCCTGGTCGTCGCTGGCGGATGGCTCCGGCCAGATCACTACTGGAAGTTGCGGCAGGCTGATTCGTGGAGCGATCAGCTCGTTCGCGTCGGCCATCCAGGTCGTGGCCCAGACCAGATCGCACGACAGCGCCGTCAGCCGGAGCCCGTGCTGAGGGTCGATCCTGGTCAGGAGCGGGTGCGCTTCGCTCCCGGGCGGCTCGGAGGCGGTCTGATGGATCGGGTACTGCCCCGCCGCGCCGAACGGGATGAGTGGACCGTCGACGTCGAGGAAGAGTATGGGGCGCTCGGCAGAACCGGTCATGACAGCACCGTACCGAGCCGTCGGTCAGGATGGTTCAGGCGGCCTTGATGAGGGTGGCGGGGCTGAGCTTCTCCTGGGTGATGCAGGCTGATCCGGCGGTTCGCCAGTGACCGCCCTGCCTGAGGTGTCTGGCGCTCCAGGGCGGCCGGCTCGGCCTCGGGCAGCTCCGGGCGGCGTTCCCTGTTCGAGTTCTGTACCTACTAGTATGTACAGTAGGCGCATGAGCACTCAGGACCGACTGATCGAGTCCACCCGCGAACTGCTGTGGGAACGCGGCTACGTGGGCACCAGCCCCAAGGCCATCCTGGAGCGTGCAGGCGCCGGCCAGGGCAGCATGTACCACCACTTCCACGGCAAACCGGACCTCGCTCTGGCCGCGATCCGCCGCACCGCCGAGGAGCTGCGCGCCACCGCGCAGAGCGCGCTGGACGGGCCCGGGACACCGTACGAGCGAATCCGGGCCTACCTGGAGCGCGAACGCGACGTGCTGCGCGGCTGCCCCGTGGGCCGCCTGACGATGGACCCGGACGTGGTCGCGAACGAGGATCTGCGGGCCCCGGTGGACGAGACGATCGCCTGGCTGCGCGAGCAGCTCACCCGCATCGTCGAAGAGGGGCGGGAACAGGGTCAGTTCGCCCGGTCCCTCGACGCGCGGGAGATCGCCGCGACGGTCCTCGCCACGGTGCAGGGGGGCTACGTCCTGGCCCGTGCGTCGGGCTCGCCCGCGGCCTTCGACGCGGGGGTACGCGGTCTGCTCTCCCTTCTTCGACCGGCATCCTGAGGAGCTCCCCCCATGCACATCACGACGAAGCGACCCGACACCCTGAAGGGCCCGGCGGAGCACTTCACCGGCGCGGTGTGGCTGGACGAGATAGCAGCCCCGCAGTCACCGTCCCGGCTGCGGATGTTCAACGTGCATTTCGCCCCCGGCGCGCACACCGCCTGGCACTGCCATCCGCACGGCCAGGTCCTGCACGTCCTGGAGGGCGAGGGGCTGGTCCAGCGCGAGGGCGGCGACGTCACGGCGATCCGGGCGGGCGACACCGTGTGGATCGAGCCCGGCGAACGGCACTGGCACGGCGCCGCTCCCGGCACCTTCATGACGCATCTCGCCGTCGTGGAGGCGGCTGAGGACGGCTCGACCATCGAGTGGCAAGAGCACGTGGGCCACTACCCCGCTTGAGAACGGAGCTCACGGTGCACGCCATGCAGTACGAGATCCCCCTGCCCGCCGACTACGACATGGACATCATCCGCGACCGTGTTTCCCGCCTCGGGCACGCCCTCGACGACTGGGACGGCCTCGGCATCAAGGCGTACCTGATGCGCGAGCGCGGGGTACACGGTTCGCCGGTCAACCAGTACGCGCCGTTCTACCTCTGGAACACCATGGAAGGGATGAACACCTTCCTGTGGGGAGGCCCCTTCCAGGGGCCCGTCAACGACTTCGGGCGGCCCGACGTGCGGCAGTGGACGGGCCTGGCCTACGAGGAGGGCGCCGCGGCCGGCTCTCCCGCCGTCGTCGCGGTGCGTCGGCGACAGCGGGTTCCGGAGGCCGTGCCGCTTTCCGAGTTCATGGAGGACGCGGTGCGCGAAACGGGGCGGCTCGCCTCGCAGGAAGGCGCCGTACTCTCCGCGGCCGCCGTCGACTCGCACCGCTGGGAGCTGGTCCACTTCTCGCTCTGGGACCACCACACGCCCAAGGCCTCCGGCGACGTCTTCGAGGTGCTGCACGTGTCGGCGCCCGGCAGGCACGCACTGCCGCGGGGACGGCAGTGGTAGGCCTCGTCCGCACAGTCCTCGGAGACGTGCCCCCCGATGCCCTCGGCGTGTGCGACGCCCACGACCACATTTTCCTCCGCAGCCCGAAGCTCCCGGGCCGGGAACTGGACGACGTCCGGGCTGCAGGCTCCGAACTGGCCGCGTTCCGCGCCGCCGGCGGTGCGAGCGTCATCCAGTGGACGCCGTACGGCATGGGACGGAGAACCGCGGACCTGCCGCCCCTGTCCCGCACGGCCGGGGTGCACGTGGTGTGCGCGACCGGGCTGCACCAAGCCGCCCACTACGACCCGGAGTTCCTCGACGCGGTACGCGGCGGGCTCGCCGACGTCTTCGTCTCCGAACTGACCGCAGGCATCGGCGCATCGGGCGTCCGCGCCGGGCTCATCAAGGTGGCGGGCGGCTTCCACGGCCTCGACGCACACGCGCGCTGGACGATTGCCGCCGCGGCCGAGGCCCACCACGAGACCGGCGCGCCCATAGCCGTCCACCTGGAGCACGGCACGGGCGCCCTCGACGTACTCGACCTGTTGTGCGACGAACTGGAGGTCCCGCCTCACCGGGTGGTCCTCGGTCACCTCAACCGCTCTCCCGACGGCGTGGTGCAGCGCCAGGCCGCGGAGGCGGGCTGCTATCTGGCCTTCGATGGGCCCTCACTCGCCCATCACGCCACGGACTGGCGTATGCCCGATGCGGTAAAAGCGCTGGCTGACGCGGGCTTCGGGCATCGGCTGCTGCTCGGCGGGGACACGGTCGTCTCCGGGGCGCGGTCGGTCGACGGCGGCCCCGGGATGCCGTACCTGCTGCGCCGGGTGCGACCCCGGCTGGTGGCCGCCCTGGGTGCGGATCTGGTGGATCACATCCTCACGCGGAACCCCGGGCGGGCCTTCGCCGTCGACTGGCCCTGAGCCGGTCGGTTCGGCTCGACCGGATGGGCGGGGATGCCTGCGTACGCGGGCGTGTCGGGGCAATTCGTCTGCGCGGGCCGCGCCGCCGGGGCTCCTCGCTCGGCCACCATCGCCCCGTCGGTGCGGCCGCCGCCGCGGGGGGCTGCGGCCAGGGCGGGACCACGGGTGCGCGGGGGCGTCGTGGGTGCATGGGCTTGCCGGCGGCCTACGCGATCACTCTGAGGTCCGACGCAGGATCAGGCAGAGGAAGCCAAAGCTGTCCCGGTATCCGTGCAGCCACTCCGAGCGGGCGGCGGTGGCCGTTCGCAGTGCCTGTGCGCCGGCTGGATCCGCGGGATGGTCGAGTGCCCATTCGGCCAGCGAGCCCCAGCAAGCCCACTCGTAGGCGTCCAGCTCACTGCGGGTGCTGACGTGGCCGTGGACAGGGGTCCATCCGTCGGCGACGACGCGGTCCACCGTGGTTGCCAGATCGTCGAGGTCACCGAACGCCTCGATGGCCGCCGGTGACGGGGCGCGGTCCCAGAACGACTCGCCGATCAGGACGCGGCCGCCGGGAGCCAGGTGCTCGCGGGCTGCCGCGAGCGTGGGCAGGAGACCGCCGAAGGCATGCGTGGCGCCGACGCTGATCACCAGGTCGAACGGCTGTGAGGCGACGAAGTCCGCGGCCTCCTGGTGGTGGAGGACCAGGCGCTCGTCGACTCCGAGTCTGCTCGCTGCTTGACGGGCTTGTGTCAGGGCGACTTCGGAGACGTCGACGCCTTCGGCGTGCAGGTGCGGGCGCGTGGCCAGGGCGCGCATCAGCCATTCCGCCGTGCCGCATCCGAGGTCGAGGACTCGCTCGTCGCCTCGCGGCAGGCCGCGTTCGAGCAGCCGGCTGACTGCATCGTTGTCGACCGGGGACTTGATGGGGTGGTCGGCATGGGCGATCTTGGAAATCTGTTCGCGGCTCATCGGCGCAGCCTGCTCAGTGTCGAGGAGCAGTCGTGCGGCCACCGTCGTCCCGTCGGTGTGGATCGTGCCGGCGACGGCCTTCGCCCGTGCCGCCGTTTCGGGGGCCAGCGCCGTCCCGAGGGCGGCCGACAGGGACTCGACGGTCGGGGTCGGGCCGTCGTGGGCTGCTCCGATGCCGAGTTCGGCCACACGGCCGGCCCAATAGGGCTGGTCAGCCATCTGGGGTACCACGACCTGGGGCGCGCCGGCCCGGGCAGCCGTCGTCGTGGTGCCCGCGCCGCCGTGGTGCACGATGGCGGCCACCCGGCGGAAGAGGGCCTGATGGTTGACCTCGTCCACGGCGAAGCAGTCGTCCTTGTCGTCGGCCGGGGCCAGGTCGGCCCAGCCTCGGGACAGCAGGACACGGCGGCCCTGCGCGCGGATGGCCTCGATGGCAGCCCGAGTGACGTTCTGCGCGTCGCGCACGGGAATGCTGCCGAAGCCCACGTACACCGGTGGTGTGCCGGCGTTCAGGAACGCCTCCAGATCAGCCGGGAGCGGGCGTTCGTCCGGTCGGATCCACGCGCCGGTCTGCACCACGTCGAGGTCCGCAGGCTCCAGCCACGGACTCAGGACCGGGTCCGCTGCCAGCAACGGCCGATCGGTGAGGACGTGGTCGCGGACGCTGTCCACCGGGGGCAGGCCGATCGATGCCCGGTGGGTGTTGATCGCTTCGCCGAACAACGCGTTCAGGTTCTCCGCGTTCAGCTCCCACAGCACCCGGTTGTCGGTCACCTCCGGCGGGACGGTCCTGCCCGGCCACGGCAGCGGCGGGTGGTGCGGCGACGGCAGGAACGCCGGAAAGTAGGCCACGGGCATGTAGGGGATGCCCAGCTGCTCTGCCACCGACCGCGCGGCGGCCAAGGCCGGGAGCAGACCGGTCGCCACCACCACGTCACAGCCCTCTGCGGCCGCGGCGACCGCATCGTACGTGGAGGTGAGCAACGCGGCCGTGCGCTCGGCCAAGCCCTCCGCCGCCGTCGGCGCCGTTCCGGTCACCACCGCCTTCACAACCGGCCGCAACGGCCGGCCGATCGGTGCCGGCGGGAAGCCCAGGCTCTCCAGCAGCTCCGCGAAGTCCGGCGGCGCGCACACGCGCACCTCCGCGCCGAGCGTCCGCAAACTCACTGCGAGTCCCACCATCGGCTCGACGTCTCCACGCGACCCGTACGCCATCAACAACACACGCATTGAGCGACTCTCATTTCCATGGATGCCGGCCTCGGCCGGTGAATGTGCGGCAGGGCCGGGGCCTTGCCGGAAGCCTCTGGGGGACCTCGGGTGCGGAGCTGCGGCGGTCACCGAGCCCAGGGCAGGTCACGGCTGCCCGGGTACCGGGTACGGAGGCGACTCCGTCGGAACGCATCGCGACGTGGCCCCGGCCCGCTCCGGGTGCGGTATGGGTGCAGCCCGGGCACTCCCCCATCCGCATGTGCCGGGGGAACGGGCTTGCGGGCGATCAGTCCTCGATCGCCTGGTACAGCGTGGTCCAGAAGTCGTGCATCAGGTGGATCGAGTCGGGGACCGAGGTGCCGACCTGGGTGAGGAGGATGCCTACGACGTTGTCGACGGGGTCGGCGTAGGTGGAGGTGCCGGCGCCGCCGTCCCAGCCGAACTGGCCGACGGGGGCGTAGTCGCCGCGGTAGGTCCGTACGGCCATTCCGAAGCCCCAACCGCCGTGCTGGCCCTGGCCGAAGGAGATGTGGACGTTGTTGGTGGCCAGCTCGGTGCGGGCGGCGTTCTGCGCGGGGGTGAGGCGGTTGGTGGTCATCAGTTCCACCGCCTGCCTGGACAGAACTCGCTCGCCGCTGTGCTTGCCGCCGTTCAGCAGCATCTTGAAGTAGGCGTGGTAGTCGTCCGCGGTGGAGACCAGACCACCGCCACCGCTTTGGAACGCCGGAGGGGTGTTCCATCGGCCGCCCTTGGACTCGTCCCATATGTGGAACTCGCCGGACTCCGGGTCGGGCGCGTAGAGGACCGGCAACCGGTCGATCTTGTCATCCGGGACGTGGAAGCCGGTGTCTTTCATCCCCAGCGGGCCGAAGACGCTGTCGCGCAGAGCCTCCTCGAAGGCCTTTCACGGCCGCCCTGCACCTGCACAACGCGGACACCACCCAGCCGTTCGAACGAGCCCGCACCGAGCTGCTGTACGGAGAATGGCTCCGCCGCGAACGACGCCGGACCGACGCCCGCATCCGCCTCCGCACCGCCCTGGAGACATTCGAGACGCTCGACGCCCAGCCATGGGCGACCCGGGCCCGCACCGAACTCCAGGCCAGCGGTGAGACCCTGGACCTCGACAGCCGTCCGAACGCACTCCTCAGCCGGCTGAGCCCACAGGAACGCGAAGTCGTACGGCTCGCCGCCACGGGCGCCACCAACCGCCAGATCGCCACCCAGCTCTTCCTGAGCCCCCGCACCGTCGGCCACCACCTCTACCGGGCCTTCCCCAAGCTCGGCATCACCAACCGCACCGAACTCCCGCCCCTCCTGGGTCAGGACCGATGACCCGACTGAGCGCTCTTGGCCCTGGATGACATGAGCAGCCGGGCGCAGCGAGCTCAAGGTATCCGACCGGATCGGGGAACCGGGCCGGGGAGCCGCGGGGCACGCGCGCGGTCCCTCCTTGCCTTCGGCCATACGGACAGATGCCGGCTTCTGCCGCATGCCCACCCGGGAGCTGCTGTTCGGTGCACGATTCCCGAGCGCGTCGACCAGCTCGCGGGCCGAAGCCGACGCCGGGAACGGCCCTGCCGTTTCGACAGAGCCGTCTACCGGCGCCGCAACGTCGTCGAACGGTGCTGCCACCGGCTCAAGCAATGGCGGGGCATCGCCACCCGCTACGACAAGCACCCCGCTCGCTACCAGGCAGCGATCGCCCTCGCCGGCACCCTCATCTGGCTCGACACGTGACCGACAAGACGTCCCCTAGCCCCAGCGGCAGCACTCCTGAGAGGCTTGGTTTCTCGCGCAGTCGGGGGATTCCAGACCCCCTGGGGCGAAAACGGGGGAGTTGTGCAGCAGTTGTTGCCGGAGGACCCGGCCTCGATCGGGCCGTACCGTCTGTCCGCGCGGCTCGGCGAGGGAGGGATGGGCCGGGTCTTCCTCGGCGTGTCCCGCAGCGGCCGTCGACTGGCGGTGAAGGTGATACGCCCTCAGATCGCCGCCGATCCCGGATTTCGCGAGCGGTTCCGACGCGAGGTGGCCGCGGCGCGGAGCGTGGGCGGCTTCTGGACTGCGCCGATCGTGGACGCCGACCCGGACGGCGCGATGCCGTGGGTCGCCAGCGACTACATCGAGGCGCCCGATCTGAGCTCGCTCGTGCACAACCGGGGTCCACTGGGGGCACGGGAGTTACGGTCCTTGGCCGCCGGCCTCGCCGAGGCATTGGAGGCCATCCACCGGACCGGACTCGTCCACCGGGACCTGAAGCCGTCGAACATCCTGGTCACCGGGAACGGCCCCAGGGTCATAGACTTCGGCATCTCGAAGGCGGCGGAGGGTGCGACGACGCTCACCGACACGGGGCTGGTCATCGGGACGCCCGGCTTCATGAGCCCCGAACAGGCGTCGGGCGGACGAGTCGGGCCGTCGAGCGATATCTTCTCGCTGGGTGCGGTGCTGGCGTTCGCGGCGACCGGGGACGGGCCGTTCGGCGAGGGCAGCGTGCCCGCGTTGCTGTACCGGGTGGTGCACGACGAGCCTCGCCTCGACAGGGTTCCGAACGGACTGCGGGGTGTGGTGGCCGGGTGCTTGGAGAAGGCTCCGGAGCGGCGTCCGTCGGCGTCCCAGGTCCTGGACCGACTGAACGGGGACGACGCGGAGGATGCGGCGCCAAGGACCGCTCCCGGTCCGGCCCCCGATGCCGTACCAAGGACGGCGCCGTTGACGGAGGCGGATGCACGGCAGGACGAGTCGGTCCCGCGGGTCTCCGATCCTGATGTGGTGGAGGTACGCGCGGGCCTGGTCCGGCAACGGGGCAAGGCGGCGACCCTCTGGCTGTGGGTCATGGCGATCGGCACCTTGCTCATGCTGAGCAGCCCGTTCGTGGAGTGGGCCGGCCGGGTCTGGTTCGCGGCGTTCCTGGCGCTCGGCTTCGTGATGACCATGGTGGCGTTGCCCTTCATGGCGAGGCTGCCGCCGCTCCAGCGGGTCGTCACGCTCACGGGTGAGCGGCTGAGGTGTCGTGGGCAGCACCAGGAGTGGTCGTCCCCCTGGACGGACGTCGAGCGCATCACAGTCAAGCCCGTGCAGAACGGGTCGGGCAACGAGCGCCGATGGGAAGTGTCGGTCTCACTATGGCGCAAGGTGAAAATCCCGCCCGGGTTCGTTACCGGGGTCAAGAACCGGGCGGGCATGTCGCTGGAATTCGACAAGCGGGAGGATCCCCTGCCCGCGATGCGGCGCCTGGACGACGGACTGCGCCGCTTCGCGGGCAAGCGCTACACACGGCATGTCGCCCTGGCGACCCTGCTGGACGATGCCCGGGACCGACGGGACTAGTACTGCAACGGTTGCGAGTCGGGTGATCAGGCGTCGGTGAGCTTCCCCCGACATGCGGAAGGTTGCCGGTCATGGCCTGATGGGCCGTGAGAAACGAGCCTTGCGTGATGGCTGCACCGATGACGTACCCGCCCGAGTTGCGTCGGCGTGCGGTCCGGATGTACCGCGAAGCGGACCCGCAGCCCGTGATCCGCCGGATGGCCGGAGAGCTCGGGTCCACCCCGAGGCCCTGCGGAACTGAATCCGCCAGGACGAAGTGAAGGTGATCGGGGCCCAGGACCCGTAGACGGTCGGCCAGGAGCCGGGCGTGGGCGCCGGCTGACCGCCGACGGGCCGTGCCGAGGGCCCCCACCCGGAGGTGGGGGCCCTGCGTCACGTTCGGGTCTCCGCGTCTGGCGTCAGTTCACCACCCTCACGGAGTCGCAGCCCAGGAACGTGTACACCTGGACGCCCGTGGCCCGGTATTTGCCCTTCAGGCAGGCGCGGGTGGAGGTGAGGATCAGTCCCGATTCGCTGGGCTTGAAGTGCAGGACGTTGTCGGTGTCGCGGTCGCGGGTGCGCTCGTCGAGCTCGTAGGAGTCCTCAAAGTGGCTCCTGCCGTGGACCTCCCGGGCGCCGGCCGGGGTGGCGGTGTTGAAAAGCCGCTCCCGCAGGCCCCAGTACGTCTGGGATACGTCGATGGCCGTCGCGTCGAAGGCCAGTGGCAGGCCGTACTCACCGACCCGGGTGGTCAGCGCGGCCAGGGTGGCGTCGGTGTTGAGGTTGATGGAGTTGGGGAAGCCGCCAGGCCGGACGTTGATCGCGACGGGTACCACGCAGTCGATCCGGAACGATGTGGAGGCGGTGTTGTTGCTCGGGTCGGGGTCGACGTCCTCGGCGTTCTTCAGCGCCAGGCGGGAGTCCAGGCGTACCTGCTTCAGGCCTGGCGCGGTGCACGCGAGCTGCACCGCGTACGTGGCCTTCTGCGGCGTGCCCACGCGCAGCGCCGTCTGCTGGGCGGTCTGCGTCGCCGGTGTGACGGTGACGCCGGCGTCCGCACCGGCCGTGGTGGTCAGCAGGGTGTCGATCGGGCTGGACGGGCCGGCGTTGGCGACGGTGACCTCCAGCGAGGCGGTGGCGGGCTCGCCGATGAGCACCTCCAGTGGGCTGGTGGCCCGGGCGTCGTTGATCCGTACGTCCGCCTTGGCGATCACTCTGGTGTCGGAGGTGGCGGTGTTGTCGCTCGACCGCGCGTCCGGGCCGGCGAGGTTGGCCACGGTGGAGGTGGCGGTGATCGTCTTCGGGCCGCCGTTGCGGTAGACCAGGTCGGCCGGGACCTGGGCGCTGATCGTGTACTCCCGATGGGTCCCCTGCGGCACCTCGCTGAGGTTGCAGGTGACCGTCCGGGCGGAGACCAGGCAGGGGCCGGTCGCGGCCGGGTCGGTGACGTCGGCGGGCAGCACGGTCGTGATCTGGGTGGACGTGGAGGAGTTGGGACCGTTGTTGGTGACGCCGACCGTCCAGGTCAGGCGCTCGCCGGCGGCGACCGGGTCCGGGGCGTCGGTGAGCGTCAGGGCGAGGTCGGTGGTGTTGCGCAGGCCGCGGATCCGAGCGTCCTCCTCAGCGGTCGGGAAGGACGGGTTCTCGCTCACGGACGGCGCTCCGCCGGCCACCGGGAACCGGGTCGGCATGAAGGTCTTGACCCGGTCCCAGTCGTCGTGGCCCTTGAGCGTCTCGTTGGTGGTGTTGTTCGCGCAGTCGGCCGGTCCGGTCGCGTCGATGTTGACGATCTGCTTCGCATCGCCGTCGTCGCCGAAGCCCGTCGGGTTGTCGCCGTTCCAGTCCGGGTTCTGGTTCAGGGGAACGGTGCGCATGGCACGCGCGCCGTCCGAGAAGACGAACTGGTTCACGCCGTCGTTCGGGTCGAGCACGCGGTTCTCGTGGAGGTCGTCCTCATGGAGTTCGGGCAGTACCGCCGTGGAGCGGCCGGGCGCGTTCGGGCCTGGAGGCCGGCCGAACAGGGTGATGCGTGCCGGGGAGAAGTCGACGACCGTTCCGCCGCCCACGCGCGGAATGCCCCCGGTCATGGAGTAGCTCATCACGCTCACGTAGTTGGGTTTGCAGTTCGGGTACGCGTCCGTGCCCGCGTGGTCGAGCCCGAGGTTGTGGCCGAGCTCGTGCATGAGGGCCCCGGCGTCGGTGCGGTAGAGGACGATGTCCGTCCCGCCGATGCTGCCCAGGCCGCCGATGCCGCACCCGGTGTCGGGGCCGGCGCCGTCGGTGTCGACGTCCTGGGTGGTGTAGAGGACGTAGTTGAACACCTTCTGGCGCAGCAGCTGCATGTTGCGCGCCTTCGTGTCGCGGTAGTCCGCGTCGTGTCCGCAGTTGCCCAGCGGGAACGCGATCGGGTTGCCGCCCCCGAGGTCGTCGCCGACGATGCAGTCCGGGTCCTGGGCGTCCGGCCTGCCGTCCGTGTCGTCGTCGATGCCGTTGTCGCAGGTGGCCCTGAAGTCCTCGACGCCGAGTTCGCGGTCGTTGCAGTTCGGATCGGCGCCGTCCGCCCCGTTGACGCCGTCGTTGTCCAGTCCGTCGGTGCAGGTGCCTTCGGGCGGGCCCTCCATGGCCGTCGTGTCGTGCAGGCCGCCGGAGTCGACGTGCAGGGTGATGCCGTCCGCACCGTCCGGGTTGGACAGCGGGGCCGCCGCGAAGGCGTGCTCGACCGTCTGGATCGCCTCATGGGATGGCTGCGATCCCGCCGAGTGGTCGAGTTCGACGAAGACGTCCTTGTGCAGCGGGTCCGCTTGGAGGGCCGGCAGGTCGACGGCCATCGAATTGTCCGGGTTGCGCACGCCGAAGCGCTCGTACCGGTCGGCGATGCCGTCCTGGTCGGCGTCGCTGTGCTTGCTGGTGGTGATGGTCACGCCGACCGCGGCCCGCTTGCCGTCACCGTCGTTGGGGAAGTTCGGGTCGCCGTCGCCGATGGCGCACACCTGGCCCTGTGGGTTCCCGTCGCGGTCGAGGCACGGCGGGTCCGGGGGGATGAACCCGTAGGCGAGCGAGTCGCCGGTCCAGGTGTCATTGAGGGCGTTGTACGTGAGGTTGAGGTCGATGTCCTGGTTCTGCGGACTGATGTCCATCCGGTCGTCCGCGAAGTTCGCCCCGCCGTCCTCGTCCTTGATCTGGATGCCGACGGGGAACGTGGTCTGGGTCCCGGAGAGGGTGACCTGCTGCGTGAAGACCCACGGGTTCGGGATGGTGCTGGCGTGGAAGGCGTCGTCGGAGACGACCCGGCCCGTCTGGAGCGCGTTGTCCCCGATCTTCACCTCCGGATAGAACTCGCCCTCCTCGTCGATGCCGTCGTCCGGGACCTCAAAGCGCTCGAACCAGTCCAGCCTCACGGTGACGGTCATGCCCAGCGGCGGCGGGGCGGCGGCCGCGGCCGGGGCCGGTAGCCCGGGCATCAGCCACAGGCCGGGCACGAGCAGGGCGGTCGCCGCGGCGGCCGCGACCAGGCGCCGTCCGAGACAACGCCGGGCGGACCACCGGGATGACGGCGGAGCGGCCGGGCCGGTGGAAGGTCGGGGGGAGGATGGTGGGGTGGGGGTTGGTGGGGTGGAGCTCGGCATTCTGCCTCCCGCGTGCACGCGAATCCCCCACTGGCGCACGAACCGGGCAAGTGCGAAGCAAGGGATCATTCGCTGACGCATCGTGCCAGCAGGTGCGGTCCCCCGTCCGCACCTCGGACCCGGGTTCCGCCCGAAGGGACGAAGCCGAAACGTTTCCGACCCGGGCGGAAGGGTGCTCAGCCCGGGGTGAGGGTGAAGGCTCGACGATCCAGGAAGCGACCGCTGTCGACGGCCTTTGGTTCCTGCCTGTGCGTCATCACGCGCGCGCCTCCCACAGGTTCACCATGAGTGATACGAACCGAGCAGGCCACCGCCCGGCTCGGCGTACGCCGAGTCGATTCCGAGTGGATGCACCGCCTGGGCCGGATCGCTCCGGTCTCCTGGGGACGGGTCCGGTTCGGCGCGAGCAAGGCCGGCGCCGTCGACGTCCTGCACTTCGCCGCCGGGCACGTCGACGACCTGCCCCGGGGCACACCCCGAGGTCGACTGGGCCCGGTTGCGCACGGTCGGCAAGGGCCGCGCTCTCCCCTCGCCGGATCTGGGGCGGATCCTGCTCAAGCTGGAACTCCGCGACCGGATCCAGGCCGTGGTCTTCGCCCACGAGAACCGCCTGGTCCCCCCGGCCTGACGCCGGCCGAGGGCTCAGAACGGAAGCCAGACTACGATCCGGGCCGGGCCGACCCATTTCGGTTTCCGATCACCGGATCGTTGGATCGGCTGCTGGGGCGAGGCGGTCGGGTGGGGAGTGTCAGACCTGGTGGCGAGGGCGGTCAGCGCCGGGCGGAGGACCGGGGCGACGGGGGTGTACCGGTGCCGAGGAGGCAGAGGGCCTGGGCGCTCGGGCTGCCGGGGGCAGCGTGGTGGACGCTCAGTTGCCGCCCGGGAGCCTCGCGTACGCCAAAAGCGTGGTGGGTCAGGTGCAGAGAGCCTACGCCGGGGGACGGAAGTCTCGGGCCGCCCGGGTCTTGCCGCGCACGGTGTGGGTGCGCCACAGCCGGGCGAAGCCGGTACTGGGTTCGGTGAGTTCGTCCACGAGGGCACGCAGCCGCGGTTTGCCGGGCTGTCGGCCGTCGGCCTCGCGGAGGGCGGGGGTGTCGTTGCTGGTCGCACGGATGGAACGAGGACACGGCGAGGGCAGTCCCACCGCTCCGGTGGCAGGGCCCGCCCCGGGTCCGCCGCACACGGGTCCGACGGACACGGGTCCGACGGACACGGGTCCGACGGACACTCAAGGGTGACCAGTGCATGCTCGGCGGCCGCGCAAGCATTTCGGGTGAGCGTCGGGCGGGCCGGAGACCGGCCGACGGGCGAACGTGATGATCTTGGCGGTGTCATCCCCCACAAACGCCCCGCAGCAGACAGGAAGCAGACCGTGCCCGAGCGAGCCACCGCCACCATGACCGACACAGCCAAGCAGCGCATCTTCGCCATGCTCGACAGGGACGGCGACGGCGCCATCTCCCGCACGGAGTACCTCGAGCGGGTCGACCGCGCGGCGGCGGCCATGGGCCGGGGCGCCGATGACCCCGTGGTGCACACGGCACGCGCCGCGCACGAGGAAGTCTTCGCGGACATGGACGCCGACCACGACGGGCGGGTCACGTTCGAGGAGTACCGCACCTGGGCCGGACACGACGCATTCGAACGGTCCTGTCGACCTGCCCTCGGCTCACTCTTCGACGTCGCCGACCGCGACGGCGACGGCCGGCTCACCCGCGAGGAGTTCACCCGGCTGCGGGTGGCGTCCAGCAACGCCGAGGCGGATGCCGGCCAAGCTTTCGACGACCTCGACACCGACGGCGACGGCCTCGTCGAACGCGACGACTACCTCGCCGGCATCCACGACTACGTCACCATTGGCTCCTCCCCCATGGCAGCCGCCTACCGAACCCTCCCGGCCCTCGGCCGGACGCCCAGCCGGCACCGTTGACCTGCACGCGGGCCTGGAAGGTGCCGTTGCCGGTGCCGTCGAACCGCCAGGGCGTGTTGGCGGAGTGGACCGCGAGGAGATCGCCGCGGCCGTCACCAACCACCACCCCCTCCACCGTCACGGGGCCTGGCGGGCGTCGGGGCGGCCCACCGTCCCGGGACGCGGACCCGGGCGGTGCTGCCGGCTGGTGGTGCGGGGCATGGTGCTGCGCAACTGCCGTACGGCCGGCCCCGTGTCGGCCCGGGGCGGCCGCGTGGGTCAGTAGCGGACCCAGAGGGTGATGATGTCCGGGCGGGCCGGGCTGAAGGGCTCGCAGAAGAAGATGGGGCCCCAGATGTTGTAGCCGGCCCGGCCGGCGGCCACGCATTCGGTGTACGAGGCGTGGTTGCTGCGGGCGTAGAAGCCGGGGCCGGGGACGGCCTCGGCAGCGCCCGCGGCGCCGAGCGCGAGGGCTCCGGCAGTGACGGCGGTGGCGAGGGCGGCTGCGGTGCGGCGGTACATGGCATGTCCTCCTGAAAATGCCGGGGATGCCCGGCAGAGTGCCTGACGATGCGATGTGGTGCGGTACGTACAGGCTGCGCAGCCGGACATGAACGTACCGTCACGGACCAGGCCACACAATAGGTCTAGGCCAATGTGCCGCGTTCCCGTCTGCGGTCATGGCCGACGTCCCGGACGGCACCTACGGCGAATGGCCGGCCGAGCTCGGCCTGCCGGAGGACCTCGACGGCAGGCAGCACAGGACGTAGGCGATCAGGGGGAGCCCGTCATAGCGGACCGGGCGGGTGTAGCGATCACCCCCAGTCCGCGGTGACGAGCCCGGCCGGCCATTCCTCGCCTCGGACCACGAGCTCTTCCAAGCCACCCGAGGCGTTTCGGCAACCAGTCCGCCCCGGTTGAGGCGTCGTACTGCCGCCACCACGTGGGTCGAGCCGGTACGTACCCTGCCTCGGCGTTTGACCAGGCCCGCAGCCGCGAGACGCTCGACCTTCACTGCCGGCAGCCGGTCTGCACGGTCACCTCACGTTCCTGGCTGCCGACGCCACGGACCTCAGGGAAATGGCCGAGGTCACGCTCGCCGCGCGAAACGCTTCCGCCCGGCGCTCCTGACGCCGCCGCACCGGGCAGTCATGAGGCAGCAGCCACCGGCGGTAGAGCTGCCCGGCGAGTCGTACCAGATTTTCGACAGGTGCACCGACCCCGCCGTCAGCGGTACGGCGTCTCCGCTGCGGACGGTGTGCGGAGCGGACCGCACCGCATCGGGTAGGGCTGATACAGCACGGCCTCGGCGATGTCATTCGTGGACGCGGGCCGCACCAAGCTGAAAGGCGACCGACTCCCAGGTCACCGGTTCGATCGGCGGAACGGCCGAGGGATGCCGTGGCCTACCGAGCCAGGAGCTCAGCCAGATTTCCCAGGATTCCAGGAACCCGGCGAGCGAGGCGTTCGCCCAGCCGCCTCCGTCGCCGGCCCACTGCCCCCCGGCTTGCCTGTCTGCGGTCCAGGCGCGGTTCCGGGCGTAGTCGGCTGCCAGGGCATGGAGAAGAGTGCGCAACTCTCCCGGCGTGGCAACCGGGGGTTCGTCGCGCAGAGCAGGTGGTCCGCAGGCGCCGCAGAGGACCTGGTGGACGGGACGGTCGGCGCATCCTGGCGCCGAGCGGCACCGTCGTGGTCGACGGGGACGCACTTCCACAGACCCTCGCCGACACGATCGCCGCCGTACACCGCCGAAACCGATGGTTCACGCACCCAGCCTCACCGCGAGAGGTCACTTCGCCGACGGGGTATGCATTGGCTCCGGGGAAGACAGCGAAAGGGAATTTGTGAACGGTGAAGGCCCCATGCAGTGGCCTCTTCCGGAGGGTGGTGGCCTTCCGGCGCGTCAGCTTGTAGAGGGGACCTTGGCCCCCATCGTCGTTCTCGACGCACAGCTGCGGCATCTGTACGTCAACCCGGCATGGGTCGGAGTCAGCGGCGTGCCCGCCACCGCGTTCCTGGGACGAACGCTGGAGGAGGTGCTGCCGGACCTCCAGAGCCCGGACGAGGTCCTGTTCGAGGTACTCGCAGACGGGCAACCTCGGGAGGCAACCATTGCAGGAACGACAGAGGTCGCCTCGCCACTGGGGCAGAGGCTCTGGCGAGCGGTCTATCACCGGGTGGATGTACCGGGACAGGACGCCCGTCTGTGCGGGATCGGGGTGGAGATCAGCAATCTGCGCCGTTACGTGAGCGATCTGGAGACCGCACATCAGCGGCTTGCTCTGCTGGATGCCGCAGCCGCGCGCGTCGGCACGACACTCGACATCGAAACCACCTGCCAGGAGCTGGTCGACTTCCTGGCCCCCTCGCTCGCCGACATGGCCGTGGTGGGAATCGTCGAAGACGACTTCACCGGTGCTCCCCCGCCGCCTCCCGGTTTCCTTCGGCTGCGCAAGACGGGGGGCGCAGCGCTCCCCGGGATGGAATGGGTGCTGCACCAGATGGGCGGACCAGGACCGTACGTCGACGTTCCCCGTGGCGTCGCGACACGCCACTGCCTGGACAGCGGGCGGCCGTGGCTGGGCAATCTGGCCTCGGACGAGCTGTTCCAGAAGGTGACCGTGACCCCCGAACGGACCAAGCTCTTCCGTGCGGCCGGCATCCACTCACTTCTCATCACTCCGCTGATCACTGCAGGACGCCCGGTCGGCGTCGTCATTCTGGGCCGGGCCGGCGCTTCGCGGCCCTTTGACGACAACGACCTCGCCACGCTCCAGGCGCTGGCCAGCCGAGCCGCCGTCTCGATCGACAGCGCGCGCCGCTACAGCCACGAACACACCATGGCGCTGGAACTCCAGTGAGGTTGCTTCGGTTTGGCGGACATCGGAGATCTGGGCTCACGCCTGGGGAGGGATGTCCATGATGGATGACATGCCGAAGAAGAAGCCGCG
>NZ_JBFBGR010000054.1:0-36680 GCF_040684755.1 Streptomyces sp. NPDC089799 | reverse complement strand
TCCTTTGTACTTACCCTCTCGGGCTTTCCTCCGGGCGCTTCCTTCGTTCTTGCGTTTCCGACTCTATCAGATCTTTTCGGACCCGATTTCCTCGGTGCTTTCCGGTTCCGGCGCTTTCGCGCTTTTCCCTTCCGGCGTTTCCGACTCTATCAGATCCTTTCGGGCCTGACTCCCAGTCAGCGGGCTTGTCTTCCTGGCCCGTTGGGCCGTTCCGACAAGGTGAGACCTTAGCGGATTCCTTGCCCCCGACCTAATCGGCGGCTGTGCCTCTCGGACACGGATTCCTCATTCGCAAATACGCATGAAAACGAGACGACAAAGTGCGTCGTTCGTTCGAATGAGTGTTGCGGAATGGCTGTCCGGGGACCGACCGCAGTCGGCGCTCACGTCGGACAACTCGAAGAACCTTACGGACCTCGGACGCCTGTGTCAACCCCCGCCTGGCAGGGCACCCGGCCGTCCCTGTGCCCTGGCGATCCCCGTACGGCAATCCCCGTGCGGGAGCCGGCCCACGGGGCTAGCCTGGCCCGCATGACCACGCATGCGTACGCGCTCAGCCTTCGCTGGTGGGCCGCCTGACGGCGGCCGACCCCCGATACGAGCACGCATGCGCTCCACGGCCGCCGCCTCGGCGGCCGTTCGTGTTTCTGCCCTCCGGCAGTCGGTCGCCCGGGCAATTCAAGGCGGCCACCGACGACGACAGGGAACAGGAACGGACATGGCAAGGGTCTTCAGCGGGATCAAGCCGACCGGGCACATGACACTGGGCAACTATCTGGGCGCCGTACGGCAGTGGGTCGCGGCGCCCGACGACGGACTGTTCTGCGTCGTGGACCTGCACGCGCTGACCGTGGAGCACGATCCGGCGCGGGTGCGGCGGCTGAGCCGGCAGGCGGCGACGCTGCTGCTGGCCTCGGGGCTGGACCCGGAGCGGTGCACGCTCTTCGCGCAGAGCCACGTGGACGAGCACACCCGGCTCGCGTACGTACTGGAGTGCACCGCTTCGGACGGAGAGCTGCGCCGCATGGTGCAGTACAAGGAGAAGACGGCGAAGGCGCGGACCTCCGGGGAGCAGGTGCGGCTGTCGCTGCTGACCTATCCGGTGCTGATGGCCGCGGACATCCTCGCGTACGGGACGGACGAGGTGCCGGTCGGCGAGGACCAGCGGCAGCACGTCGAGCTGACCCGGGACCTGGCGGTGCGGTTCAACCAGCGGTACGGGCACACGTTCACGGTGCCGCGGGCGACGCTTCCGCCGGTGGCCGCGCGGGTGATGAACCTGCAGGACCCGACCTCGAAGATGGGGAAGTCCGACGACTCCGGACCGGGCATCGTCTATCTGCTCGACGAGCCGGAGACGGTGGTGCGGAAGGTGATGCGGGCGGTCACCGACAACGAGGGCGGGGTCGTGTACGACCGGGCGGCGCGGCCGGGGGCCGCGAATCTGCTGGACGTCCTGGCGGCCTGTACCGGCGGGGATCCGGAGCGGCTGGCCGAGGGGTACGAGGGCTACGGCGCGCTGAAGCGGGACGTCGCGGAGGCGGTGGTCGAGGTGCTGCGGCCGGTGCGCGAGCGCCACGCGGAGCTGGCGGCGGATCCGGCCGCGGTGGAGCGGGTGCTGCGGGCCGGGGCGGAACGGGCCCGGGGGCTGGCGCGGCCGGTGGTGGACCGGGCGTACGAGGCGATCGGGCTGCTCGCTCCCTGAAGGAGCTCGGCTCCCCGAAGGAGCTCGACTCCCGGGGAGGAGGCGGAGGGGCCCCGCGGTGCGGGGCCCCTGGCGTCAGCTGTTGCCGGAGGCGAGTGCGCGGCTGCGGTCGCGGGCGGCTTCGAGGGCGGCGATGAGGGCGGCCCGTACCCCGTGCTTCTCCAGCTCGACGATGGCGTTGATGGTCGTGCCGGCCGGGGAGGTGACGGCTTCGCGGAGCTTGACCGGGTGCTCACCGCTGTCGCGGAGCATCACGGCGGCGCCGACGGCGGCCTGGACGATGAGGTCGTGGGCCTGGGCGCGCGGCAGGCCGAGGAGGATGCCGGCGTCGGTCATGGCTTCGACGAGGTAGTAGAAGTACGCCGGGCCGGAGCCGGAGAGCGCGGTGGCGGCGTCCTGCTGGGACTCGGGGACCCGGAGGGTCTTGCCGACGCCGCCGAAGATCTCCTCGGTGTGGGAGAGGTCGGCGGCGGAGGCGTGGCTGCCGCCGGAGATGACGGACATGGCCTCGTCGACGAGGGCGGGGGTGTTGGTCATGACGCGCACGACGGGGGTGCCGGGGGCGAGCCGTTCCTCGAAGAAGGAGGTGGGGATGCCGGCGGCGCCGCTGATGACGAGGCGGTCGGCGGGGACGTGGGGGGCGAGTTCCTCCAGGAGCTTGCCCATGTCCTGCGGCTTGACGGTGAGGATGAGGGTGTCGGCGCGCTTGGCGGCTTCGGCGTTGGTGACGGCCTCGACTCCGTAGCGGGTGCGCAGTTCCTCGGCGCGCTCGGGGCGGCGGGCGGTGACCAGCAGCTTCGAGGCGGGCCAGCCTCCCCGGATCATGCCGCTGAGCAGGGCCTCGCCGATCTTGCCGGTGCCGAGGACTGCGACTGTCTGGGTCATTCGGGCTCACCTCGCCGAAAGTCTTGAACGGTCGTACGGCCTCATCCTCGCACTCGGGTGGGGGTCGGGGACGGGCTGTCCGATGCGTGGTCAGACGGGCCGGTGGGCCGGTCGGGCGGTCGGGTGGTGGGCCGGTCAGGCGGTGCGGCGGCGGAGGGTGGCGGCGCCGAGGGCGAGGACGAGCAGGGCGCAGCCGGCGACCACGAGGGCGTCGCGGACGAAGTCGGCGGTCATGTCGGTGTGGGTGAGGACCTCGTTCATGCCGTCGACCGCGTAGGACATGGGGAGGACGTTCGAGATGGCCTCCAGGACCGGCTGCATGGTGCTGCGGGCGGCGAAGAGGCCGCACAGCAGCAGCTGGGGGAAGATCACGGCCGGCATGAACTGGACGGCTTGGAACTCGGACGCGGCGAAGGCGGAGACGAAGAGGCCGAGGGCGGTGCCGAGGAGTGCGTCGAGCAGGGCGACGAGCAGCAGCAGCCAGGGGGAGCCGATGACGTCGAGGCCGAGGACCCAGAGGGCGGTGCCGGTGGCGAGGAGGGACTGGAGGACGGCGAGGCTGCCGAAGGCGAGGGCGTAGCCGGCGATGAGGTCGGCCTTGCCCAGCGGCATGGCGAGGAGGCGTTCGAGGGTGCCCGAGGTGCGTTCCCGGAGGGTGGCGATGGAGGTGATGAGGAACATCGTGATCAGCGGGAAGATGCCGAGGAGGCTGGCGCCGATGCCGTTGAAGGTGCGGGGGCTGCCGTCGAAGACGTAGCGCAGGAGCGTCAGCATCAGGACGGGGACCGCGAGCATCAGGGCGATGGAGCGGGGGTCGTGGCGGAGCTGGCGCAGGACGCGGGCGGCGGTGGCGGTGGTGCGGGCCGGGCTGATCGCCGGTGTGCCGGCGGGGTGTGTCGTGGTCATGGCTGCGGCTCCCGGGAGCGGAGGTTCGCCTCGTCGACGAGGTGGAGGAAGCCGGCCTCGACGGTCTCGGACCGGGTGCGGGCGCGGAGGGCGTCCGGGGTGTCGTGGGCCAGGATGCGGCCCTCGCGCATGAGGAGCAGGTCGTGGCAGCGCTCGGCCTCGTCCATGACGTGCGAGGAGACGAGGAGGGTGGTGCCGCGGGTGCGGGCGATCTCGTGGAAGAGGTTCCACAGGTCGCGGCGGAGTACGGGGTCCAGGCCGACGGTGGGTTCGTCGAGGACGAGGAGTTCGGGGGTGCCGAGCAGGGCGACGGCGAGGGAGACGCGGTTGCGCTGACCGCCGGAGAGCCGGCCGGCGAGGGCGTTGGCGTGGGTGGCGAGGTCCACGTCGGCGATGGCCCGGTCGACGTCGGCGCGGCGGATGCCGGCGGCGGCGCGGCCGGGGTTGAGGACGGCGGCGAAGTAGTCGAGGTTCTGCCGGACGGTGAGGTCGTCGTAGACGGACGGGGCCTGGGTGACGTACCCGATGCGGGAGCGGAGGACGGGGTGGCCGGCGGGGTGGCCGAGGACGTCGAGGGTGCCGGTGACGTGGGCCTGGGTGCCGACGACGGCGCGCATGAGGGTGGTCTTTCCGCAGCCGGAGGGGCCGAGGAGGCCGGTGATGCGGCCGCGGGGGACGTCGAAGTCGATGCCGTCGAGGACGGTGTGGAGGGCGCGGCCGGTGCCGCGGCGGACGGTCAGGGCGCGGGCGCGGACGGCGGGTGGGCCGTCGGGGGGTTCGAGCGGGTCGGGGGGTTCGAGCGGCTGACCGCCCTCGTTATTCATCATGTGATGAATATTGGACCTGGCGGTGCCGGGCGTCAAGGGCGTTGACGTGTTCGATGGCGGTGATGCCCGGGTTCGGTGGCGGTGGCCCCCCGGGCCGGACTACTTCTTGCGCTTGGGGCGGCGGGCGGCCGGGTTGCCGGTACGGGCGCTGCGGCGGCGGGTGTGGTCGGCGAGGGCCTTCTCGTACTCGGCGCGGTGCAGTGCCTCGCCGGGGGCTTCCTGCAGGCAGCGCAGGAAGTAAGCGATGAGCGAGCCGATGAAACCGATGAGCTTGAGGCCCTTGAGGGACGCCTCGTCGGAGGACGGCGCCGGGCGGCGCTTGAAGGATTCCCAGGTCTTGAAGAACGCGATGGAGCTGGAGATCGCGAAGAGGACGACGACCGAGATGGAGAGGAAGGAGCCGACGTTGCCGATCTCCAGGCCCTCGTAGGCGAGGCGGAGCAGGTAGGCGCTCGCGATCGCGGTGACGAGCGAGCCGGCGGCCATGCCGGCGCGGCGCAGGGCGTAGCCGTCGTCGTGGTTCACCCAGGTGGTGCCGAAGAACTTGATCGGCTCCGGGCGGGGGCCTGCGGGGGCCGCCTTGGCCTGCTCGTGCTGCTGCTCGTCGCTCACGTCTGCGATTATCCCCCGCCGGGGCGGGAGCGACCGGAGCCGTCCGGGTGCCGGACGGCTCGGCGGCGTCGGCGGCTCGGCGGAGTAGGCGGCCCGGCAGGCCGGCGGCTCGACTCAGCCGCAGCGGTTGGCGACGTAGCCGTCGCTGCCGGTCTTGACGTACGCGTCCGAGATGAACTGGCCGTTGCCGATGCAGTCCCAGATGTTGGTCGTGCCGTAGGGGCCGGAGACGTTGGTGCCGGGGCACTGGCAGCGGATGGTGACCCATGCGCCGGAGGTCAGCACCCTGACGACGGAGTAGTTCGTGCCCGGTCCGCTGCGGACGTTGACCTGATAGCCGGGGGCCACCGGATATGACTCGAAAGCCGTGTCCGCGGAGGCGCCTTCCGCCCGGACCGACCCGTTCTCCACCGACATGTGTGACTCCCCCCGTCGAGCCCTCCGGCTCGCAACTCGCGCAGGGTAGCAGGACCCAGGGGATTCGTACGGGCCATCGACTAGGCTCCGGCGGGGGTGGTGGGCCATGCGGTCGGTGCGGGCGGAGCAAGCCGAATTCCCTGAGTACGCCGGGCAGTACCGGCTGAAAACCGTGCTCGGGTCCGGCGGCATGGGCGTCGTGCATCTGGCCGATTCCGCCTCCGGCCTGAAACTCGCCGTGAAGGTCGTGCACGCCGAGCACGCCGTGGATCCGGAGTTCCGGGCGCGGTTCCGGCAGGAGATCGCCGCCGCGCGCCGGGTGAGCGGAGCGTTCACCGCGCCCGTCGTGGACGCCGACCCCGACGCCGAGCGGCCCTGGATGGCCACCTTGTTCATCGACGCGCCGACGCTCGCCGAGCGGGTGCGGGAACAGGTGCTGGACGGGCCCGAGGTGGCGCGGCTGGGGGCCGGTCTGGCCGAGGCGCTGCGGGACATCCACCGGGCCGGCGTGGTGCACCGGGACCTCAAGCCCAGCAACGTGCTGATGGCGGCCGACGGGCCGAAGGTCATCGACTTCGGCATCTCCCGCCCGTACGACAGCGAGCTGCGGACGGAGACCGGCAAGCTGATCGGGACTCCGCCGTTCATGGCCCCGGAGCAGTTCCAGCGGCCGCGGGAAGTCGGGCCGGCCGCGGACGTGTTCGCGATGGGGTCCGTGCTGGTGCACGCGGCGACCGGGCGGGGGCCCTTCGACTCCGACAGCCCGTACATCGTGGCGTACCAGGTGGTGCACGACGAGCCGGAGCTGAGCGGTGTGCCGGCCCGGCTGGAACCGATCATCGAGCGCTGTCTGGCGAAGGAGCCGGCGGAGCGGCCGTCGGCGGACGAGCTGATCGTGGCGCTGCGCGAGGCGGCGTACGCGACCTCCGACGACACCCGGGCGTTCATACCGCAGCCGCGCAGGCCGGTCGCCGCCGAGAGCGTCGCCCCGGCCGAGGAGGTCACGCACCAGCGGGTGCAGCCCCCGGAAGGTCCGTCCCCCGCTCCTGGCGGGCCGGGCGGGCGGGGGCGGAAGCGGCGGCTGGTGCTCTCGCTGGCGGTGGGACTGTTGCTGGTCGGCGGCGCGGTGGGCGGATACCTGTGGTCCGGGACGGGCCCGGACCCTTCCGGCCGGGCGGAGGCACCCGCCGGGCGCTCGGCGAAGCGGTCCGCTCCGTGGGCCGTCACCCTCGGCGGCCGGGGGACGACGGGCGGGGTCCCCGCCTGCTCCTGGGCGTCCGGGGGCCTGTACTGCTCGGCTGCGGGGACGCTCGCGGCGCGGCTGGAGCCGGCGGACGGCACCACGCGGTGGACCGTGCCCGGGCCCCCGTCCGGGATCCCCGGGACGGGAAGCGGTGCGCCCCTGACGGGCGGCGGGCCGGTCCTGGTCGCCCCTGAGGGCGCGAACACCGTGCGGGCCCTCGATCCGGCAACGGGCGGTCAGCGGTGGAAGCGTGACGTGCCGGTGGGCGGCCGTGTCCTGCCCGCCGGTGCACACCTGTTGATCGCGACCGTGGACGGCGCGGTCACCGGCCTCGATGCCGGCTCCGGCGCCCAGCGGTGGAGCCGGCACGTGGGCGGTCCCGGGTCCGTGTGGCTCACGCGTCCCGACGGCGGCCGGGGCCGTGCCGGCAGTCCGACGCTCTACGCCGCCACGCGCAGCACGGACGGCTCCTCGACCCAGGTGCAGGCGATCGATCCGGCGGACGGGTCGGCCCTGTGGACGGTCCGGGTGCCCGGGGTGGTCGAACCCGCCGGGGCGACGCAGGACTCGCTGGTCCTGCTGGCCAAGGACGCCCGGTCGAGGACCACTGCGGTGGTCCGGGTCGACCAGGGCGACCGCACCGTCCGGCGGACCGCCCTCGCAGTGCCGCTGCAGGACGCGGAGGCGGCCGTCGGTCCCGACGGCTTGGTCTACGCGGCCGGCACCACGGGCACGCTGGTGGCCGTGGGACCGGACGGCGAGAGCTGGCGGCTGCAGACGGGCGCCTCGCTGGTCTCCGCCCCCGTCTTCGCCGACGGCCGGGTGTTCCTGCTGGCCATGGACGGCCGGCTGCTGGCCGTGGACGCACGGGCGGGCCGGCTGCTGGGGCAGACGAAGCCCCGGATGGTGGCGGGGCAGACGTACACGATGGCCCTGCCCGCGCCGGTCGTCGCCGGCGGGCGGGTGTTCGGGGCGGCGCCCGACGGGTCGGTGTTCGCCGTCGACGCGGGGGATCCCGGGCGCTGGTGAGGTGCGGCGGGGACGGCGAACCCCGCCGGTCCGGGGTGGACGGCGGGGTTCGCGGGAAACCGGGGAAGCGGGACGGGCCCGGCCGCCGGTCAGCCCAGCTTCGAGACGTCGCGTACGGCGCCCTTGTCGGCGCTGGTGGCCATGGCCGCGTAGGCGCGCAGGGCCGCGGAGACCTGGCGTTCCCGGTCCTTGGGGGCGTAGACGCCGCCGAGGGCCTCGCGGCGGGCGGCCAGGGTCTCCTCGTCGACCAGCAGC
Source organism: Streptomyces sp. NPDC089799 (assembly GCF_040684755.1). Lineage (NCBI taxonomy): Bacteria > Bacillati > Actinomycetota > Actinomycetes > Kitasatosporales > Streptomycetaceae > Streptomyces > Streptomyces sp. NPDC089799. Next base: position 28,801 of record NZ_JBFBGR010000054.1, on the reverse strand, counting down.
TCGATGGAGCGGCTCGGGATGTCGATGCGGATCCGGTCGCCGTTCTCGACCAGGGCGATGGTGCCGCCCGAGGCCGCCTCCGGGGAGGCGTGGCCGATGGAGAGGCCCGAGGTGCCTCCGGAGAAGCGGCCGTCGGTGACCAGGGCGCAGGTCTTGCCCAGGCCGCGGCCCTTCAGGAAGGAGGTCGGGTAGAGCATCTCCTGCATGCCGGGGCCGCCCTTGGGGCCCTCGTAGCGGATGACGACGACGTCGCCGTGCGTGACCTTCTTGGAGAGGATCTTCTCGACGGCCTCGTCCTGCGACTCGCAGACCACGGCCGGGCCCTCGAAGGTCCAGATGGACTCGTCGACGCCGGCGGTCTTCACGACGCAGCCGTCCTCGGCGAGGTTGCCCTTGAGGACGGCGAGGCCGCCGTCCTTGGAGTACGCGTGCTCGACGGAGCGGATGCAGCCGCCCTCGGCGTCCAGGTCCAGGGTCTCCCAGCGCTCGGACTGCGAGAAGGCGCTGGCGGAACGGACGCAGCCGGGGGCCGCGTGCCACAGCTCCATCGCCTCGTCGGTGGCGGTGCCGGAGCGGGCGTCCCACTTGGCCAGCCAGTCCTCCAGGTTGGTGGAGTGGACCGTGGTGACGTCCTTGTTGAGCAGGCCGCCGCGGTGCAGCTCGCCGAGGATGGCGGGGATGCCGCCGGCGCGGTGCACGTCCTCCATGTAGTACGTGCCGCCGGGCGCGACGTTCGGCGCGACCTTGGCCAGGCACGGGACGCGGCGCGAGACCTCGTTGATGTCCTTCAGGTCGTAGTCCAGGCCGGCCTCCTGGGCGGCGGCGAGGAGGTGGAGGATCGTGTTGGTCGAGCCGCCCATCGCGATGTCGAGGGCCATGGCGTTCTCGAAGGCCTGGCGGGAGGCGATGTTGCGCGGCAGGACGGAGTGGTCGTCCTGCTCGTAGTGGCGCTTGGTGATCTCGACGATGGTGCGGGCGGCCTCTTCGTAGAGGGCGCGGCGCGCGGTGTGGGTGGCGAGGACCGAGCCGTTGCCGGGGAGGGCCAGGCCGATGGCCTCGGCGAGGCAGTTCATCGAGTTGGCGGTGAACATGCCGGAACACGAACCGCAGGTCGGGCAGGCGTTCTCCTCGATGCGGAGGATGTCCTCGTCCGAGACGTTCTCGCTGACCGCGCTGACCATCGCGTCGACCAGGTCGAGCTTGCGGACGGTGCCGTCGACCAGGGTGGCCTGGCCGGCCTCCATCGGGCCGCCGGAGACGAAGACCACCGGGATGTTCAGGCGCATGGCGGCCATCAGCATGCCGGGGGTGATCTTGTCGCAGTTGGAGATGCAGATCAGGGCGTCGGCGCAGTGCGCCTCGACCATGTACTCCACGCTGTCCGCGATCAGGTCGCGGGAGGGCAGGGAGTAGAGCATGCCGGCGTGGCCCATGGCGATGCCGTCGTCGACCGCGATGGTGTTGAACTCGCGGGGGATGGCGCCGGCGGCGCGGATGGCGTCGGAGACGATCCGGCCGACGGGGGCGAGGTGGGTGTGGCCGGGCACGAACTCGGTGAAGGAGTTGGCGACCGCGATGATCGGCTTCCCGATGTCCTCGCTCGCTACGCCCGAGGCGCGCATCAGGGCGCGCGCGCCAGCCATGTTGCGGCCGTGGGTGACGGTGCGGGACCTCAGCTCGGGCATCGGGTTCAGCTCCCCATGAGTATGGACGTTGCTCACTACGAGGCTACGCCTCCTGATCGCGATACGGACAAGGTGTCCGGATCCCGGGACGGGAGGGTCAGTCTTCGGTCAGGGTTCCGTCAGGTACCGCTGGAGGGTGGGGGCCACCAGTTCGACGATGGCCTCCGGGTCCGCGGACGCGAGCGGCTCGACCTGGACGACGTACCGCAGGACGGCGATGCCGACCATGTGGGAGGCGGCGAGCTCGGCGCGGAAGGTCGGGTCGGGGACGTCGAGGTCGGCCGCCACCCGCTCCAGGACGCGGCGCAGCACCAGCTGCCGGAGCACCTTGGCGGCGGCCTCGTGGGTGAGGGCGGACCGGATGACGGCGAGCAGCGGGGCGCGGGTGACCGGGTTCTCCCAGACGCCCAGGAAGTAGCGGACGAGGCGTTCGCCGATGCCTTCGGGGCCCTCGCCGATCACGACGGGGACGATGAGGGCGGGTTCCATGCTGACCTCGACGGCGGCGGCGAAGAGGTCGTCCTTGGTGCCGAAGTAGTGGTGGACCAGGGCCGGGTCCACGCCGGCGGCCTTGGCGATGCCGCGTACGGAGGTCTTGTCGTAGCCGCGTTCGGCGAAGACCTCGCGGGCGGCGAGGCGGATGCGTTCCTGCGTGCTGGGGCCGTCGTCGGCGGCGTCGCGGGGCGGACGGCCCGGGCCGCGGCGGGGGCGCCAGGGTTCCGGTGCGTCGCCGGCGGGGCCGGGGGCGGCGGGGGTGCTCATGGGCGCGGCACCCGCCAGGGGGCATAGCCGCCGGGGGGCTCCGCGGGGTCGGTGCGAGCGGCGGGGCCGGTGCGGCCGGCGGGGTGCCGGAGTGCGTTCGGGGCGGTGGCGGCCAGGTGCAGCCGGGTGAAGGCGAGGGCCTCGGCGAGGTCGGCCTCGCGCTCCGCGGAGGACATGGCCCGGCGGGTGTTGACCTCGATCACGACGTGGCCGTCGAAACCGCCGAGCGCCAGGCGTTCCAGCAGTTCGGCGCAGGGCTGGGTGCCGCGGCCGGGGACGAGGTGCTCGTCCTTGGCGGAGCCGTTCCCGTCGGCGAGGTGCACGTGGGCGAGCCGGTCGCCCATCCGGTCGACCATGGCGGTGGCGTCGGTACGGGCCGTGGCGGTGTGCGAGAGGTCGACGGTGAAGTGGCGGTAGTCGTCCTTGGTGACGTCCCACTCCGGCGCGTACGCGAGCATCTCGCGGTCGCGGTAGCGCCAGGGGTACATGTTCTCGACGGCGAAACGTACGTCGGTCTCGTCGGCCATGCGCCAGATGCCGGTGACGAAGTCGCGGGCGTACTGGCGCTGCCAGCGGAACGGCGGGTGCACGACGACGGTGGACGCGCCGAGCCGTTCGGCTGCCGCCCGGGCGCGGCGGAGCTTGGTCCACGGGTCGGTGGACCACACGCGCTGGGTGATCAGCAGGCAGGGGGCGTGGACGGCGAGGATGGGCACCTGGTGGTAGTCGGACAGGCGGCGGAGCGCCTCCACGTCCTGGCTGACCGGGTCGGTCCAGACCATCACCTCGACGCCGTCGTAGCCGAGGCGGCCGGCGATCTCGAAGGCGGTGGCAGTGGACTCGGGGTAGACCGAGGCAGTGCTCAGCGCGACCTTCGCGTTCGGGATGCGGACGGGTTCTGCCACGGGGACAGCGTACGGGCCGCTCCGCCGGCGGGGCCCGCCCGGGGGAAAACCGGGGCCCGCGCCCCGGCGATCGCCTCGCGGCGGGCCGCTTCCCGCTTCCGGCCGGGTCCGGGTCCGGGTCCGGGTCCGGCTCCGATGCCGGCTCCGATGCCGGCCTGGTCCGGTCCGTGCGCCGGCACCTGCGGCTTGTCCGGTTCGCCACGTGCCTGTCCGGTCGCGGTGCTTCGGGGCCGCTGCGCGGAGCATTGCCCCACCCCGCGCTCCCCCAGACTCCGTCCGGGGGGACCCCCATCCCGAAACCGGGGCCTGCGGCCCCGGCCCCCGCTCGTGGGGCTCCGCCCCACACCTCGCCCGGCGCTCCGCGCCCAGGCCGGCACCCGCAGCGCGGACGACCACCGGACCGCCTTGGGGCGGAGCCCCCCGCCTCGGCGGGCGGGCGGCGGTACCGGGCCCGTCCGGGGGCGTCAGCCCAGGTGGTCCAGGCGACGGAGGATGAGCCCCTCGCGGAGGGCCCAGGGGCAGATCTCCAGCTGGTCCACGCCGAACAGGTCCATCGCGCCCTCCGCGACCAGCGCGCCCGCCAGCAGCTGGCCGGCCCGGCCGTCCGAGACGCCCGGCAGGGCGGCCCGCTGGGCCGCCGTCATCGCCGCCAGCCGCGGCACCCACTCCTCCAGCTCCTTGCGGCTCAGGTCCCGCTGCACGTACGGACCGGCCGCCGAGCCCGCCGCGCCCGCGATCCGGGCCAGCTGCTTGAAGGTCTTGGACGTGGCCACCACGTGGTCGGGCGTGCCGAAGCGGCTGAACTCGCCCACCGACCGCGCGATCTGCGCCCGCACGTGCCGCCGCAGCGCCTTGACGTCCGCCGCCTCCGCCGGGTCGCCGGGCAGCCAGCCGGCCGTGAGGCGCCCCGCGCCCAGCGGCAGCGAGACCGCCGCGTCCGGGTCCTCGTCGATGCCGTAGGCGATCTCCAGGGAGCCGCCGCCGATGTCCAGCACCAGCAGCTTGCCCGCCGACCAGCCGAACCACCGCCGGGCCGCCAGGAAGGTCAGCCGGGCCTCGTCCTCACCGCTCAGGACCTGCAGGTCGACGCCGGTCTCGGCCTTCACGCGCGCCAGCACCTCGTCGGCGTTCGGCGCCTCCCTCACCGCGGAGGTCGCGAACGGCAGCACCTCCTCGCAGCCCTTGTCCTCCGCCGCGATCACCGCGCCGGCGATCACCGAGACCAGCCGCTCCACGCCCTCCGGGCTCACCGCGCCGGATTCGTCGAGCAGCTGGGCCAGCCGAAGTTCCACCTTGTGCGAGTGCGCGGGCAGGGGGCGCGCACCCGGGTGCGCATCCACCACCAGCAGATGGATCGTGTTCGAACCCACATCAAGGACACCGAGTCTCATACGCGAAACGCTACTGGCCCGAACGCGGATGGGTGAGGTAAGGGGCGCTTACGCTTGGGTTTGTGCCACATACGAAGAAGGCCAAGACGAAGAAGACCGCCGAGCCCGACGAGAAGGGGCTCGACTTTCCCCGGGCTTGGGTCGAGTTCCCCGACCCCGCCGACGAGGAGCAGGTCTTCCGCTGCGACCTGACCTGGCTGACCTCGCGCTGGACCTGCATCTTCGGCAGCGGCTGCCAGGGGATCAAGGCCGGCCGGGCCGAGGACGGCTGCTGCACGCTCGGCGCGCACTTCTCCGACGAGGACGACGAGAAGCGCGTCGCGGAGCACGTGGCCCGCCTCACCCCCGACCTGTGGGAGTTCCACGACGTCGGCGAGAAGACGGGCTGGACGCAGTTCGACGACGACGGCGAGAAGCAGACCCGCCGCTGGAAGGGCGCCTGCATCTTCCTGAACCGGCCCGGCTTCCCGGCCGGCGCGGGCTGCTCCCTGCACATCCTGGCCCTGCGGGAGGGCCGCGAACCGCTGGAGACCAAGCCGGACGTCTGCTGGCAGCTGCCGATCCGGCGCACGTACGAATGGATCGACCGGCCCGACGACACGCGCGTGCTGCAGGTCTCGATCGGCGAGTACGACCGGCGCGGTTGGGGCCCGGGCGGCCACGACCTGCACTGGTGGTGCACCTCGGCGACGTCGGCGCACGGGGCCGGTCAGCCGGTCTACGTCTCGTACCGGGCCGAGCTCACCGAGCTGATGGGCAAGGACGCCTACGACGTGCTGGTCGAGCTGTGCGAGGCGCGGCTCGCCTCGCTGCTGCCGATGGCGCCCCACCCCGCCGACCCGGCGCCCCCCGCCTGAGCACGAACCCGAATCCGAAGCCCTGCCCCGGCAGGTTCCGCCGATTCGGCCCCGGCTCGAACGGGCTGGTCCTATGATCCGGTGATCCGATGGCCCCCGGGGGCCTGGAGGGCTGGGCCGGGAGGGCTGGGGGATCGTGCGCAGAAGTGTGCGGGGCATATGGCAGGCGGCGGCTTCGCTGCTGGTGATCGGCGTCGCCGTCGCGTGCGGGCCGGCGGATTCGGGCAGTCCCGGCGGCCCGGTGTCCGCTTCGCCGACCGCGACCGCGTCCGCCACCGCCTCGCCGACACCTGAGGCCACACCGCTCGTGTCCGCGACGCCGACCGGCACCGCGGCCGCGAGCGGCACGCCCACGGCCACCGCCAAGGCCACGGCCACCGCGACGGCGGTGCCCAAGGCGCCGGCCTCCTCCCGGCCGGCGGTCACCGCCACGCCGCCCCGGGTGAAGCCTCCGGTCTCCCCCTCGCTGCCTCCGCCCAGGGACTCCGGCGACGCCAAGCCGACCGCGGCCTGCGAGATCGTCTCGAACGCGGGCAACTGCTACAACGCCGGCCAGTACTGCCGTGCCGCCGACGTGGGCCGCTCCACGCACGCCGGCAACGGACGCATCATCCACTGCCGCGAGGACGGCAACCGGAACCGCTGGGAGTACTAGGACGGCCCGGCCCGCCCGGGCCTCGCCCGGTCCGCCCGGGGCCCTCGCCCGGTCCGCCCGCCCCGCCTCAGGGACCCGAAGGTCCCGAGGGGTCGGGGGAAACGGTTCCGCCCGGAGAGGGCTCCTGGGGCGGGATCGGGGTCTGGCTCCCGGTGGGTGTGGGGGTCGGGTCCGGGGGGTCCGTGGGCGTCGGGGTCGGCGTCGGGGTCGGTGTGGGCGTTGGCGTTGGCCTGGGCGTCGGGTCCGGGGGCCGCGGGGTCGGCGTCGGGGTGGCCTGCGGGGGCCGTGTCGGCGGGCCGGACGGGCGGCCGCGGCCCTGGAGGGCGATCACCGCGTCGCCCGGTTCGACGCCGACCCGGCCGGTCCACGGGCCCGCGGGCTGGGTCGCCTGGTCGACAGTGATCCGCAGGGTGACCGATTCTCCGGGCGCCAGCGTGCCCCAGGTCCGTTCCGCCCGCAGCCACGGCGCGTCCGACCACAGCCGCCAGTGCACCGGGGCCCCACCGGACGCCGTGAGCCGCAGGTAGGTGATGCCGCCGCGGGACACCGCGGCCACCTCGATCCGTCCCGCTCCGGCCGGCCCCGGCGGGGTGCCGGCGGGGCCGCCGGTGCTGATCACCTCGACCGAGACGTCGGAGTCCGGGTGCTCCCGGCCGCTCTCCGCGAAGCCCGGCCCGCCGCCGGTACGGGCGGCGTTCCCCGCGTTCTCGTACGCCGGAAACGGCCCGCCGTCCGCCTGCTCGGGCTCCTCCGCACCACTGGCCGAGATACGGGTCGCGCCCGCGCCCCCGGTGGGCTCGCCGGTGCTGGGGGCACCCCGGTACGCCGCCCAGAGCGCCAGCACCGGCGCGGCGACCACGGTGGCGACCACGGTGGTGGTGACGGCCCGGGCCCGGATCCGGTCGCGTCGGGCGGCGCGGTCCCTGGGGTCCATCGGAAAGCCGGTACGGGTGAACCGGGGCGCGGTGGCCCGCACCGAGCGGGCGGCGCCGAGCCGGGCCGCGTGGACGGCTCCGCGCGGTGCGCGGACCAGCGGGAGGGCCGCCGTACGGGTCCCGCCGGAGCCGGGCCAGGGGCCGGCGGCCCCGGCGCGCTCGGCGAGCCGGCGGCAGCGCGGGCAGTCGTCGACGTGCCGGACCAGCTCGACCCGCAGCGTGGTGGAGAGCAGGACCCGGCTGTCACCGGTGAGCCGGGCCAGGGCCGGGCAGACGCCGGTCTCGACGACCGCGAGGGCCGCCCGGGTCCGCTCCACCTCGCAGGCGGCGCCGGAGAGCAGCTCGCGCGCGGCGGCGGGGGGCGTGCCGAGCACGGCGGCCAGCTCGGGTACGCCGAGGCGGTGCCGGACGGCCAGTTCCAGTGCCTCCCGCTGCTCGGGGGTGGTACCGGCGGCTTCCGGCCAGGCGAGGCGGGCCAGCTCGGCCTGCCGGCGCTCGGCGTCGGCCTCCGCCCCGTCTCCTGCCCCGGTCGCGTTCTGCGCCTCGTCCGCCGTCCCGTCCGCCGTCCCGTCCGCCGTCCCGTTCGCGGTCTTGTCCGCGGTCTTGTCCGCCGTCCGGTGCTCCGTGGCGGCCGGACCGGTGCCGGTGGACGCCGCGCCGCCCACTGCCCCGTCCGTGCGCCCCCCGCGCTCCGGCGCACTCCCTGCGGGGTGCACGCCTCCCGTGGCGCGGCCCGGCGCGGACGCGTCGGCGGACCGGGCCGCGGTACGGCCGCCCGGCCTGCCGTGCCGTGACCGCCGCTGCTCGCCCAGGCGGCGTAGACAGGCCCAGCGGGCCAGCGCGTACAGCCACGACCGGCGTTCGCCCTCGCCGGGACATCGCCCGGGGTAGCGCTCGGCCACCGCCAGGACCTCGCCGAGCACCTCGACGGCGGCCTCGTGATCGCACAGCACCGACAGGCAATAGGTGAAGAGGCCGTCCAGGTACGGCTCGTGGGGGGAGGCGGGCGGCTCGTGCTCCTCCGAGGGCGTGCGCCCGTGCGCCCGGTGTGCGCCGGTGCGCGCGTCGGGTCGTGCCTGGCTGCTGCTGGTCACTGGGCGACCGTAGGCGGCGCGCCGGTGACCCCTTGGAACCCTTGGGGAGTTTTAACCCTTACGGGTGACCAGATCGGCCGGAACGGGACCGCCCCCCTGACGGCCGGACGCCGCCCCCGCCGGCCGCCTGGACCCTGTGCTGTCGGTGGCGGCCGATACCGTGGGGCGCATGGCTGCCCGTACATCCCGCTCATCCGCCAAGGACCGGCCCTCCTACCGCTGCACCGAGTGCGGCTGGACGACCGCGAAGTGGCTCGGCCGCTGCCCCGAGTGCCAGGCGTGGGGCACGGTCGAGGAGTACGGCACCCCCGCCGTGCGCACCACCGCGGCCGGGCGGGTGTCCACCGCGGCCCTGCCCATCGGGCAGGTGGACGGGCGGCAGGCGACGGCCCGGACCACCGGGGTGGACGAGCTGGACCGGGTGCTCGGCGGCGGGCTGGTGCCCGGCGCGGTGGTGCTGCTGGCCGGCGAGCCGGGCGTGGGCAAGTCCACGCTGCTGCTGGACGTGGCGGCGAAGGCGGCGAGCGGCACGCACAAGACCCTCTACGTGACGGGCGAGGAGTCGGCGAGCCAGGTCCGGCTGCGCGCCGACCGGATCAACGCGCTGAGCGACCACCTCTACCTGGCGGCGGAGACGGACCTGTCCGCGGTGCTCGGCCACCTGGACGCCGTACAGCCCTCGCTGCTGGTCCTGGACTCCGTACAGACCGTCGCCTCACCGGAGATCGACGGCGCCCCGGGCGGCATGGCTCAGGTCCGGGAGGTGGCCGGTGCGCTGATCCGGGCCTCCAAGGAACGCGGCATGTCCACCCTGCTGGTGGGCCACGTGACCAAGGACGGCGCGATCGCCGGCCCGCGGCTGCTGGAGCACCTGGTGGACGTGGTGCTGCACTTCGAGGGCGACCGGCACGCCCGGCTGCGGCTGGTGCGCGGTGTGAAGAACCGGTACGGCGCGACGGACGAGGTCGGCTGCTTTGAACTGCACGACGAGGGGATCACGGGGCTGGCGGACCCGTCCGGCCTGTTCCTGACCCGCCGGGCCGAGCCGGTCCCGGGCACCTGTCTGACGGTGACCCTGGAGGGGCGGCGCCCGCTGGTCGCCGAGGTGCAGGCGCTCACGGTGGACTCGCAGATCCCCTCCCCCCGGCGGACCACCTCCGGCCTGGAGACCTCGCGGGTCTCGATGATGCTGGCGGTGCTGGAGCAGCGGGGCCGGATCAGCGCGCTGGGCAAGCGGGACATCTACTCGGCGACGGTGGGCGGCGTGAAGCTGTCGGAGCCGGCGGCGGACCTGGCGATCGCGCTGGCCCTGGCCTCGGCGGCGTCGGACACCCCGTTGCCGAAGAACCTGGTCGCCATCGGCGAGGTCGGGCTGGCGGGCGAGGTGCGCCGGGTGACCGGTGTCCAGCGGCGGCTCGCCGAGGCGCACCGGCTGGGCTTCACGCACGCGCTGGTGCCGGGCGACCCGGGCAAGGTCCCGCCGGGCATGAAGGTGATCGAGGTCGCGGACATGGGGGACGCGCTGCGGGTCCTGCCTCGCAGCCGGCGCCAGGCCCCCGCCAAGTCGGCCGAGTAGCGGCGGGGCGGCCCCGACCCCGGGGCGGAGCCGGGGAAGCTCCGGCGGGGCCACAGCACGCGCCGGTAGACTTTGGGCTGGTCCGCCCACCCCCGCGCACGCAGGGCGCGGCGGCGAAACCCGCGACCGGAGGAGTGCAGTGGCAGCCAAGGACGGGGCAGCAGCATCCGGAAAGTCCGGCGCGAGCTCCAAGCACGACGCGTTGATGCGCGCGTCGCTGACCGCCGTCGCCCCTGGTCAGGCCCTGCGTGACGGCCTTGAGCGGATCGTCCGCGGCAACACCGGCGGACTGATCGTCCTCGGCATGGACAAGGCCGTCGAGGCGATGTGCACCGGCGGCTTCGTGCTGGACGTGGAGTTCACCGCCACCCGGCTGCGCGAGCTGTGCAAGCTCGACGGCGCGGTCGTCCTGGACAAGGACATCACCAAGATCCTGCGGGCCGGCGTCCAGCTGGTCCCGGACGCGTCCATCCCCACCGACGAGACCGGCACCCGGCACCGCACCGCCGACCGCGTGTCCAAGAGCTGCGGCTTCCCGGTCGTGTCCGTCTCCCAGTCGATGCGGCTGATCGCCCTCTACGTGGACGGGGAGCGCCGGGTCCTGGAGGAGTCCGGGGCCATCCTGTCCCGCGCCAACCAGGCGCTGGCCACCCTGGAGCGGTACAAGCTCCGGCTCGACGAGGTCGCCGGCACGCTGTCCGCGCTGGAGATCGAGGACCTGGTCACCGTCCGCGACGTGACCGCCGTCGCGCAGCGGCTGGAGATGGTCCGCCGCATCGCCACCGAGATCGCCGAGTACGTGGTCGAGCTCGGCACCGACGGCCGTCTGCTCTCCCTCCAGCTCGACGAGCTGACCGTGGGCATCGAGGCGGAGCGCGAGCTGGTCGTACGGGACTACGTGCCGGAGCCCACGGCGAAGCGTTCCCGCACGGTGGAGGCGGCGCTGTCCGAACTGGACGCGCTGACCCACACGGAGCTCCTGGAGCTGCCTGTGGTCGCCCGCGCGCTCGGCTACACCGGCTCCCCGGAGAACCTGGACTCCGCGGTCTCGCCGCGCGGCTACCGGCTGCTGGCGAAGGTGCCGCGGCTGCCCGGAGCGATCATCGAGCGGCTGGTCGAGCACTTCGGCGGGCTGCAGAAGCTGCTCGCGGCGAGCGTGGACGACCTGCAGACCGTCGACGGTGTCGGCGAGGCGCGGGCCCGGAGCGTCCGCGAGGGGCTGTCCCGGCTGGCGGAGTCCTCGATCCTGGAGCGGTACGTCTGATTCCGGCGCGCCTCCGGACGGGTGTCGGCCTGGAGGCGTCGGGCGGCAGGTCCTAGAGGTCGGGGTCCGGCTCGTCACCCGGCTCGGCCGGGGACGGTCCGGGGTGCGTCGAGGACGGTCCGGGGTGCGGGGAGCCGCTCGGCTTCTTCGTGCGGGCGTCGTCGCACATCAGGTTCACCCTCACCAACGTGCTGCCGCTGCGCGGGTCCTGCAGGGTCGACGCGCTCGCCCTCCAGTTCCCCTTGCCCAGGCTCAGCACGGCGATCGCGGGGTCGAGTCCGATTCCGTCCTGCCAGCCCCGGCCCCGTGCTTCCGCCTCGCCCTTCCGGAGGGCCGTGTCCACCGCCCCGGCGTCCGCTCCCGGGGTGTGCGGCGCCGGCCCGGTGAGCCGTCCGGTCAGCCACTCCGTGCACTCGAACTGGATCATGTCCTGGGAGTCGCGTGCGACGGTGAATCCGGCCGCCTCCAGGGAGGCGGTCATCTCCCGTACGACCGCCTCCGTCGGCAGGGGCGGGCCGGAGTGGCGCGGGGGCAGCGGTCCGAGGTCCGCCAGCGGGTGCGAGCACCCGCCGGCGGTCGCGAGCAGTACGGCCGCCAGACCGGCGGTCACCGGCCCGGTGCCGCGTATCCGCGCCCTCCGCGACCGCCGCCCGCACCGCACGTTCCGCACGGGCTCGCCCAAACGTCCGTTCCGCACGGTCTCAGTCCTGCTTGAGCACGAAGGAGATCTGGGCGACCGGCATGCCGGGGGCCTTCACCTCGACCATGTACGTGCCGGCCGCCGCGCTGCCCTCCGGCGGGGTCTGGCACTGTCCGGCCGCGCTGAACTTCCGGTCCCACTCCAGCGACTGGCTGGTCTGGCCGCGCGCCTGCACCCGGTAGAAGACGTTGCCGGGGCCCGACGGGCAGTGCTCGGAGGACCAGACCGCCTTGCTGGAGCTTCCCTCGATGATGGTCAGCACGGCCTGCTTCGGCCCGAGATCGACCTTGCAGCTGGTTCCGGAGAGGTTGCGGGCGACGAGTTCCAGACGCGGCCGCTCGCCCGCCTCGTAGGCGTTCTTGGCGCTCTTGACTTCCCAGCGCAGGGAGTTGGGCGCGCAGGTGGGGAGCTGGGAGTCGGCCGGGACCCGGTCCGCGGCGGCGCCGGAGCCGCCGTCGGTCCCCGCGCCGCCGGAGCTTCCGCCCGTGCCGGCGCCCGGGTCGCCGTTCTTGCCGCCGCCGGAGTCCCCGCCGGTGCCGGCCGAGGCGGAACCGCCGCCGGAGCCCGTGCCACCGCCGCCGGTCTCGTCGCGGCCGCCCGGGGCCGCCGTGATCGCCGGGCCCTTGCCCGGGGCGCCGGGGGTGATGGAGGCGACGGGATCGGGCCCTCCGGACCCCTTGCCGTTGTCATTCACCTTGCTCCCGCCGGAACTGACGGTCCATACGGCGATGAGCGCGAGCAGTGCGGCGACGGACGCCAGAACCGCCCTCCGTCGCCAGTAGATGGAGGAGGGAAGCGGCCCGACCGGATTGCGCAGAGATCCCACGGACGGAACTCTACGAGAGTCCGGGAGTCGATCAGTGCCCCACATGCCGTGCAGTACACGTGTTTTGGCGATGATCATCCCGGAGGGTTACCCCGGGAGACCCGGAACCGCCCCGCGGCCACATCCCACCACCGGCCCGCCACCGGCCATCACCGCCCCGCAACCACCCCGAACGGCCGCCGAACCGCCCCTGAACCGCGCGGATCCGGCCACCCAGGCGGCGAAGGCACCGGTCTTCTTTACATACTCTTGGTGTTCATGGACAGCTCCGCGCTCTATCGCGACATCACCGACTTCGCACACACCACCCCCGTCTGGGTACAGACCACGGCCGAGGTGTGGACCGAACTCGGCCTGCTCCTCTTCGGAGTTCTGTTCCTGACCCTGTGGTGGCGGGCCCGCACCCTCGGCCCGCACGCCTTCTCGGCGGCCCTGCTCGCCCCGCTGGTCACCGCGTTCGGCTACGTCGTCTCCGAGCTCGTGAAGTCCGCCGTCGAGGAGGAACGTCCCTGCAGGGCCGTGGCAGGCGCCGCGAGCCCCCTGATCGACTGTCCCGCGTACGGCGACTGGTCCTTCCCCAGCAACCACTCCGCCATAGCCGGGGCCGCCGCGATCGCCATCGCCCTCGTCCTGCCCCGGCTGGCCCTGCTGACCGTGCCGATGGCCCTGCTGATGGCCTACTCCCGCGTCTTCACCGGCGTGCACTACCCCCACGACGTCGCCGTCGGCCTGCTCCTGGGCGGCGCGGTGGCCGCCGTACTGATGATCCTGCTCACCGGTACGACCAGCCGCCTGGTCAGCACCGTCCGCTCCAGCGGGGTCGGCCCGGCGGTCTGGTTCACCGGTCCGGGCCCCGCGCGGTAGGCCCCGTTCGTGCCAGGATGCGGAGTGCCATGACTGCTACCTCCGCCGCCGCGCACGCACTCCACGCCCCCGTCCTCGACTGGTTCGACCAGCACGCCCGCGACCTGCCCTGGCGCCGCCCCGAGGCCGGCCCCTGGGGCGTCATGGTCAGCGAGTTCATGCTCCAGCAGACCCCCGTCAAGCGGGTGCTGCCCGTGTACGAGCAGTGGCTCGCCCGCTGGCCGCGCCCCGCCGATCTGGCCGCCGAGGCCCCCGGCGAGGCCGTCCGCGCCTGGGGCCGGCTCGGCTACCCCCGCCGCGCCCTGCGCCTGCACGGCGCCGCCGTGGCCATAACGGAGCGCCACGGCGGCGACGTACCGAGCGACCACGCACAGCTCCTGGCCCTGCCCGGCATCGGCGAGTACACCGCCGCCGCCGTGGCCTCCTTCGCCTACGGGCAGCGCCACGCGGTCCTCGACACCAACGTCCGCCGCGTCTTCGCCCGGACCGCCACCGGCATCGAGTACCCGCCGAACGCCACCACCGCCGCCGAGCGGCGCCTCGCCCGGGACCTGCTGCCCGGGGACGAGGCCACCGCCGCCCGGTGGGCCGCCGCCTCCATGGAGCTCGGCGCGCTCGTCTGCACCGCCAAGAACCCCGACTGCGCCCGCTGCCCCGTCGCCGGGCTCTGCGCCTGGCGGCTCGCCGGGAAGCCGGCCCACGACGGCCCCCCGCGCCGCGGGCAGACGTACGCCGGCACCGACCGGCAGGTCCGCGGCAAACTGCTGGCCGTACTGCGCGAGGCCGTCGGCCCGGTTCCGCAGGCCGTGCTGGACACCGTCTGGGACGAACCCGTGCAACGGGCCCGCGCACTGGACGGACTGGTCTCCGACGGCCTGGTGGAACCCCTCGCCGGCGGCACCTACCGGCTGCCCCGCAGCTAACCGGAACCAATGTGTCAGTACTGCTGTTACACAACCTATGGCTAGCCGTGCGCCCACCGTGGTCTGGACCGGACAGCCTCGTGACAACGCCTCCGTACCTTCGAATCCACAAGCGACGGACGCGAAACGGTTGAGGAACGGAGGCGGTCTGAGATGGCGCACGGCGAGGTACTCGAATTCGAAGAGTACGTACGCACCCGGCAGGACGCGCTGCTGCGCAGTGCCCGGCGCCTCGTCCCGGACCCCACCGACGCGCAGGACCTGCTGCAGACCGCCCTCGTCCGCACCTACGGCCGCTGGGACGGCATCGCCGACAAGTCCCTCGCCGACGCCTACCTCCGCCGGGTGATGATCAACACCCGGACCGAGTGGTGGCGCTCCCGCAAGCTCGAAGAGGTCCCCACCGAGCAGCTCCCCGACGCCTCCGTCGAGGACGGCACGGAGCAGCGCGCCGACCGCGCCCTGCTCATGGACATCCTCAAGGTCCTCGCGCCCAAGCAGCGCAGTGTCGTGGTGCTGCGACACTGGGAACAGATGAGCACCGAGGAGACGGCCGCGGCGCTCGGGATGTCGGCGGGAACCGTGAAGAGCACTCTGCACCGGGCACTGGCCCGGCTCCGCCAGGAGCTGGAGAGCCGCGACCTGGACCTGCGGGCGCTGGAGCGCGGTGTCCACGTGCGTGACGAGGGGCGGGAGCGGTGCGCGGCCTGAGCGGCAGAGGTTCGCTGGTACTGGTGTCGGCGGGGACGGTCGTCCTCGTCGGCACCGCGCTGTTCGTGGCCGGCTGCGCCTCGGGCGGCACCGGCCTGAAGGACGGCGGACCGGCCCGCACCGAAACGGTGGCCAAGACGGCCCCGTCGCCCCCGCCCTCCGGAAGCAGCACGACGGCCGCCCCGGAGACCAAGATCGACCCGGTGGCACTGCTCAAGGCCGACCCCAAGGTCAGCACGGCGATCAAGCGGGACCTCAAGCCGTGCACCGGCAAGGACTTCCCCATCGACGTCAGCTACGGGAAGGTGACCGGCAACGACACCCCCGACGTGGTCGTCAACGTGCTGTCCTGCGCCGACGCCCTGGGGCTCGGCTCGTACGTGTACCGGGAGGACGACGACCGCCCGGGCACGTACCGCAACGTCTTCTCGGACGAACAGCCGCCCGTCTACGCCGAGATCGACCGCGGCGACCTGGTGATCACCAAGCCGGTGTACGGCAAGAGCGACGCGCTCGCCTACCCCGAGGGCGAGGACGTGATCACCTACCGCTGGTCCGGCGACAGGTTCACCGAGCACGACCGGGTGCACACCGATTACAGCAACGTGGTCGACGGCGGGGCCCAGCCCGCCCCGGCCGTGACAGAGAAGAACTAAAGGCGAGGCTTCCGCAATGGCCGAGACCCATGTGCTGTTCGTCGAGGACGACGACGTCATCCGCGAGGCCACGACCCTCGCGCTGGAGCGGGACGGATTCATCGTGACCGCCATGCCCGACGGCCTGTCGGGCCTGGAGGCGTTCCGGGCCGACCGCCCCGACATCGCCCTCCTCGACGTGATGGTGCCCGGCATGGACGGCGTCAGCCTGTGCCGCCGGATCCGCGACGAGTCCACCGTCCCGGTCATCATGCTGTCCGCGCGCGCCGACTCCATCGACGTGGTCCTGGGCCTGGAGGCGGGCGCCGACGACTACGTCACCAAGCCCTTCGACGGCTCCGTGCTGGTCGCCCGGATCCGGGCGGTGCTGCGCCGCTTCGGGCACGCGGGCGGCCCGGCCGCGAACGGCCACGGGAACGGCGGCGGCAACGGCGGCGCACCGGCCGGGGAGCGCGGCGTCCTGTCCTTCGGCGACCTGGAGGTCGACACCGAGGGCATGGAGGTCCGCAGGTCCGGCGCCCCGGTGGCACTGACCCCGACCGAGATGCGCCTGCTGCTGGAGTTCTCCTCGGCCCCCGGCACCGTCCTCTCCCGCGACCGGCTGCTGGAGCGGGTCTGGGACTACGACTGGGGCGGTGACACCCGCGTGGTGGACGTCCACGTCCAGCGCCTCCGCACCAAGATCGGCCAGGACCGCATCGAGACCGTCCGCGGCTTCGGCTACAAGCTCAAGGGTTGAACCACGGGATGACGCGGTTCACCCTGCGCACGGGAATCCGCTGGAAGATCACTCTGGCCATCGCCGCCGTCGGCGCCCTGATCGTGATCGCACTCAGCCTGGTGGTGCACAGCGCCGCCCGGGTGTCGATGCTCGACAGCCAGCGTGAAGTCCAGCTGGACCGAGTCCAGTTCATCTCGCGCAACGCCGAGGCCGGACGCAAGCCGGTGATGGGCGCCAAGCTCAACGACCCCGAACTGCCCGCGCCGCTGCGCGACAAGGCGCGCAACGGGCGGCGCGGCACCTACGTCCAGGAGAACCCGGGCGGGCTCCCCGAGGTGTGGGCCGCGGTGCCGCTGGGCAACGGGCAGGTCCTGTCGATCCACAGTCAGTTCCGCGAGAGCGCCAAGCTGATGGCCGATCTGGACCGGGCGCTGATCATCGGCTCCCTGTCGGTGGTGATCGGCGGGTCGGCGCTCGGCGTGCTCATCGGCGGCCAGATCTCGCGCCGGCTCCGCAAGGCGGCGGCCGCGGCGACCAAGGTGGCCCACGGCGACCCCGACGTACGCGTGCGGGACGCGGTCGGCGGCGTCGTACGCGACGAGACCGACGACCTCGCCCGCGCGGTGGACGCGATGGCCGACGCCCTGCAGGAGCGCCTGGAGGCGGAACGGCGGGTCACCGCGGACATCGCGCACGAGCTGCGCACCCCGGTGACCGGCCTGCTGACGGCCGCCGAACTGCTGCCCCCGGGCCGCCCCACCGAGCTGGTGCGGGACCGCGCGCAGGCGATGCGGGTCCTGGTCGAGGACGTGCTGGAGGTGGCCCGGCTGGACAGCGCCTCGGAGCGGGCGGAGCTCCAGGAGGTGGCACTGGGCGAGTTCGTGAGCCGGCGGGTGGCCTCGCTGATGCCGGAGGCGACGATCCGGGTCGTCGCGGACGAGATCGTCAGCACCGATCCGCGGCGGCTGGAGCGGATCCTGGGCAACCTGCTGGCGAACGCGGCCCGGTACGGGCGGCCGCCGGTCCAGGTGGACGTGGAGGGCCGGGTGGTCCGGGTACGGGACCACGGTCCGGGATTCCCGGAGGCGCTGCTGCGCGACGGGCCGAGCCGTTTCCGCACGGGCTCGACGGACCGGGCGGGCGTGGGGCACGGCCTGGGGCTGACCATCGCCGAGGGCCAGGCCCGGGTGCTGGGCGCCCGCCTGACGTTCCGTAACGTCGCGGCGCCCGGCGGCTTCGACACGTACGGCAAGGCGGCGGGCGCGGTGGCGGTGCTGTGGCTGCCGGAGCACGCGCCCACGTCGACGGGCAGCTTCCCGGTCGTCCAGCTTCCGGGCTGAGACCGGGGCCGACGGCGAGTCGAGGCCGTATCGGTACCGGTGGCCGTTCATCCGATGAGACGGATGTTTTAGCATCCGTGCCATGACTGACGGTACGGATCGCAACGGCAGCCCCCACCCCGACCCCGCGGCGGGGAGCGGCGGCTACGGCTACCCCGGCGCGCCCGCGCCCGGCGGATACGGGTACCCGCAGGCGGGGCAGCCGAACCCGTACCAGCAGCCGGCGGACGCGCAGCCCCAGCCGCAGGCGTGGGCGGCGGGTCTGCCCACGGAGAACTCCGGGTTCGACCGGACCGCCCCGCAGCCGGACTGGCAGCAGGCGCAGTTCCCGCCGCCCGTCTCCGACCAGCCGGACTGGCAGGCGCTGGCGGACGAGAACGAGTCCCGGCGCGGGCGCAGGAAGACGGTGCTCATCGCCGGCGTCGGCGTACTGGTGCTGGCCCTCGCGGCCGGCGGCGGCTGGTTCGCGCTGCGCGGGACGGGCGACGGGGACGACGGCAAGCCCGCGGCGGCCGCTTCCGGCTCGCCGGACCCCTCGGCCCCGGCCTCGGGCGGGGCCAAGCCGCCGGCCAACGACTCGCCCACCGTGGAGGGCGAGTCCAACCTGCTGCGCGACCGGAACGGCCGGCTGCACGTGGCGCTGGGCCCGGACGCCCAGGTGGCCAAGCTGGAGAACCGCAGCGAGGTGCGCTTCAAGGGCAGTGCGAACTCCTACGCGCAGGGTGCCGAGCCGGCCGTGGAGACCTCCGAGAGCTTCACCGTCTCGGCTCGCGTGTTCGGCACCTCCGAGCGGGGCTCGCGGGTCGCCGTCAGCCAGGGCGACGGCATCTCGTACGCCTACGAGCTGGGCTTCGAGGAGTCGGGCGGCAAGAAGTCGTGGGTGTTCCGGGTGCAGACCGGCGACAAGGGCGCGGCGTCCACCGCCGTGCAGGTGCTCGGCGACGCGTCCGGGGGCACGAAGAAGTGGACGCTGCTGACCGGCACCTACGACGTCCAGAAGAAGCAGATCGCCCTCTACGTGGACGACAAGCCAGCCGGCACCGCCGAGGTGCCCGCGATCTGGTCCGGGCCGGGTCCGGTGCAGCTGGGCCGGGCCCGCCACCACGGGATCTGGAGCGGCTCCTTCATCGGCTCGATGGACCACGTCCGGGTGTGGAAGAACGCGGCGCTGACCGCGGAGCAGGTGGCCGCGCTGAAGAACAACAAGCTCGACAAGAAGATCAAGCCCGCGCACTCCTGGCTGATCGGCTGAGCCGGACCGGCCCCGGGAATCCCCGGCGTCCGGGCACGGGAATGCCCCGGCCGGAGCCTGAAGCTCCGACCGGGGCAGGTCCGTCACCGCAGGGGTGACGGATCAGACCGTGACGCCCTCGCCGCGGAGGAAGGCCACCGGGTTGACGGCGGAGCCGTAGTTCGGGGTGGTGCGGATCTCGAAGTGCAGGTGCGGGCCGCTGGAGTTTCCGGTGTTGCCGGACAGGGCGATCTGCTTGCCCGCGGTGACCTTCTGGCCGATCTTGACCTGGATCTTCGACAGGTGCGCGTACTGCGAGTACGTGTTGTTCGCGTGCTTGATCACCACGGCGTTGCCGTAGGCCGGGCCGTCACCGGCGCCGTTCGGGCCGGCCTTCACGACGGTGCCGGCGCCGGCGGCCTTGACCGGGGTGCCGGTCGGGACGGCGAAGTCCTGGCCGGAGTGCTTGTGCGCCCACATGTTGCCGCCCTTGCCGAAGGTCGCGGACAGCGTGTAACCGGCGACCGGCTTGGTCCAGGCCGCGGCGGCCTTGGCGGCCGGGGCGACGTCCGCGAAGGCGGTACCCGTGGCTCCGACGGCCAGGGCTGCGCCGAGACCGGCGACGGCGACGGCGGTACGGATGCGGGGGGTACGGAAGGGCTTCGCAGACATACGGGGTCCTCCGGGGAAGGCTGGGTTTCGAATCGGTTGCCACGAGTGCGGCCCGTCATTGGTAACCCAATTGCCCTTCAAGCCTCAAAGGCCCCTCTTACTACCGAAGACCGTAGTCCTGGGCGATGTGTCCCATCTCGTTGACGAAGTTTTCCTGCGACGACCCCTTGCCGTATATGCCTTTTGATCTACGAAAACAGGTCGTAGGTCCGATTTGCCCTGTGCGGCTTGTCACCGGTTCCTGGTGCCGCCGCCCCCGGAATTGTGGCGTGGGGCACGCCCTTTCCACTCTGCGCGCCTTCAAGGTGTGGAGGAAGGAGGACACGCACGCGGCTCCCGAGGGGTACACAAAGGGGCGGCCCCGGAACCGTTTCCGGTCCGGGGCCGCCCCTGCGTGTTTCCGCGCCTCAGGCGCCCTTGCTCAGGTCCGGGCCGGAGCCCGTCGCCTCGATCGGGGGAACGTCGGGCAGAGCCGACTTCTCCTCGCCGCGGAAGGTGAACTTGGCTTCCTCGCCCTCACCCTCCTTGCCGACGACCACGATGTGGCCGGGACGCAGCTCGCCGAAGAGGATCTTCTCCGACAGGACGTCCTCGATCTCGCGCTGGATGGTCCGGCGCAGCGGGCGGGCGCCCAGGACCGGGTCGTAGCCGCGCTTGGCGAGCAGGATCTTGGCTTCCGCGCTGAGCTCGATGCCCATGTCGCGGTCCTTGAGCCGCTCGTCCACCTTGGCGATCATCAGGTCGACGATCTGGATGATGTCTTCCTGCGACAGCTGGTGGAAGACCACCGTGTCGTCGACACGGTTCAGGAACTCGGGGCGGAAGTGCTGCTTCAGCTCGTCGTTGACCTTGGCCTTCATCCGCTCGTAGCCGGTCTTGGTGTCGCCCGTGGCGGCGAAGCCCAGGTTGAAGCCCTTCGAGATGTCCCGGGTGCCCAGGTTGGTCGTCATGATGATGACCGTGTTCTTGAAGTCCACGACCCGGCCCTGGGAGTCGGTCAGGCGACCGTCCTCCAGGATCTGGAGAAGGGAATTGAAGATATCCGGGTGGGCCTTCTCGACCTCGTCGAAGAGGACGACGGAGAACGGCTTGCGGCGCACCTTCTCGGTGAGCTGGCCGCCCTCTTCGTAGCCCACGTAACCGGGGGGCGAACCGAAGAGGCGGGAAACCGTGTGCTTCTCGCTGAACTCCGACATGTCGAGGGAGATCAGCGCGTCCTCGTCGCCGAAGAGGAATTCGGCGAGCGTCTTGGAGAGCTCGGTCTTACCGACACCGGACGGGCCGGCGAAGATGAACGAGCCACCGGGGCGCTTCGGGTCCTTCAGACCGGCCCGCGTACGGCGGATGGCCTGGGAAAGGGCCTTGATGGCGTCCTTCTGACCGATGACGCGCTTGTGCAGCTCGTCCTCCATGCGGAGCAGTCGGCTGGACTCCTCCTCGGTCAGCTTGAAGACCGGGATGCCGGTCGCGGTCGCCAGGACCTCGGCGATCAGATCGCCGTCGACCTCGGCGACGACGTCCATGTCGCCGGCCTTCCACTCCTTCTCCCGCTTGGCCTTCGCCGTCAGCAGCTGCTTCTCCGTGTCGCGGAGCGAAGCCGCCTTCTCGAAGTCCTGGGAGTCGATCGCGGACTCCTTGTCCCGGCGGACACCCGCGATCTTCTCGTCGAACTCGCGGAGGTCCGGCGGAGCGGTCATCCGGCGGATGCGCATCCGGGAGCCGGCCTCGTCGATCAGGTCGATCGCCTTGTCCGGGAGGAAGCGGTCCGAGATGTACCGGTCGGCCAGGGTGGCCGCCTGCACGAGGGCCTCGTCCGTGATGGAGACGCGGTGGTGGGCCTCGTACCGGTCGCGCAGACCCTTGAGGATCTCGATGGTGTGCGGCAGCGACGGCTCGGCGACCTGGATGGGCTGGAAGCGGCGCTCCAGGGCCGCGTCCTTCTCCAGGTGCTTGCGGTACTCGTCGAGCGTGGTGGCACCGATGGTCTGGAGCTCACCGCGGGCCAGCATCGGCTTGAGGATGCTGGCGGCGTCGATCGCGCCCTCGGCGGCACCCGCACCCACCAGGGTGTGGAGCTCGTCGATGAACAGGATGATGTCGCCGCGGGTGCGGATCTCCTTGAGGACCTTCTTCAGGCGCTCCTCGAAGTCACCGCGGTAGCGGGAGCCGGCGACCAGCGCGCCGAGGTCCAGGGTGTAGAGGTGCTTGTCCTTGAGGGTCTCGGGCACCTCGCCCTTGACGATGGCCTGCGCCAGCCCCTCGACGACGGCGGTCTTGCCGACGCCGGGCTCGCCGATGAGGACCGGGTTGTTCTTCGTACGGCGGGACAGCACCTGCATGACCCGCTCGATCTCCTTCTCGCGCCCGATGACCGGGTCGAGCTTGGATTCGCGGGCCGCCTGGGTGAGGTTCCGGCCGAACTGGTCGAGGACCAGGGAGGTCGAGGGCGTGCCCTCGGCCGGGCCGCCGGCCGTGGCGGCCTCCTTGCCCCCGGAGTAGCCGGAGAGCAGCTGGATGACCTGCTGCCGGACCCTGTTCAGGTCGGCGCCCAGCTTCACGAGGACCTGGGCGGCGACGCCCTCGCCCTCGCGGATCAGGCCGAGCAGGATGTGCTCCGTGCCGATGTAGTTGTGGCCGAGCTGGAGGGCCTCCCGGAGCGACAGCTCCAGGACCTTCTTGGCCCGCGGGGTGAAGGGGATGTGGCCGGACGGAGCCTGCTGGCCCTGACCGATGATCTCCTCGACCTGCTGGCGAACGGCCTCGAGCGAAATCCCGAGGCTCTCCAGGGCCTTAGCGGCGACACCCTCACCCTCGTGGATCAGACCCAGGAGGATGTGCTCGGTGCCGATGTAGTTGTGGTTGAGCATCCGGGCTTCTTCCTGAGCCAGGACGACAACCCGCCGCGCGCGGTCGGTGAACCTCTCGAACATCGTTTATCGCTCCTCAGAGCGGTCGGGCAGTTCGGGGTCGGTCCCCGCCCTGTCCTTCCGCATGCTAGTCCCGCGGGGCGGGACAGCTCATTCCAACTGCCGACATCCGTCCACGGCTCACCCCCACGTCCGTGAGGAAAAACCGGCCTGAACAGCCGACAACTGCTCCAACCCGATGGTGCGAGACGATGTTCCCGCAGGCCAGGCAGATACCCGTCACACGTGTACGCCGATGGCGAACGGGAGCCGGTCAAATCAGCGTGTCGCCCCGATCCACTAGGAATGTCTTACCCGCAGGCACCGACACTCCATGCCCCCTGCACCCGCCCCCTCAGCTAAGGGCGAACACACTTGCGCCCCGATTCCGAGACCGGAGTTGACCGTGTGCAGCGAATGGGCTGCACAGCGTAACTCGGGCCGGTCCGGGACGGTTGCTCCGATATGGCTCCCACCGTCCCGCCGCCCCGGGCCGCACCCGGGGAATCCACCGGCGGGGAATCCGTCACCCCGTCGGCCGTCGCGGCCGCACTCGCGCAGTGCCGCTGGTACGAGCGGGTGCTGGGCTGGCCGGCCGAGCCGGGTCCGCCCGTACGACTGCCGACCGGCGGGCCGTACGACGTACTGGACCTGCCGGCCGCGGCGGGCGCGGCGGTGCTGCGCCGGTGCCCCGTCACCGGGCCGGTGGCCCTGGCGGGCGCGCGGATGCGGTTCCTCGTGGCACCGGGGAGCGCGGAAGAGCTGCCCGGACTGCTGGACTGGCTGGAGTGGGGCGGGGTGGCCCTGGACCTGTCCGCGCTGGGCGCGGGCGGGCGGATGGCCGCTCCGCCGCCGCCCGGATGGCCACCGGAGGGCGCGCGGGCCGCGGAGGACCCCTGCGCGGGCCCCGGAGGCTCCCGGGCGGCCACGCTGTGGCTGCGGCCCCCCGAGCCGGGATGCGAGACCCGGCTGCCGTCCCTGGTGGCCGGCCGGACCGCCGGACCCGACCTGGTACGGCTGGTCGGTACGGCGGCCACGGAATGCCACCGGGCCAGGCTCGCCGGGCTGCGGCGTCAGCCCCTGTTCTCGTAGGCCTCGCGGATGTCGGCCGGGACGCGGCCGCGGTCGTTCACGTTGTAGCCGTTCGCCTTCGCCCAGGCACGGATCTCGGCGGTGTCCGGGTTGCCGGCCGAGGCAGCTGCACGGCCGCCCTTGGCACGGCCCGCGGCGGCGCGGCCACCGGTACGGCGACCGGCCTTCACGAACTCCTCCAGCGCACCGCGGAGCTTCGCCGCATTGGCGCTGGTGAGGTCGATCTCGTAGGACTTGCCATCCAGCGCGAACGTGACGGTCTCGTCCGCCGTGCCACCGTCGAGGTCGTCGACAAGAAGGACCTGAACCTTCTGCGCCACCGGATTTCCTTTCATCGAAAATGCAGTACGCGGAAAGGAAACCGCTTTTGCCTGAAAAACACAAACCCCCGGGAGAGGTTCAGGCGGGCATCCGGACGGGAAACGTACGCGATTCGGACATAGGGATCGCGCCGCGGATCGGTCGGATCGCCGGGCCCGGAAGGGGCTCGTGAACGGGCGCGTTCACGAGCTCCTTCACAGCACCGTTGAGAGGTGCAGAAGCATCCGGCTGTTGCCCAAGGTGTTCGGCTTCACCCGTTCGAGACCCAGGAACTCGGCGACGCCCTCGTCATAGGAACGCAGGAGCTCGCTGTACACATCCGTGTCCACGGGGGTCTGGCTCTCGCCGATCTCGGTGAAGCCGTGCTTCGCGAAGAAGTCCACTTCGAAGGTCAGGCAGAATACCCGGCTCACCCCGACCTCACGGGCGGTCTGCAAGAGCCGCTCCAGGATCCGGTGTCCGACTCCACCGCCCTTCAAGTCGCGGTCGACCGCCAGCGTACGCACTTCGGCCAGGTCTTCCCACATGACGTGAAGCGCTCCACAGCCGACCACGAGCCCGTCGGCCCCGCGTTCCGCAACCCAGAACTCCTGGATGGACTCGTAAAGCGTCACCGGTGCTTTGTCGAGCAGGATCCGCTGCTGCGTGTACTGGTCGAGGAGCCGGCGGAGCGCGAGCACATCCCCGGTTCGGGCCCGGCGGATCGTCACTGCTTTTGCAATTGCATCGGTAACCGGCACAGCGGGGGAATCTTCTTCCATGACCGGACGCTATCGCCCCGGCTCCGCGGGCCGCTCGCGCGTCTCGCCTTCCGGCGGCGCGGCCGGGGCGGTAGCGGGCGGCTCTTCCCCGGCGGCTTGTTCCGCGGTCGGCTCCGCGGCTTGGTCCGCGGCTTGGTCCGTCGCTTGGTCAGCCGCCTGGTCATCGTCACGCTGGACGATCCGGACCGCGTCGCGCAGCGCCTCGCGCTGTTCCGGCGACATCATCCCGAAGAAGGCGACCAGGGCCGCCGCCGGGTTGTCGCTGGTGGACCAGGCTTCGTTCATCAGTGCGGCCGAGTAGGCGGCCCGGGTGGAGACCGCGGTATACCGATAGGCACGGCCTTCCGCTTCCCTCCGGACCCAGCCCTTCTGGTGAAGATTGTCCATAACCGTCATCACGGTGGTGTACGCGATGGAGCGTTCCTGCTGGAGGTCCTCCAGCACTTCCCGAACAGTGACCGGGCGGTTCCACTGCCACACCCGCGTCATGACGGCGTCTTCGAGTTCTCCCAAGGGGCGAGGCACAGCAGCACGATAGTGCGGGATGTCCAGAATTGCCCGGCTATTCGCTCGACACCGGACATAAAAAGCGGGCGCGCTCCCCGATTGGGGGGATGCACGCCCGTCCTTTGGTACTACGAGTAGTACAGGTGCCGCGAGTACTACGCGTAGTACGGGCGGCACGGATAGTGCAGCAGCCGGGCACTTCCGGTAGTCCGAGTGCTTTGCTACTTCACTATGACTACCACTTCATGACGACTGCTTCTTCTTACTTCTGAATCGGCTGGCCGGCCTCGGCCCGGGCGATCACGGCATCGACCACCGCGTCTTCCTTGGCCTTGTTGGCGCCGCCCTGGCTCTTCACGATCGTCACGACGAGACCGATGAAGAACGCGGCCATCACGATGGGGGGCACGAGCGCGGAGACATAGTCCATGCCCCACAGCGTAGCTACCCGGCCACCCGGGACGCCGCCGGGGGCGGCGTCGGCTTGCGGCGCGGCGGGAACACTTCACCCGGCGTCGGCACCGGCCGGTCCGGCCTGGGCGCGGCGGGCCGGGACCCCGGAGCGGGCTTGGCCGGAACGGGTTTGCCCCCGCCTTCCTCCTCCTTGCCCCCGGCCGCCCTCCCGACTCCGGCGCCCTCCTCGTTCCCGGCGGTCCCGGCGGTCCCGGCGGCTCCGGCCGCCTCCTTGCCCCTGACGACCGCCCTGCCCCCGGCGAGGGCCAGCAGCCGGGTCCGCGGGGCGGAGCCGCCCGGCCGCCGCCGTCCGGAGCGCTCGGGGACCGGCGGCCGGAACCGGTCCAGCAGCGCCGCGGCCACGGGATTGCCCCGCAGCGCCCGCAACGCGGTGAGGTCGTCGGGTCCGGGCTCGTACCCGCCCGCGAGCGCGTCCTGGAGCAGCTCCAGATACCCGGTGACGCTGCCCGGCAGGGCGTCCCGGTACCGCCGCAGGTCCGCCAGCAGGAACGCTCTGAGCCGGTCCGCCTCGTCGACGGCATCGTCGACGGCGTGCGCGAGCCGGAGACAGTCCTGCACCTCGGCTGCCGTCAGCGGGCCGGAGGAGGACTGGAGGGCATGGGCGAGGGAGCGCCGCAACACGCGCAGCTCGGCGGGGCTGAAGGCCATTCCGCCGCGGGATCCGAAGGGCGTGGGCATGACCTGAAGATACGCGCTAATCGGACAAAATCCCCCGATGTGAGGGTGCGTGGGCGCGCCGCCGCGGTCGCACCGCGGCGCGGTGAACGCACGGGGCGGGCGCGCGGGGGGTGCGCGGGGCGGGCGTGCGTACGCCCGGCCCGCACGTGAGGGCCGGACCGGGGGTACGCCTGGCAGGTCGCGCCGGTTGTGCCGGTTGTGCCGGTTGTGCCGGTTGTGCCGGTTGCCGGTTACGGGTTCCCGCGGCCGGGAACCCGCCCCTGACCGGTGGACCGTCTTACTGGTACCGGCAGACCGTCACGCCGGTCGTGGCACCGCAGCCCATCTTCGTGTAGTTCTTCTGAACCATGTTCCAGTAGTGGCCCCACTGCCGGTAGCCCGGCGAGTTCGTGTCCCAGTTGGGGCCGGCCGCGTCGTACGCGGCCTTTTCGTTGGCCCACTGCGACACCGCCCCGGACGGCGGAGCGGTCGACATGTTCTCGGCGCCGTTGTTGAAGCTGTTGTCGTGCGCGAGGCCCCCGTTGGGGTGCGAGGCTGGGTTGTCGGCCCATGACTGCGCGCCGGAAGCGAGAGCGGCGTCCCAAGTGAGGGCCGGCGCGCTGTTTTCCTGACGTATCTGGTTGGTCTGGGTCAGCATGGCCGACTGGTCGGCGGGGGTCACCTGGGTGGGAACTGCGGCGGATGCTGTCGCACCGGCCCCCAGCATCATGCCTCCGGCCATCAGCGTTGCGGCAACGGCGGTGGCCCGACGGTGTGCGCGAGAAACTCTTCTCATTGCGACTCCCTGATCGCTGGTCTCGTGGAACGACCTGATCGCTTGATCGCTGGTCGCGTGGAAACGACGGAAGCGGCGGAAACAGCGGAGAGTGCCGACGTGGTTCACGACCGTCATGAAAAGGGGCAGCACAGCCGGCATGCTCGGTGGCGACGAATCCGCCACCGGCGACTCGGTGTTCTGTTCTGGCGGCCCGTGGCCGCCTCCGGGCGGCGCATGGCCGCCTCCACTCCAGCCAGCGTATGTCCGGGCGGCTGGGGCGGCTACCGGGGCGGGAGCGGGGTGTTCGGCGGGGTGTTCGGCGGATGACCGGGAGGAGGCGGACCGGATTGCACAAGTAGGGGGCAGCAAAGCAAAGTTGGCCGACCCGGCCTGGACGGAATCAGGAAGTGCCCGGGGGCTGCCCGTCAGTCCTCACTGTCCTTCCGCGCCGGCCTCCGGCGTCAAGGGCGCTCCTTCGTCGCGTCGGCAAGCCGATGGCCCTTCGGGCCACCCTTGACCCCGACGACCGTCACGGAACGACAAGGACTGTCGGGCGGCCCCCGGAGGAACGGCATGCGGGAACCTTCGGGTCCTGCTGCTCTGGCTTCGGCAGGCACGGGCCGCGGCTTGCGCTCGGCCGGCCGCCCTCCGGGCGGGAAGCAGCAGTGCAGTCGAGGGGATGACTGCACACCAGGCCCGCCCAGGGCGCCCGAGTTCGCTACGCGCTCCTGCCCGATGGCGGATCCGGCCCGCCGGTGGCCGGACATGGACCGCCATCGATCGCTACGCGCTCACCGCCGAATGGCGACAGACAGGCCCGCTGGTGCTGGTCCATGCAGACGGCGAGAGGCACCCGCGGTCGCCAGGTGTCTCGCCGGTTGGCGGTCTACAGGCCGGCCGGAGTGACGGCGACGGTGGACGTGAATTGACGCCCGATGACCGAAACCCCTTCAGGCACAGTCGAGTTGTGCACTGACGGGCAATTCTCGGCAGCGTGCGGTCATGGCATCTCCATGGGGTGGATTCCGCACTCCGCCCATAGGAGTTTCCCTCCGGAGTCGCCGTAGAGACCGCCGCCGCCGAGGGGATAGGCGCCCCAGTTGTCGGCGTAGGAGTGGACCAGAAACAGGCCGCGCCCGTATTCGCCCACAGGTGGGGGCAGGTGGGGAAGGCCGGTGCCGAAGGGGGCGGGGATGTGGGGGTTGGTGTCCCAGACGCTGATGCGTAGGCGTTCGGGAGACATCGCGCGGAGGCGGAGCGTGTAGGCGGTGTCCGAGTGGACGTAGGCATTGGTGACCAGCTCTCCGGCGAGCAGCTCGGCCGTTTCGGCCAGCGCGCTCATCTCATGGGCGTGGAGGACTGAGCGCAAGGTGCGGCGGGCGATGCCCGGCCCCCGGGGATCCTGCGGAAGTTGCAGGGTGTACGACCACGTTGAGGATACGTTGACATCCTCCCCTCCCTGAAGGGAGGGGATTCCTAGCTCACTTCGCCTGACTCCTAGCAGGAGGCAGGGCTTACAAGATCAGCACTAGCCGGG
>NZ_JBFBGR010000053.1:0-38776 GCF_040684755.1 Streptomyces sp. NPDC089799 | reverse complement strand
CCGACGGCAACCGCACCTCGGTCGAGAAGAACGCCGAACTCCAGCGCACCTCCCAGTGGGACGTCAACGGCAACATCCCGCGCCTGGCCACCGAGCGGAACGGCACCGGAGTCTTCCTCGCGGACTACCACTACGGCCCGCAGGGCGAACCCCAGGGCCTGGACACCCAAAACGCCAGCTACTGGTTCCTCCACGACCGCCAGAACTCCGTGACCTCCGTCAGGGACCAGGCGGGCGCCGAAACCTACCGCTACGCCTACGGCACCTGGGGAACCACGGAAGGAACCGCAGGCACGGGAACCCAGCAGCAGAGCCAGTTCGGCTTCACCGGAGCACCCAAGGACTCCGTCCTGAGCGGGCGCGTCCAGCTTCCGGCACGCAGCTACGACCCGGCATCCGGACGCTTCACGACACCGGATCCCCGTCCGGACACCGCAGCACCCACCACCACCTCCACCTACGCCTACGCCAACAACGACCCGGTCAACCAGGCCGACCCCACCGGCGCCTGCCCCATGTGCCTCAGCATCGGCGTCGGCGCCATCATCGGCGGCGTCGTCGAAGGCGGCATCTACTCCTGGCAGCACCGCAACGGCGGCTTCACCCTCGGCGGACTCGCCAAGGCAGCCGGCAAGGGTGCCTTGATCGGCGGAATCGCCGGCGCCTTCATGCCCGGAGCGGGCAACCTCGCCGCCCGGTCCCTCGGCCTCGCCGGCGGCCGCGCCCTGGCCACCTCCGCAGTAGTCAACGCAGGAGTCGGCGCGGGCTACTCGTTTGCCGTCAACCAGGCCCAGTGCCGGCCCACCGACCGATGGGACCTCCTTCTCGGCGCGGGTGGAGGAGCCGTCAGCAGCGTCATGGGCCCCGCCGCCAAGTGGATAGCGGGCCGTCTCCGGCCGGGTTCTCGCGTGACGGCGCCCGACGGTGCCGGCACCGCTCGCCCCGGGCAGCTGACCATCACTGCCAAGAATCCTTCCGCTTCGGAGGTTTCGGCGGCCGAACACATGGCGTCGCTCGGAAAGAAGGTTGAGCTGAGAGATCCGGTGGGGACACGGGCAGGTGGGCAGACGAGCGACTTGCTCGTTGACGGTGTTCCATGGGACGTGTACTCGCCGGTCAGTACCAACCCGAAGGCCATCATCAACAAGGTGGCGAAGAAGCACTCGCAGGTTCACGGAGGCGGCGTGATCGTAGACCTGTCAGGCACCGGCCTCTCCGCGTCTGAATTTGATGGCGCCCTCGTCACAGTGAATAGTCTGATACGCAGCTGGGGGAAGGATAGCTTCATCAGCGAAGTCATATTCTTTGGAGGGGCTTAATGGCGAAGATGGCGTGCAGGTGTGGAAATCTCATCCGAGATGACGATCCGGATTTCAGCCTGATTCTGCTCCCTTACCGGGAATTCGATGACGCTGAGGCTGATTCCGGGATGCTTCTCGGCAGAGGGACCGATGCTCGTCGTTGCAACGTGTGTGGTCGCCTGTGGGTGTTCTGGGAAGAAGGAGGTAATGCGGTCGAGTACGTTGAAGTCCGTGACTGAGCCGCTAGTCCGGTCATGAAGTCCTGACCTGTCTCGCAACGACGTCTAAGGCCCGCCCGGCGCTGCCTAAGGAGTGCCGGGTCGGGCCTTAGGCATGAGTGGGGACGCCCGGCCCCGGCCTAAGGCCCCCCGGCACCCGCAGATGCGGCATGCACCCGATGTGCCGGCACCCCCTGGGACGGGATTCTTGGATCACACCGAACGAGGTGCCCGAGAAACCCGGAACCCACCAGGGAGAACGAGATGTTCCAGCACGAGATCGCCACCGCCCGCCGCGCCGAGCTGCTCCGCCAGGCCACCGAGTACCGCCAGGCCCGGCAGGCCGTCCAGGCCCGCCGCGAGTCGCAGCGCAGCCAGGAACCCGAAGGGCAGGTGAGGGAGCAGCGGAACCGCTTCGTACGCGTCGCCTGACCCGCGCCCGCAGCGTGCGATCCCCAGCGCCATGACCACCCCACCGAAACCCGATACGTCCCGGCAGCAGGCATGTGCGATGCTCGGCGACGTGGAGACCAGATCTGTCAGCCCGGTGTTCGTCGGCCGCGCCGACGAACTGGCCGTACTCACCGACGCACTGGGCCGGGCCGCCGGCCAGGAGCCGCAGGCCCTCCTCATCGCCGGCGAGGCCGGCGTCGGGAAGACCCGGCTCATCGAGGAGTTCGTCGCCGAGGCGACCCGGGACGGCGCCGCCGTCGCCGTCGGCGGCTGTGTGGAGATAGGGGCGGAGGGACTTCCCTTCGCCCCTTTCTCCACGGCCCTGCGCGCCCTGCGCCGCCGGCTGCCCGAGGAACTCGCCGCCGCGGCCGCCGGCCAGGAGGACGAACTCGCCCGGATCCTCCCCGAACTCGGTGAGACCCCCCGCGGCCCGCACGACGAGGAGAGCACCCACCGGCTCTTCGAACTGACCGCCCGCCTGCTGGAACGCCTCGCCGCCGACCGCACCGTCGTCCTCGTCCTGGAGGACCTGCACTGGGCCGACACCTCCACCCGGCACCTGCTGGCCTACCTCTTCCGCACCCTCACCGGCGGCCGCCTGGTCCTCGTCGCCACCTACCGCGCCGACGACATCCACCGCCGCCACCCGCTGCGCCCCCTGCTCGCCGAACTCGACCGGCTGCGCACCGTACAACGGGTCGAACTGCCCCGCTTCAACCGGGCCGAGGTCCGCCGCCAGGTCGTCGGCATCCTGTCCTCCCAGCCCGACGAATCCTTCGTCGACACCGTCTTCGACCGGTCCGACGGCAACGCCTTCTTCGTCGAGGAACTCGTCGCCAGCGCCGGCAACGGCTGCCGCACCGGCCTCACCGAATCCCTCCGCGACCTGCTGCTCGTCCGCGTCGAGGTGCTGCCCGAAGCCGCCCAGCGCGTCGTCCGCATCGTCGCCGAGGGCGGCTCCACCGTCGAGTACCCGCTGCTGCTCGCCGTCTCCCGGCTCACCGAGGACGAACTGCTCGACGCCCTCCGGGCCGCCGTCGGAGCCAACATCCTGCTCGCCACCTCCGACGGCGACGGCTACCGCTTCCGCCACTCCCTGGTCCGCGAGGCCGTCAGCGACGACCTGCTGCCCGGCGAACGGGCCCGGGTCAACCGCCGCTACGCCGAAGCCCTGGAGGCCGACGACACCCTGGTCCGCGCCGAGGAACGGATCATCCGGCTCGCCAGCTACTGGTACTGCGCAGGAGACGCGGCCAAGGCCCTGCCCACCGCGCTCGACGCCTCCGTCGCCGCGCGCCGCCGGCACGCGTACTCCGAGCAGCTCAGCCTGCTCGAACGCGCCCTGGACCTGTGGGACAGCACCCCCGACGACGTCCGCGACGCCCTGCGCCCGGCCGAGTACACCGATGCGTACCCGCCGTGCGGCTGCGACCCCTCCACCCCGCTCCAGCTGCTCGACCTGCTGGCCGAGGCCACCGTCGCCGCCCGGCTCGGCGGGGAGCGCGAACGCGCCCTCAAGCACACCAAGGTGGCCCTGCGCTCGCTGGAGGGAGCCACGGCCGACCTGGACCTGCTGCGCGCCGCCTGGTTCTGGACCGAACGGTCCCGGCTCGTCGCCAGCCTCGCCCGCGGCAACGGCTGGGAGGAACTCGGCACCGCCCAGGCACTGGTCAAGGGCCTGCCCCCGTCCCAGATACACGCCGAGGTACTGGTCCGGGCGGCCGGTTGGGGCATGCTCCACAACCCCGGCCCCGACAACCTGGCCGCCGCCGAACGCGCCGCCGAGTACGCCCGTATGGTCGGCGCCGCGGAGACCGAGCTCAACGCCCGGATCACCGTGGGCTCCCTGCTCACCGACGCGGGCGACGCCGAGGCCGGGTTCGCCGAACTCCACGCCGTCAAGGACCGGGCCGCCGCCCTCGGCCTCACCGGCCTGGCCGGGCGCGCCTACATCAACCTCAGCTCACAGCTGGAGAGCCACGGCCAGTCACGGGAAGCGCTCGACGTGGCCGTCGCGGGGGTGGAACTCGTCGGCCGCTCCCGGCTGCTGGACACCGAGGCGTGGGTCCGCGGCAACATGGCCGAGACCCTGTACAGCCTCGGCCGCTGGGAAGAGGCCGCGGAAGCGGCCCGGCGCACCCTCCAGGTCGGGCAGAGCGCGGCCCCGCGCGGCAGCGCCCACGCCCGCCTCTCCTACCTGGCGCTGGCCCGCGGCGAACTCGCCGAAGCCGCCGGCCAGCTCGCCGCCGCCCACCGCTGCTTCGGCAACCACGACCTGCAGCCCCAGCACCGCATCCCGCTCTACCGCCTCGCGGTCGGCGTGGCGGCGGGGGAGGGGCGGCTGGCCGACGTACGCGCCGAGCTCGCCACCGCCGTCGGCAACGGCTTCCCGCTCGGCCACCACCGCTACGCCTGGCCGCTGCTGCTCGCCGCCGCCACGGCGGAGGCGGACGCCCGCGGCCTGCCCGCCGCGGACGCCGGCCGGGCCGGCACCGTCGACCTCATCCGGTCCGCCGCGCGCCGGCTGGCCACCCCGTACCCACTGTGGCGGGCGCACGCCGAATACGTACGCGCCGAACTCCTGCGGGCCGAGGGGACGGACGCGGCGGCGGACTGGACGGCGGTCGAGGCGGCCGTCCGCCCGCTGGACCGGCCCTACCTGCTGTCCCGGGTCCGGCACCGGCTCGGCGAGGCACTGCTCGCCTCCGGCGGCGACCGGGACCACGCCACCGCCCTGCTCCGCGAGGCGCACGCGGAGGCCGAGCGGCTCGGCGCGCGCCTGCTCCGCGAGGACCTGGCCCTCCTCGCCCAGCGCGCCCGCATCCCCCTGACGGCGCCGGCCCCCGACCCGGACCGTCCGGTCCCGGACTCCGACCCGGCGGAGGCACTGGGCCTGACCAGCCGCGAACGGGACGTCCTGCGCCTGGTGGCGGCCGGCCTGAGCAACCGCCGCATCGCCGAGGAACTCTTCATCTCACCGAAGACGGCCAGCGTGCACGTCTCCAACATCCTCGCCAAGCTGGGCGTCTCCGGCCGCGTCGAAGCCGCCGCCCTCACCCACCGCCTCCGCCTCTTCCCTCCGGGGCCGTGACCGGCACGGTCAGTCGTCGGCGGGCGGCGCGTCCGCGAGGCGTATGCGGACACTGCCGGAGTCCAGGTCTATCGGTCCGCGCCCCGGGTCGCCGTCGTTCGCGTCGACCCGGGACAGCTCCAGCCGGTTCCGCTCCTCGTCGGTGTGCCTGCGCCCCGGGTTGAACAGTTCCTCGATCATGTTGAACACCGTGCCCACCGTGCCTTCCGCCCCGGTCGGGGCTCCGTAGGTCACCGCACTACCGAACCACCGCACTGCGCACTACCGGACCGTCAGGGTCAGGATGCGGTCGTCGCCCGCCTCCGGAGAACCCCGGCCGTCCGTCTCGCTCGTCACCAGCAGCAGGCGGTCGCCGCCCAGCGGGACGACCGTCCGCAGGCGGCCGTACCTGCCGGTGAGGAACGCCTCCGGCTCCGCCGACGGGACCGCCCCCGCCAGCGGGATCCGCCACAGCCTTTCGCCCTTCAGCGCGGCCACCCACAGCGAGCCCTCCGCCCAGGCCAGCCCGCTCGGCGAGGACTCGTCCGTCCGCCACTGGACCACCGGGTCCTTGTAACCGGGCTTGCCGGCCTTGCCCTCGACCTCCGGCCAGCCGTAGTTCCCGCCGGGCTCGATCAGGTTCACCTCGTCCCAGGTGTTCTGCCCGAACTCCGTCGCCCACAGCCGCCGGTCCTTGTCCCAGGCCAGGCCCTGCACGTTGCGGTGCCCGTAGGAGTAGACGACCGAGTCGGCCTCGGGGTTCCCGTGCACCGGCTCGCCGTCCGGGGTCATCCGCAGGATCTTGCCGCCCAGCGACTTCCGGTCCTGGGCGAGCCCGGTGTCCCCGGTCTCGCCGGTTCCCGCGTACAGCATCCGGTCCGGGCCGAACGCGATCCGGCCGCCGTTGTGCACGGAGCCCTTCGGGATGCCCCGGAACACCGTGTCGGGTGCCCCCAGCTGCTCGCCGGGCGAGCGCTGGTCGTCGTAGTGCAGGCGGGCGATGCGGTTGTCCGAGGCGGTGGTGAAGTACGCGTACACCATCCGGTCGCTCGCGAAATCCGGGGACAGCGCCAGCCCCAGCAGACCGCCCTCCCCGCCGGGGTCCACTCCCGGCACCTCGCCGATCACGGTGGTCTTCCCGGTCGCCGTCTGCACCCGGCTGATCGTCCCCCGGTCCCGCGAGGCGACCAACAGGTCACCGTCGGGGAGTACGGCCACGCCCCACGGCGACTCCAGCCCCTTGGCCACCTCCCCGGCGACCGCGACCGCGCCCTTCGCGGGCGGCCCGGAGGGCGTGGGACTCGCCGAGGGCGTGCCGGTGGCGGGCGCACCGGGCGAAGCCGCCCCCGAGGCCGACGCGGAGGCCGAGGGGGCGGAGGTCCCCGAAGCCGCGCCCCCGGGCCCGGCGGGCGAACACCCCGCCACGAGCAGCACCCCGCACCCCACGACTGCCGCGGCCACCCCCGCACCCCGCACCGTTCCGTTCCCCATCCCCAGCTCCCTTCACTTCCGCCCCTGCACCGCCCATCGTCCCGCACAGCACGAGCGCGGTCAGCGCCTTCGCCGATGGCATGCCCGTCTCCGCCGAGGTGCGGGCGCCGGCTCGGCCGACGTGTGGGCAGGCGTTCCGCCGGGCTTTGCCCACCCTGCACCTCCGCCGAGGTGTGGGCGCCGGCCCCGCCCGGCCGCGGCAACGGCCGGCACCCGCACGGCGGCGGCGGGCGGCCGCCAACCCCGCCCCGCCGGGGCAGCGCCCGGCAAGGGTGGCGCCAGGCCGGACGCTAGTCCCAGGCGCCCACCGCCACCGGCAGCGCCGCGAGCTCCGCCAGGTCCGCCGAGGTCAGCATGACCTCCGCCGCCGCCGCGTTCTCCACGGCCCGCTCCGCCCGCGCAGCCCCCGGCACCGGGACGACCTGCGGGCCCTGGGCCAGCACCCACGCCAGAGCCACCTGTGCCGCCGTGACCTGCGGTCCGTGCCGCTCCGCCACCCGCCGCAGCCCCGCCACCAGCACCTGGTTCGCCGCCATCGCGTACGCGGTGAACCGCGGGTGCCGGGCCCGCGCGTCGTCCGCCTCGAAGCCCTGCCCCGGCGTCAGCGTCCCGGTCAGGAACCCGCTGCCCAGCGGCATCGCCGCCAGGAAGCCCACCCCCCGTGCCGCGCACCACGGCAGCAGGTGCCAGGCCGCCTCCGGCGACCACACCGACAGCTCCGCCTGCACCGCGCTGACCGGGAACACCTGCTGCACCCGCTCCAGCCGGCGGATCGTCAGCGCGTACGACCGGTCCCCGCGCCGCCCCGCCCCCGGCCCCGCGCCCGCACCCACCGCGCAGAAGCCCAGCGCCCGCACCTTCCCGGCGCCCACCAGCTCGGCCATCGCGCCCCAGGTCTCCTCCACCGGGACCTCCGGGTCCACCCGGTGCAGCTGGTACAGGTCGATCACGTCCGTCTGCAGCCGCCGCAGCGAGGCGTCGCAGGCCCGCCGTATGTATTCAGGCCGCCCGTTGGCCACCACGTGCTGGTCGCCGGCCCGCAGCCCCGCCTTGGTGGAGACGAAGGCGTCCGCCCGGCGCTCCCGCAGCACCCGCCCCACCAGCAGCTCGTTGGTGAACGGCCCGTACACGTCGGCGGTGTCGAGCAGGCTCGCCCCCACGTCGAGCGCCGCGTGCACCGCCGCCACCGACCGCGTCCCGTCCCGCTGGGATGCGGCGTACGCCCAGCTCATCGGCATGCAGCCGAGCCCGATCGCGCCCACCGCCAGCGCCGCCGCCCCGATTGCCCTGCGCTCCACCCGTGCGTCCCCCTCCGTCTCGCACCCCCGAATGTAACGGCTTGATCGCGACGGCTTGGCATAGCCTCCCGATCATGAGTTCACCCACCCCAGAGGTCTGGCTGCCGTATCCCGCCGAGGACATCGACGGCCTTCCCGACTCCTTCCGCTACCGACGGTGGGACGGCGGGGACGAGTTCCCGGCCGACCCCGCGGACTGTGTCTTCTACGTCACGCCCTACATGAAGTCCCCGGCGGTCAGCGTCCGTCCGTTCGCCCTGATGCCCCGTCTGGAGGTCGTCCAGACCCTGACCGCCGGCATCGACCACGTCCTCGGCGGACTCGGCGCGCTCCGCTCCGGCGTACGGCTCTGCAACGCCCGCGGGGTGCACGACGCCAGCACCGCCGAACTGGCCCTCACCCTCGTCCTCGCCTCGCTCCGCGGCATCCCCCGCATGGTCCGCGGCCAGGACCGCGAGGAATGGCACGGCGGTTTCTACGAGGCGCTCGCCGACAAGTCCGTCCTCCTCGTCGGGTACGGGGCCATCGGCGCCGCCATCGAGGACCGGCTCGCCCCCTTCGAGTGCGGGCGGATCACCCGCGTCGCCCGCTCCGCCCGCAGCGCGGAACGCGGCCCCGTGCACTCCTTCACCGAGCTGCCCGCGCTGCTGCCGGAGGCGGACGTGGTCATCCTCGCCACCCCGCTCACCGAGGAGACCCAGGGCCTCGCGGACGCCGCCTTCCTGGCCCGCATGAAGGACGGCGCACTGCTGGTGAACGTGGCCCGCGGCCCGGTGGCCGACACCACCGCCCTGCTCGCCGAACTGGAGTCGGGACGGCTCCGCGCGGCCCTGGACGTCACCGACCCCGAACCGCTGCCCGCCGGCCACCCGCTGTGGCACGCCCCCGGTGTCCTGATCACGCCTCATGTCGGCGGCAGCAGCTCGGCGTTCCTGCCCCGGGCCCGCCGTCTGATGGCCCGGCAGCTGACCCGCTTCGCCGCGGGGGAGCCCCTCGAAAACACCGTACTGATCACGGATTGAGCCCGAATGTGCACTGTCCGTGCCGGTTCGCGTGCGGTCGGTGTCCACAACGCCGCTGTTGGTGACGGAGCGTACAGCTGACCTGTCCCTGAGTAACGAAAGTGGTGTATCGTCCGGAACAAGGGGCTGCGCCGCGAACGTATGGCGCTGGGGAGTGATCGGACAGTTTGGGGGGCGACGGGCGATGCACGGCCAATGGACGAAGGATCCGACGCGGCGGAGCCGCCGGAGGCGCCCCGTGTGCGCGCCGAATTCAGCCACCCGGACGGGCCGGAGCCGACGGGCGGGCGGGAGCCACTGGGCGAGCCGGACTCGCTCGGCGGGCCGGGCCCCCTCGGAGCCCGCGTCGGGCCGGTCAGGCCGCACCGGCCCCACCGGCCGCACCGGGCCGCCCGCGACACCCGCCCCGGCGGGGGCGCGGCCGGCCCGGAGGGCGGCGTCCGAGGGGGACCGGTGAGCGCCCACGGGGCCCTCCTGGCCCGGCCGCCGGTCCAGGGATGCGGCCGGGGGGTCCTGGCCCAGCTCCTCCTCGCCGCCGTGATCGCCGGGTACACCATCGGCGCCGGCCTCGGCTGGGGGTCGAAGCAACTCGCCGAATGCATGGGCGACTTCGGACTGAGCGCCGCCGCCCTCCTCGCCGCAGTGTCCTGCTACCGGTACGCCCGCGCCGCGGGCAACCGCGACCGCCCCGCCTGGCTGCTGTTCGCCTTCTCCTCCCTCATGGCCGCCTGCGGCAACGCCGTATGGGGCTGGTACGAGGTCGTGCTCGACCGGCCGGTGCCCAGCCCGTCCGCCGCGGACTTCGCCTTCCTCTGCTTCGCCCCGCCCGCCATCGTCGGCCTGCTGGTCCTCGCCAAGCGCCCGGTGACCCGGGCCGGCTGGGTCTGCCTCGCCCTCGACTCCTGGCTCATCGGCGGCTCCCTGCTCACCCTCGCCTGGAGCCTCGCCCTCCAGCAGGCCACCGAGGCCGCCCAGTCCGGCGCCCCCGGCAGCGTCCTGCGGCCCGCGCTCGACCTCGCCTACCCGATGCTGGACATCGCGCTCGTCTCGATGGTCCTGGTGCTGCACTTCCGCCGGTCCGCGACCAACCGCTCCGCGGTGAACACCGCCCTCGCCGCCCTCGCGCTGACCGTCCTCAGCGACGCCCTGTTCACCTCCCCGCTGTTCCGCATGGGCTACCGCTCGGGCCAGCTGCTCGACGCCGGCTGGTTCGCCGGCTCGCTGCTCCTCGCCTACGCCCCCTGGGGCGCCCGCCGGCTCCCCCCGCCCGGCGGACACCCGTACGCGGCCCGCCGCACCGGCCGCCCCATCACCGGCTCCCTGCCCGCGCTCACCCCGTACCTCGCGGCCGCCGTCTGCACCCTGGTCATCCTCTACAACTACAACACCGTCGACGGGCGCCGCGGGGACGACCGGGTGGCCCTGTTCACCGGCTGCAGCGTGGTCCTCGCGCTCGTGGTCCGCCAGGGCATCATGCTCCTGGACAACATCGCGCTCACCCAGGAACTGGCCCAGAAGGAGAACCACTTCCGCTCCCTGGTCCAGGGCTCCAGCGACGTCATCATGATCGCCGCGCCCACCGGGACCCTTCGCTACGTCAGCCCGGCCGCGGCCGGGGTCTACGGCCGCGAGGCCGACCAGCTGGTCGGCACCCAGCTCTCCGCGCTGATCCACCCCGACGACCTCGGCCGGGTGGTCCACGAGGTCCGCCGCTTCCTGGCCGCCCCGCCCGCCGAGGAGCCCACCACCCGCATCGAATGCCGCTTCATGTCCGGCAGCGGGGAATGGCTCAACGTGGAATCCACCGTCAACCGCCACCAGGGCGGACTCATCCTCAACAGCCGCGACGTCACCGAACGGGTCCGGCTCCAGGCCCAGCTGCAGCACAGCGCCGAACACGACGCGCTGACCGACCTGCCCAACCGGGCCCTGTTCACCCGCCGGGTCCGCCAGGCCCTGACCGGGCGCCGCTCCGGCGACCACAGCACGGCCGTGCTCTTCATCGACCTGGACGGATTCAAGGCGGTCAACGACAGCATCGGCCACCAGGCCGGCGACGAACTGCTCATCGAGGCCGCCCGCCGCCTCCAGGACTCGGTGCGCGCCGGCGACACCGCCGCCCGGCTCGGCGGCGACGAGTTCGCCGCGCTCATCCTCGGCGACGGGGGCCGCGACCGCAGCGCCCGCGAGCACCAGGTGCGCGAGATCGCCGAGCGGCTGCGCACCACCCTCTCCCAGCCCTACCGGATCGCCGGCCACGAGGTCCGGGTCGCCGCCAGCATCGGCGTGGCCTTCGCCGAGCCCGGCATGACGCCCTCGGACCTGATGAGCAACGCCGACCTGGCCATGTACCGGGCCAAGGCGGGCGGCAAGGACCGGGTCGAGCTCTACGTACCGCAGATGCAGTCCGAGATCACCCGCAAGGCCGAACTGGCCGGCCGGTTCCGCACCGCGCTGCGCGAGGGCGAGTTCACCCTGCTGCACCAGCCCGTGGTCTGCCTGGCCACCGGAGAGATCGCCGCGGTCGCCGCGCAGCCCCGCTGGCGCTCCGCCCAGGGGATCCTCTTCACCCCGGCCGAGCTGCTCCGGGTGGCCGAATCCCAGGAGCCCGGACCGGACGCGCACCCCGGCCGGGCCGCCGGCCCCGCCGGTGCCGGACGCGCCGCCGAGCTGGGCCGCCGGCTGCTGGAGACGGCCGTGGAGCAGGCCGCCGAGCGGCACCTGGCCGGGCACGACATCCCCGCCGTGGTCCGGATGAGCGCCCAGCGGCTGCTGGACCGGTCCGGCCCGGCCGGCTCCGTGGAGGCGCTGCTCACCCGGCACGGGCTGCCCCCGGGAGCGCTGGTCCTGGAGCTGGCGCTGCCCGACCCCCGGGTGCCCTTCGAGGACCTGGAACGCCGCCTGGCCGCCCTCCGGCGGCACGGCGTACGGATCGCCCTGGACGGCTTCGGCAGCGGGTACGCCGCGATCAGCGCCCTCCGCAGGCTCCCGCTGGACCTGCTCAAGCTGGACCGGGGCCTGGTCGAGGGCGTGGTGGAGTCACCCAGGCTCCACAAGATCACCGCCGGATTGTTGCGCATCGCAAATGATCTGGGCATGCAGTCGGTGGCCGACGGGGTCGACCTTCCGGA
Source organism: Streptomyces sp. NPDC089799 (assembly GCF_040684755.1). Taxonomy (NCBI): domain Bacteria; kingdom Bacillati; phylum Actinomycetota; class Actinomycetes; order Kitasatosporales; family Streptomycetaceae; genus Streptomyces; species Streptomyces sp. NPDC089799. The sequence goes on along the minus strand of NZ_JBFBGR010000053.1, from coordinate 26,792 downwards.
GCAGGTCATGGCCCTGCGGGCGATGGGTTGCGGCCATGCGCAGGGAATGGCGTTTTCCGGCCCTCTGGACGAATACCGGCTGCGGCGGGCGCTGGCGAGGAGTACGTTTCCAGTACCGGGCGGGGTAGCCCAGCCTGCCCTGGCCGGCGGTTCGGCGGGGGGTCCACTGGTCACCCATAGGGGCTCACATAATGAGACGGCCGTCCCACCCACTTGACACCGACCTCCCGGCGGAGGGAGGGTCAGTGCCATGCGCACCCGAATTCTCGTACTTGGAAAGCGCGTCGGCTGAGACCGGGACCCACACGTCCCCGCTCCACGCACCCGACGCGCTCCCCTCGCTTGCCTGCCGGCACGAGGGGTTTTTTGTTGCACTGGCACACGGCGCATGCCATCCAAGAGCCGAATCACTCGTAAAACCCTCAGCTTCGAGAAGAGATTGCCGATGACCGAGCAGGCCTCCGGGGCCCACCATCCGCAGCCGCGGGCCCGTACCGGCGGACAGCAGACCGCTGCGATCGAGCACGTCACGGGTGCGCAGGCCCTCATCCGTTCTCTCGAAGAGGTGGGGTGCGACACGGTCTTCGGCATCCCGGGAGGCTGCATCCTGCCCGCGTACGACCCGCTGATGGACTCCAAGAGGGTCCGTCACATCCTGGTCCGGCACGAGCAGGGCGCCGGTCACGCCGCCACCGGGTACGCGCAGGCCACCGGCAAGGTCGGCGTCTGCATGGCCACCTCCGGCCCGGGCGCCACCAACCTGGTCACCCCGATCGCCGACGCCCACATGGACTCCGTCCCGCTGGTCGCGATCACCGGCCAGGTCTCCTCCAAGGCGATCGGCACCGACGCCTTCCAGGAGGCGGACATCGTCGGCATCACCATGCCGATCACCAAGCACAACTTCCTGGTCACCAAGCCCGGGGACATCGCCCGGACCATCGCCGAGGCGTTCCACATCGCCTCCACCGGCCGTCCCGGCCCGGTCCTGGTCGACATCGCCAAGGACGCCCTGCAGGCGCAGACCACCTTCAGCTGGCCGCCCACCCAGGACCTCCCCGGCTACCGGCCGGTCACCAAGCCGCACGCCAAGCAGATCCGCGAGGCCGCCAAGCTGATCGCCGCGGCCAAGCGCCCCGTCCTCTACGTCGGCGGCGGCGTGATGAAGGCCGGCGCCACCGCCGAGCTGAAGGTCCTCGCCGAGCTCACCGGCGTCCCGGTCGTCACCACCCTGATGGCCCTGGGTTCCATCCCGGACAGCCACCCGCAGAACCTCGGCATGCCGGGCATGCACGGTGCGGTCACCGCCGTCACCGCCCTGCAGAAGTCGGACCTCCTGGTCGCCCTGGGCACCCGCTTCGACGACCGCGTCACCGGCAAGCTGGACAGCTTCGCCCCCTTCGCCAAGGTCATCCACGCGGACATCGACCCGGCCGAGATCGGCAAGAACCGCGCCGTGGACGTCCCGATCGTCGGTGACGCCCGCGAGGTCATCGCCGATCTGATCCAGGCCGTCCAGGCCGAGATCAACGACGGCAACACCGGCGAGTACACCGCCTGGTGGAAGGACCTCAACCGCTGGCGCGAGACCTACCCGCTGGGCTACGACCTGCCCGAGGACGGCAGCCTCTCCCCGCAGCAGGTCATCCAGCGGATCGGCGAGCTCGCCCCGGAGGGCACCATCTACGCGGCCGGCGTCGGCCAGCACCAGATGTGGGCGGCGCACTTCGTCGACTACGAGGAGCCCCGCACCTGGCTGAACTCCGGCGGCGCCGGAACGATGGGCTACGCGGTCCCGGCCGCGATGGGCGCCAAGGTCGGCATGCCGGACCGCACCGTCTGGGCGATCGACGGCGACGGCTGCTTCCAGATGACCAACCAGGAACTGGCCACCTGTGCGCTGAACAACATCCCGGTCAAGATCGCGATCATCAACAACGGCGCGCTGGGCATGGTCCGCCAGTGGCAGACCCTCTTCTACAACCAGCGGTACTCCAACACCGTCCTGCACGCCGGAGAGACCGGCCACGACACCGTCGGCTCCCAGCTCGGCGAGTCCGCCGCCCCCCGCATGGGCACCCGCGTCCCGGACTTCGTCAAGCTGTCCGAGGCCATGGGCTGCGTGGCGCTGCGCTGTGAGGACCCGGCCGACCTGGACAAGGTCATCGCCGAGGCCAACGCGATCAACGACCGCCCCGTCGTCGTCGACTTCATCGTCCACGAGGACGCCATGGTCTGGCCGATGGTCGCCGCCGGCACCTCCAACGACGAGGTCATGGCAGCCCGGGGCGTCCGCCCCGACTTCGGCGACGGCGAAGACGACTGACCCGCGAGAGCCCCAGAGAGAGAACGACACACATGTCCAAGCACACGCTCTCGGTCCTGGTCGAGAACACGCCCGGCATCCTCGCCCGGATCGCCGCGCTGTTCTCCCGCCGCGGATTCAACATCGACTCCCTGGCGGTCGGCGTCACCGAGCACCCCGACATCTCCCGCATCACCATCGTGGTCAATGTCGAGGACCTGCCCCTGGAGCAGGTGACCAAGCAGCTCAACAAGCTGGTCAACGTCCTGAAGATCGTCGAGCTGGAGCCCTCCTCCGCGATCGAGCGCGAACTGGTCCTGGTGAAGGTCCGCGCCGACAACGAGACCCGCTCCCAGATCATCGAGATCGTCCAGCTGTTCCGCGCCAAGACCGTCGACGTCTCCCCGGAGGCCGTGACCATCGAGGCCACCGGCGGCGCCGACAAGCTCGGCGCGATGCTCCGGATGCTGGAGCCGTTCGGCATCAAGGAGCTCGTCCAGTCCGGCACGATCGCCATAGGGCGCGGCGGACGGTCCATCACGGACCGCAGCCTGCGCGCGCTCGACCGCAGCGCCTGACGCCCTTCGCGTCGCGCCGTACCCGGCGTTCGCATCGCGAGACCGACAAACTTTCATTCCGTTCCCCGCCGTACGGTGGGAGCAACACCAGCGCACCAAGGAGATATCCCAGTGGCCGAGCTGTTCTACGAGAACGACGCCGACCTGTCCATCATCCAGGGCCGCAAGGTCGCGGTCATCGGCTACGGCAGCCAGGGCCACGCCCACGCGCTGTCGCTCCGTGACTCCGGCGTCGACGTCGTCGTCGGCCTGAAGGAGGGCTCGAAGTCCAAGGCCAAGGCCGAGGAGCAGGGCCTGAAGGTCCTCCCGGTCGCCGAGGCCGCCGAGTGGGCGAACCTCATCATGATCCTGACCCCGGACCCGCTCCAGGCCGAGATCTACGAGGAGTCCGTCAAGGACCACCTGAAGGAGGGCGACGCGCTCTTCTTCGGCCACGGCTTCAACGTCCGCTACGGCTTCATCAAGCCCCCGACCAACGTGGACGTCGCCCTGGTCGCCCCCAAGGGCCCGGGCCACCTGGTCCGCCGTCAGTACGAGGAGGGCCGCGGCGTTCCGTGCATCGCCGCCGTCGAGCAGGACGCCACCGGCAAGGCGTTCGACCTCGCCCTCTCCTACGCGGCCGGCATCGGCGGCACCCGCGCGGGTGTCATCAAGACCACCTTCACCGAGGAGACCGAGACCGACCTGTTCGGTGAGCAGGCCGTCCTCTGCGGTGGCGCCTCCGCGCTCGTCAAGGCCGGCTTCGAGGTGCTGACCGAGGCGGGTTACCAGCCGGAGATCGCGTACTTCGAGTGCCTGCACGAGCTCAAGCTGATCGTCGACCTGATGTACGAGGGCGGCCTGGAGAAGATGCGCTGGTCGGTCTCCGAGACCGCCGAGTGGGGCGACTACATCACCGGCCCGCGCGTCATCACCGACGCCACCAAGGCCGAGATGAAGCAGGTCCTCGCGGAGATCCAGAGCGGCGAGTTCGCCAACACCTGGATGGCCGAGTACAAGGCCGGTCTGCCCAAGTACAACGAGTACAAGAAGGCCGACTCCGAGCACCTGCTGGAGACCACCGGCAAGAAGCTGCGCAAGCTGATGAGCTGGGTCTCCGACGAGGAGAACTGACCCATGCGAAGGGGCCGGGACGGAAGCGTCCCGGCCCCTTCGGCCATCCGCTTTGTCCATGCGGGCCGTATCCGCTTGTCCACCCTGGCCAACCCCGGACGGGTGATCTCTCCGGACAGGCGGAAAACCACCGCGGCACCGCTACTACACTGCTCAACACAACGCGTCAGGCCCACAGTGTCGTGCGTCTTCCACGCGGCTAGCCCCCTCCACCGCCTGCGGCCGTCGGGACGGCCGTCCGCACTGGATTAGTGAGGACCACGTGAGCTCGAAACCTGTCGTACTGATCGCCGAAGAGCTTTCGCCTGCCACCGTTGAGGCTCTCGGCCCCGACTTCGAGATCCGCCACTGCAACGGTGCCGACCGCGCGGAGCTCCTGCCCGCCATCGCGGACGTCGACGCCATCCTCGTGCGCTCCGCCACCAAGGTCGACGCGGAAGCCATCGCCGCCGCCAAGAAGCTCAAGGTCGTCGCCCGTGCCGGCGTCGGTCTGGACAACGTGGACGTCTCCGCCGCCACCAAGGCCGGCGTGATGGTCGTCAACGCCCCGACCTCCAACATCGTCACCGCTGCCGAGCTCGCCTGCGGTCTGCTCGTCGCCACGGCCCGCAACATCCCGCAGGCCAACACCGCCCTGAAGAACGGCGAGTGGAAGCGCAGCAAGTACACGGGCGTCGAGCTCAGCGAGAAGACCCTCGGCGTGGTCGGCCTCGGCCGCATCGGCGTCCTGGTTGCCCAGCGCATGTCGGCCTTCGGCATGAAGGTCGTCGCCTACGACCCCTACGTGCAGCCCGCGCGCGCCGCCCAGATGGGCGTGAAGATGCTCTCCCTGGACGAGCTGCTGGAGGTCGCGGACTTCATCACCGTGCACCTGCCCAAGACCCCGGAGACCCTCGGTCTCATCGGCGACGAGGCGCTGCACAAGGTCAAGCCGTCCGTCCGCATCGTCAACGCCGCCCGCGGCGGCATCGTGGACGAGGCCGCCCTGTACTCGGCCCTGAAGGAGGGCCGCGTCGCCGGCGCCGGCCTGGACGTGTACGCGAAGGAGCCCTGCACGGACTCCCCGCTGTTCGAGCTCGACCAGGTCGTCTGCACCCCGCACCTGGGCGCCTCCACCGACGAGGCCCAGGAGAAGGCCGGCATCGCCGTCGCCAAGTCGGTGCGCCTGGCGCTCGCCGGCGAGCTGGTCCCGGACGCGGTCAACGTCCAGGGCGGTGTCATCGCCGAGGACGTACGCCCGGGCCTGCCGCTCGCCGAGAAGCTCGGCCGCATCTTCACCGCCCTGGCGGGCGAGGTCGCGGTCCGCCTCGACGTCGAGGTCTGCGGCGAGATCACCCAGCACGACGTCAAGGTGCTGGAACTCTCCGCTCTCAAGGGTGTCTTCGAGGACGTCGTCGACGAGACGGTCTCCTACGTCAACGCCCCGCTGTTCGCGCAGGAGCGCGGTGTCGAGGTGCGCCTGACCACCAGCTCGGAGTCCCCGGACCACCGCAACGTGGTCACCGTCCGCGGCACCCTGTCCGACGGCCAGGAGGTCTCGGTCTCGGGCACCCTGGCGGGCCCCAAGCACCTCCAGAAGATCGTCGGCATCGGCGAGTACGACGTGGACCTGACGCTCGCCGACCACATGGTCGTGCTCCGCTACCAGGACCGCCCGGGTGTCGTCGGCACCGTCGGCCGGATCCTCGGCGAGGCCGGTCTGAACATCGCGGGCATGCAGGTCGCCCGGGCCGAGGAGCACGGCGAGGCGCTCGCCGTCCTGACCGTGGACGACACCGTCCCGGTCAACGTCCTGGCGGACATCTCCGAGGAGATCGGCGCCACGTCGACCCGTTCGGTCAACCTGGTCGACTGACCGCGTATCCGCGTATCCGCGCATCTGCGGATACGCGTATCCGCGCATGAGAAGGGCCCGGGGTTCGGCGAATTCCAGAGGTCGTTGCAACACGTGATCACCGACGTGTGATGGCGAGCAGTGCAGACAGGCGCTCGGCTGGGGTTTCCCGGCCGAGCGTCTTGCGCGGGCGGCTGTTGAGTTCGGCAGCGACTGCGTCGAGGTGGTCCCGGGTGTGGCCGGACAGGCTGCTGCCCCAGGCGATGTTTCTCGGATCTTCTGATGTGAGTGGTCGCGAGGGAGTCGCCCCGCAACGCGTGGCTGCGGGGCGACGATCCACTTTCGCAACGGGCCCTGGTGGCGTTTAGTCGACCGTCTGCCCGTCGTACATACCGCCCCTGCAGGTCGGGAGCACGGGCGTCGACCGGTCGATCGTTCCGCCGTTGTCCGTGCACTCACCCGGGGTGACGCTGGCCGGGGTGACGCTGACGCTGCCGCTGGCGGCGGTGGCGGTGGCGGCGCCTGTGAGGCCGAGTCCGGCGAGGGCTGCCGTGGCGAAGACTGCGGCGAGGATTCGTCGAATGCGCATTTGGTTCGCCTTTCACAGATTGCCTCGGTTGGGGCACTAGCCAGCTTGATCTTCACCCATGTGGGTGGCACGTCATGTTGAGCCATTCGGGTGAAAGTGGCGACTGCGTCGAGTAGCGAGTGCTGCGTTCCGGTACGCCGCTCAGTGCGCGGCGGCGACCGGCTGCGGGGCTTCGGCGGGTCCGGCCGCCGCACCGGTCCGCAGCAGTGCCAGGGCGAGCCCGGCGGCGGCCAGCAGCAGGGCGGCCGCGCCCCAGGCGGCGTACTGCATGCCGTGCACGAAGGCCTCGCGGGCCGTGGCCAGCAGTGCGGCCCCCGCCTCGCCGCCGAGCTGCCCGGCGGTGGCGGCGGCCCCGCCCAGGGTCTCCCGGGCGGCCGGTTCGGCGCCGGTGAGGTCCTGGCGGTAGACGGCCGTGCCCAGGCTGCCCAGCAGGGCCATGCCCAGCGCGCCGCCGAACTCCTGGCCGGTCTCCAGCAGGGAGGCGGCGGAGCCGGCCTTCTCGGCGGGGGCCGAGGCCAGGGCCATGTCGGAGACCAGGGACATCACGGTGACGATCCCGCAGGCCAGCACCGCGCAGCCGGTCAGCAGCAGCCACAGCGAGTCGGTGCCGACCAGGGCGAGCAGCGCGAACCCGGCGGCGCCGGTGACGAACCCGCCGGCGATGACCGCCCGCCGGCCGAACCTCTGGCCGAGGGCGCCGGCGGCCGGGGCGGCCGCGCCGACCGCCAGGGACGGGGCGAGGCTCCACAGCGCGGCTTCCAGGGTGCCCATGCCGAGCACCGACTGGAGGTACTGGGTGGTGAAGTAGGCGGAGCCCATCATGGCGAAGGCGGCGAGGGTGTTGAGGGTGACGCCGGCGCCGAAGCCGCGGCCGCGGAACAGGGCCGGACTGATCATCGCGTCCTCACGGGAGCGCTGGCGGCGGACGAAGACGTATCCGACGGCCAGGCCGGCGGCGAGGCAGAGCAGGTACGCGGGCCGGGCGCCCTCGGCGGCGATCTCCTTGAGGCCGTAGACCACCGGCAGGACCGCGGCGATGGACAGCGGCACGCTCAGCAGGTCGAAGCGGCCGGGGGCCGGGTCCTTGAACTCGGGGACCAGCACGGGCACCAGCACCAGCAGGAGCAGCATCGCGGGCACGTTGATCAGGAAGACCGAGCCCCACCAGAAGTGGTTGAGGATGAGGCCGCTCATCACCGAACCGAGGGCGATGCCGCCGGCCATGGCGCCCGACCAGATGCCGATCGCCCGGGTGCGCTGCCTGTCGTCCCGGAAGAGGTTGCGGACGAGGGCCAGCGTGGAGGGCATCAGGGTGGCCCCGCCGACGCCGAGCAGCACGCGGGCGGCGATCAGCATCTCGGCGCTCTGGGCGTACGCGGCGGCGACCGAGGCGGTGCCGAAGGCCGTGGCCCCGATCAGCAGCAGCTTGCGGCGGCCGATCCGGTCGCCCAGCGAACCCATGGTGATCAGGAGGCCGGCGAGGGCGAAGGCGTAGCTGTCGAAGATCCACAGCTGCTGGGTGGCGCTGGGGTCGAGCTCCCGGGTGATGGCGGGGATCGCGAAGTAGAGGACGGACACGTCCATGGAGACGAGCAGGAGGGGGAGCAGCAGGACGGCGAAAGCGGTCCATTCGCGGCGCCCGGCGCGGGGCGGGGTCTTCGTCATGAGCAGGAATGTACAGTCGTCATAAACGCTTGTCTAGTACGAGAGTCTGGGACTTCTGTATGGGACGTGCGTATGGGACGGTCGTCTTGGTACAGTCCGGGCATGGGACACAAGGAAGATCTGCTCGACGGCGCGAAGAAGTGCCTGGTCGAGAAGGGGTTCGTGCGGACCACCGCGCGCGACATCGTGGGCGCCTCCGGCGCGAACCTCGCCTCCATCGGCTACCACTACGGCTCCAAGGACGCCCTGCTCACGCAGGCCTTCGTCCAGCTCATGGAGGAGTGGGGCGAGTCCTTCGCGACCTCCGCGCAGGGCGAGGGCGGTTCGCTGGAGCGGTTCCGCTCCATCTGGGGGAACGTGATCGACCGGCACGAGGCGTCCGGGCCGGTCTGGGCCGCCAGCCTGGAGATCGCCCTGAGCCGGGACCGGGTGCCGGAACTGCGCAGGATGCTCGCCGCCCAGCAGGGCGAGGGGCGCCGCGGACTGATCGCGATGATGACCGGCCGGCCCGAGGAGGAGCTCGACGAGCGCGACGTACGGACGCTCGGAGCCTTCTACCAGGCGCTGCTCAACGGCCTGATGATCCAGTGGCTGTTCGACCCGGAGACCGCCGCGACGGCGGAGGAACTCACCGAGGGCATGCGGCGCGCGGCCGGGACCGCGCTGGGCCGGGAGGAGTAGCCCGACGCGGAAGGGGGCCGTCCTGCTGCCAGGACGGCCCCCTCCGTCCCGCCGGGACGGCCCCCTTCGCCCATCGGTCGCTCAGACGGTCAGGACCACCTTCGCGCGGGCGTGCTCCACCTCCAGGTACCGGATCGCCTCCGCCGCCCCGGCCAGCGGGTAGGTCCGGTCCACGACCGGCCGGACCCGCCCGGACTCCACGAGCCCTCGCAGCGCCGCCAGGTTCTCCCGGCGGGGCTCCGCCGTCAGCACGAGCAGCCGCTGCCCGGCGAACCGGGACAGCAGCCGCCCCTTTACGAGCAGCGCCATCGGCCCGATCAGGCTGCCGCCCCCGGACACGCCCCCGCCGGACAGCACCAGCGTCCCGGCGGGTGCCACCGCACGCCGGAGCTCCGCCAGTGAACGGTTCCCCACCAGGTCGAAGACCAGGTCGTACGTCCGGCCGCTCCGGGTGAAGTCCTCCCGCGCGTAGTCGACGACGTGGTCCGCACCCAGCGAGCGGACCGGCTCGGAGTTCCGGGCGCTGCACACACCGGTCACCTCGGCGCCGAGCGCCTTGGCGATCTGCACCGCGAACGTGCCCACGCCCCCGGAGGCACCGTTGACCAGCACCGACTGCCCGGGGGCCACGCGCCCGAGGTCGCGCAGTCCCATCAGCGCGGTGTTCCCGGCCAGGGGGATCGCGGCCGCCTGTTCGAAGGTCAGGCCGGCGGGCTTGCGGTCCACCGCCGTGGCGGGGGCGCACACGTACTCGGCGAACGCCCCGTCGGCCTCCCCGTACACCTCGTCGCCCGGACGGAGCCCGGTCACGCCCGCGCCCACCGCCTCCACCGTGCCCGCGAAGTCGCGGCCCCGGACCGGCGCCTTCGGCCTGCGCAGCCCCAGCACCAGGCGGGCCACGTACGGGTCGCCGCGCATCAGGTGCCAGTCGGCCGCGTTGACCGCGGCGGCGCGGACCTTCACGAGTACGTCGTGGTCCCCGGGCGCCGGGCGGTCGACCTCCCGGTACTCCAGGACGTCGGGCGGGCCGTAGCGGTCCTGGACGATGGCCTTCACGGGTGCCTCCTGGCGCGCGGATTCAGCGGTGTTCGCGACAGTAGGGGCCCCCGGCGGGCGCCGGCATCGGGGACGGACCCGGGTCCGTCCCGGAGAACCGGGGCGCGGTCCGTACGACCGGAGTCGTAGCGCGCCGTCAACTTCCGTTGAGCCTGGCCGCCTTGAGCGCCATGTGCAGCAACAGCCGGTCCTCGCCCTCGTCCAGGTCCAGCCCGGTCAGCTGCTCCACCCGGGACAGCCGGTAGTAGAGGGTCTGCCGGTGGATGCCCAGGGCCGCCGCCGCCCGCCCGGCCTGCCCGGCGCAGTCCAGGAACACCTCGGCGGTGCGCGCCAGTTCGGGGTGGGCCGGCCCGAGCAGGGCGCGTGCCGCCGGGTCCTGTGCCGGGTCGGCGGACAGCGCCGCGAGCATCCGGTACGCGCCGATCCCCGACCAGCGGGCCACCGGGCCGAGCCGCGGCTGGGCCAGCGCCGCCCGGGCCGCGGCCGCGGCCTGCTCCCAGGCCTCCGGCAGCCCGGCCAGGTCCCGTACCGGCTCACCCACCCCGGCGGCCCGCGCCGTGGCACCGGCCGGGGCGGGTGCACCGCCGCCCTCCCGGGGCAGCAGCCTGCCCGCCGCGTTCAGCGCCGGGGTGAGCGAGTCCGCCGCCCGCAGCCGGACCAGCACCGCCAGGCCCTCCCCGGACGCCGGCCCCTCCCCGGCAGCCGGGCCCTCCGCGGCCGCGCCCCGCAGGGGTGCCGCGCACACCGCGGCCGCGCCCGGCACCGACCCCGGGGTGTCCCCGGCCCACGGCGCCACGCAGACCAGGGCGTGCGGACCGGCCCCGCCCGTCCCCAGCGCCGCCCGGAGCGCCTCCACCGCCAGGTCCCGCGCCCGGCCCCGCTCGGCGGTGAGCACCGCCCGGAACTCCCGGGACAGGTCCGCGCCCGCCCTGGCCTCCTCGGCCAGCAGCACCCCGATCCGCTCGGCCACCTCCATGGCGGCGGACAGCTGCGCGGGGTCCGGCCAGGGCCCCTGCCCGGGATCCGGATCCGGGTCGAGCACCCACACGTAGCCGTGGACGATCCCGCGGTTCCGCACCGGCAGGCAGATCCGGCCCCGGAACACCCCCGCCTCCGGCGCGGCCGGGATCCGGACCGGGCCGGTGGCGCGGGCGATGCCGAAGCCCTCGAACCAGGACCGTACGGCCGCGGTGGACTGCCGGGTCAGGATCGACCGGGTCCGGACCGGGTCCATGGCGAGGTCGTCCTCGCTGTCGTGGGCGCCGAAGGCGATCAGGCGGAAATCCCGGTTCTCCAGGGTCGCGGGGGCGCCCAGCAGCGCCGAGATCTCGTCCACCAGGTCCTGGTAATCGCCCTTCACGGGCACATTCTCCCACTCGGCGACGGCCGCTTCAGACATCTGTATGAGATCGGGGCCACGGATGCGTGACAGCTGTCGATGGCCGAGGATCAAACCGGTCCATAGGTTTCACGGTGGTTTCACTTGCTTTCTGCCACCCGTTGGAGGTGCCCGTGCTGGGTCCCGTGATTCTGGCCGCCTCGCGCAGCGAGAAGATGCGCCGAATCGTCTCTGCCGCCCCGGTGACCAAGCCCGTGGTCAATCGCTTCATCCCCGGCGAGACGGTCGACCAGGTCATCCCGATCGTCACCGACCTGGCCGCCAAGGGGCTGGAGGTCACCCTCGACGTGGTGGGCGAGGACATCACCACGGTGGAGCAGTCCTACGCCGCCCGTGACGCCTACCTGGAGCTCATCGACCGGCTGAAGGACCTGGGTCTGGGCACCAGGGCCGAGATGTCGGTCAAGCTGTCCATGTTCGGCCAGGCGCTGGAGGGCGGCCACGAGCTCGCCCTCGCCAACGTCCGCCCGGTCGTCGAGGCCGCCGCCGCCATCGGCACCACCGTCACCCTGGACGCCGAGGACCACACCACCCTCGACTCGATGTTCGCCATCCACGAGGAGCTGCGGAAGGACTTCCCGCAGACCGGCTGCGTCATCCAGGCGTACCTCTTCCGCACCGAGGCCGACGCCCGCCGCCTGGCCGCCTCCGGCAGCCGCGTCCGGATCGTCAAGGGCGCCTACAAGGAGCCCGCCGAGGTCGCGTACCAGGACAAGGCGGAGATCGACAAGGCGTACGTGCGCATCCTCAAGATCTTGATGGAGGGGCAGGGATACCCGATGATCGGGTCCCACGACCCGCGCCTCATCGCCATCACCCAGGAGCTCGCCCGCAAGGCCGGGCGCAAACTGGACGAGTACGAGTTCCAGATGCTGTACGGCATCCGCAGCGAGGAGCACCTGCGGCTGGCCGCCGAGGGACACCGGATGCGCGTCTACACCGCGTACGGGACCGACTGGTACGGCTACTTCATGCGCCGTCTGGCGGAGAAGCCGGCCAACCTGCTCTTCTTCGTCCGCTCGATGATCACCAAGAACTAGGTCTAGGAGTTTTCGACCCATGGACGCTGTGACCCAGGTCCCCGCGCCGGTCAACGAGCCGGTCCACACGTACGCCCCCGGCAGCGCCGAGCGGGCGCGTCTCGAAGCCCAGCTGAAGCAGCTCTCCGAGAACCCGATCGAGCTCCCGATGACCATCGGCGGCACCAAGCGCATGGGCGCCGGCGAGCGCTTCGACGTCGTCCAGCCGCACGACCACAAGTCGGTGCTCGGCACCTTCGCCAACGCCACCCAGGACGACGCCCGCGACGCCATCGACGCCGCCCTGGCCGCCGCCCCGGCGTGGCGCGCCATGTCCTTCGACGACCGTGCCGCGATCATCCTGCGCGCCGCCGAGCTGCTGTCCGGCCCGTGGCGCGAGAAGCTGGCCGCCTCCACCATGCTCGGCCAGTCCAAGACCGCCCAGCAGGCCGAGATCGACACCCCGTGCGAGCTCGTCGACTTCTGGCGCTTCAACGTGCACTTCGCCCGCCAGATCCTGGCCGAGCAGCCGATGGCCAACTCGGCCGGCGTGTGGAACCGCAGCGACCACCGCCCGCTGGAGGGCTTCGTCTACGCGATCACCCCGTTCAACTTCACCGCGATCGCCGGCAACCTGCCGACCGCGCCCGCGCTGATGGGCAACGTGGTGCTGTGGAAGCCGTCCCCCACCCAGACGCACGCGGCCGTCCTGCTGATGGAGCTGCTGGAGGAGGCCGGTCTCCCCAAGGGCGTCATCAACCTGGTGACGGGCGACGGCATCGCCGTCTCCGAGGTGGCCCTGACCCACCCCGAGCTGGCCGGCATCCACTTCACCGGCTCGACCAAGACCTTCCAGTACCTGTGGAAGACGGTCGGCAACAACATCGAGACCTACAAGTCCTACCCGCGCCTGGTCGGCGAGACCGGCGGCAAGGACTTCGTGGTGGCCCACCCGTCGGCCGACCGCGCCATTCTGAAGACCGCGCTGACCCGCGGCTCCTTCGAGTTCCAGGGCCAGAAGTGCTCGGCCTCCTCCCGCGCCTACGTCCCGGCGTCCATCTGGAACGACGGCTTCAAGGAGCAGTTCGCCGCCGAGGTCGACGGCATCACCATGGGTGACGTCCGCGACCTGACGAACTTCATCGGTGCCGTCATCGACGAGCGCTCCTTCGCCAAGAACAAGGCCGCGATCGACCGCGCCAAGGCCGACCCGACCTGCACCATCGTCGCCGGCGGCACCTACGACGACTCCGAGGGCTACTTCGTCCGCCCCACCGTCATCGAGTGCACCGACCCGGAGAACGAGGTCTTCACGACCGAGTACTTCGGCCCGATCCTCGCCGTCCACGTCTACGACGACGCCGATTACGACGCGATGCTGGACCAGATGGAGTCCGTCTCGGCGTACGCCCTGACCGGCTCGGTCATCGCCGCCGACCGTTACGCGGCCGCGCACACGATGGAGAAGCTCCGCTTCGCCGCGGGCAACTTCTACATCAACGACAAGTCCACCGGCGCCGTGGTCGGCCAGCAGCCCTTCGGCGGCGGCCGCGCCTCCGGCACCAACGACAAGGCGGGCGCCGCGTCGAACCTGCTCCGCTGGACCTCGACCCGCTCCATCAAGGAGACCCTGGTCCCGCCGACCGAGTACGGCTACCCCCACATGGGCTGACGCCCGACCGCGGGCCCGCAAGGGCCCGCCCCGAACCCCGCCCCCGCCCCGGTACCCCCAAGTCCGGAGCGGGGGCGGTTCCCATTCCCGGCGCGCCTCACACCTCGACCATCACCTGCTCCAGGGACTTGCGGACCAGGTCGGGCACCTGGCAGTCCTCCGCCGGGTAGCCGACCGGGATCACGGCGAACGCCTTCTCGTTCTCCGGCCGCCCCAGCACGTGCGCCAGGAAGCGCATCGGGCTGGGGGTGTGGACCATCGCCGCGAGGCCGCTCAGGTGGAGGGCGGACAGCAGCATGCCGACCGCGATGCCCACCGACTCGTCCACGTAGTAGTGCTTGCGCTTGGAGCCGTCCTCGCCGAGCCAGTAGCGCTGCCGGAACACCACGATCAGCGCCGGTGCGTCCGTGAGGTGGGTCTTGACGGCGTCCGTGCCCAGCGGGCGCAGGGCCGCCAGCCACTCGTCGCCGAGCCGGCCGTCGTAGGAGATCTCCTCCTCCTGCTCGGCGGCGGCCCGGATCCGCTGCCGGATCTCCGGGTCCTTGACCAGGACGAAGGTCCACGGCTGCTGGTGGGCCCCGGACGGCGCGGTCGCGGCACAGGCGATCGCGTCCCGGACCACCTGCTCGGGCACCGGGTCGGGGGAGAAGTGCCGCACGGTGCGCCGCCGGTCCATCCGGACCCGCAACTCGGCCGCACGGGCCAGGGATTCCTCGGCGGCCATCCGCTCGGGCCGGTAGGCCACGGGCCGGTAGGGCTCGCCGTGCGTGGGCGTCCACTGCTGGGTGGTAGTCGACATGGAACCGAGTCTGGTCCCGGGAACCGCCCTTGGCCACAAGGGCGTTGTACGGGGTGACTGTTTCCGTACGGGGCAAGCGGGGGGAATCGTGGCGGACGGGACCGGAGCGACGCGCTTCCTGGAGTGGGACGGCTGCCACAACACCCGCGATCTCCACCTCCCGGGCGGCCCCGCCCCGGCCGTCCTCGTCCGATCCGACCGCGTGACCGCCCTCACCGCGGTTGGCTGGGAGGCACTCCTCGACCACGGCGTCCGCACCGTCATCGACCTCCGCAACCCCGACGAGACCGCCGCGGACACGCACACGGCTCCTCGCCCGCCGGCCGTCACCACCCTCCACGTGCCGCTGGACGGCATCGAGCACCGCGACTTCTGGGACGTGTGGTGGGGCACCCCGGGCTTCGGCAGCCCCGAGTACTACGTGCCCTTCCTGCGGCGCTTCCCCGAGCGCATCGCCGACGTGGCCCGGGCCGTGGCGCACGCCGGACCCGGCGGGGTGCTCTTCCACTGCGCGCTCGGCCGGGACCGCACCGGCCTGATCGCCCTCGTCCTGCTCCGCCTGGCAGGCGCGGAGCCGGACCGGATAGCGGCCGACCACGCCCTGAGCGACTCCCGCATGCCGGCCTGGCACGCCGCGCACGGGCGGGCGTACGACCCGGGCCCGGTGGAGGCCCGCATGGCCGAGCTGGGGACCACCGGGCGCGAGCTCGCCCGGCGGGCCGCGGAATGGCTGGACGCACCCGGGTACCTGCGGTACGGCGGGCTGGACGCGGACGAGCTGCGTGCGCTGCGGGGGCGACTGGAGGGGGACGCATGACGGATGTGCGGCTGGTGCACACGGCCGGGTTGGGGCGGGAGGAGCTCGGGGAGCTGCGGGGGATGCTCGACGAGGCGTTCGAGGGGCAGTTCTCCGATGCGGACTTCGAGCACGGGCTCGGTGGGATGCACGCGCTGGTGCGCCGGGGAGGGCGGATCGTCGCGCATGGCAGCGTGGTGCAGCGGCGGGTGGTGCACGAGGGGCGGGCCCTGCGCACCGGGTACGTCGAGGCCGTGGCCGTACGGGCCGCCGACCGCGGGCAGGGCCTCGGGCACGCGGTGATGGGCGCGCTGGAGGAGGTCATCGGGCGGGCGTACGTCCTCGGCGCGCTGGCCGCCTCCGCCACCGGCGCCCCGCTGTACCGGAGCCGGGGGTGGGCGGCCTGGGGCGGCCGGCTCGGCGTGCTCGCCCCGGCCGGGCCCGTACGGCTGCCCGAGGAGGGGTCCACCTACCTGTGGGTGCCGCCCGGCGGGGCCCTGCCGGACCCCGCCGGGCCGCTGTGGTTCGACTGGCGTGAGGGTGATGTGCTCTGACCGCTTCCGATGCGCGCCCGGCCGCTACGAGCCCGAGACGCTCGGGGCACCCGTCTCGATGTGGCCGGTGTAGCGGCGGGACCAGGTGCCGTCGGAGTTCGCCAGGACGGTGAAGTCGTACCAGCCGCCCGAGTACGCGACCGCGTTGAAGTAGTCCTCCGTGGAGGAGCCGGCCGGGACGGTGTACGTCCACGGGCCGTCCGTGCGGTAGGCGTTCGACCGGATGGTGAAGGTCACCGGGGACCCCGAGGCGTTCTTCATCCTGAAGTACACGGCGAGCTTGCCCGTGCCCGGCTCCACCGCGATGCGGGCCGCGACCTCCAGGTCCTTGCCCGGCTTCGCGGCGTCACCGATGAAGCGCCGCAGGAAGCGGTTCGGGCCGTGCATGGAGATGTCGTACTTGCCGGACCCGCTGCCCAGGCCGATGTGGAAGTAGTCCGTGGCCGTGCTGCCGGCGTCCACCGTGTACTGCCAGGCCGACGTGTCCCGGTGCTGGTGCGGGTGGATCGAGAAGTGCGCCGGGCGGGTCGCCTGCGCGCCCTGGTTGGCCATCGAGAACCAGGCCTTGATCACCCCCGCGGCGCCGAACTCCAGCCGGTCCAGGTTGCCGTTCACCTGGTAGGGCAGCGCCCGCGCCGGACGGGTGCCCGGCTCCTGCGCGGGCAGCGCGTTGTCCTGCGGCACCGGGTTGGGCAGCGGGGCGCAGGTCGCCTGGCCGATGACCTTCGCCGTGGACGGCAGCCCGGCCGGGACCCCGTACACCGGGCGCGCGAAGTCGAAGACGCCGGTGAGGTCGCCGACCACCTTGCGGCGCCAGGCGCTGATGTTCGGGCAGAGGGCGGGCTTGCCCAGTGCCGTGGACCAGGTCTCCAGGAAGCGGAGGACGGAGGTGTGGTCGAAGACCTCCGAGCTGACCCAGCCGCCCCGGGTCCACGGCGACATCACCAGCATCGGGACGCGGAAGCCGAGGCCGACCGGGATCCCGTCGATGTACTCGCCGGCGGTGCCGGGCGGTGCCACCGGCGGCGGCACGTGGTCGAAGAATCCGTCGTTCTCGTCGTAGTTGAGGAAGAGGACGGTGGAGTCGAAGACCTCCGGGTCGGCCGCCAGGGCCCGGTAGACCAGGTCCACGAAGTGGGCGCCGTCACCCGGAGGGGCGTACGGGTGCTCGGAGAACGCCTGGTTGGCGACCACCCAGGAGACCTGGGGCAGGGTGCCGGCCACCACGTCCGCCCGGATCGCCGCCGCGATGTCGTCGGGCGTGGAGCCGGTGACGCGGGGCACGGAGGCCATGCCCTTGTCGTGCCAGGGGGTGCCGGGCGCCGCGTCCGTGAACTTCCTGAAGTAGGCCAGGCCGTTGTCCCCGTAGTTGTCCTGGGCGTTCTGGTAGACGCGCCAGGAGATCCCGGCCCGCTCCAGCGCCTCCGCGTACGTCTCCCAGGTCAGCCCGGACTCCTCGCCGCCGTCCTTGCTGGTGCCGTCGACCTTGCCGCTCCACAGGAAGGTGCGGTTGGGGCCGGTGGCGCTCAGCGTCGAACAGAAGTACGCGTCGCAGATCGTGTAGGCGTCGGCGAGGGCGTAGTGGAAGGGGATGTCCTCCCGGTCCAGGTGGCCCAGGGAGCGGGTGTTGCCCACGCCGGTCACCCAGTTGTCCATCCGGCCCTTGTTCCAGGCCGCGTGCTGCGAGGTCCAGCTGTGCGGCAGGTCGCCGGTGCACTGGGCCAGCGTGTCGCCGTCCGCGCCGCCCGCCGCGGGGGTGTCGGACAGCTTCCACGGGTACTGCCGGCCGCCCCAGTTGGGCTGGTTGAACATGCCCCAGCCGCCGGGCAGGTTGCCCGCGGCCCGGTCGCCGAACCCGCGGACCCCGCGCAGCCGCCCGAAGTAGTGGTCGAAGCTGCGGTTCTCCTGCATGAGGACGACCACGTGCTTCACGTCGGCGATGGTGCCGGTGGCGGCCGACGCCACCGCCGACGGGGACGCGGCCTCGGCGGTCCCGGCGGGCAGGGCCGCCGCCCCCGCCACGAGACCGGCCCCGATCCCCACGAACCCTCTACGGCTGATCGGTGTCACTGCCACTCACCTTCGACTCGGGCGCCCCGGCGGGCACGTCGTGCGCAAGGGTGGCGCCACCGCGTCCAAAGGTCCACGGCCGTGCAGTAATCAATGGGTGAACATCCCGGAACCCGGGCTTCAACCCCCCGTCCGGACCAGCATCTTGCCCAGGTTCTCCCCGCGCAGCATGCCCAGGAACGCCTCGACCGTACGGTCGAAGCCCTGGACAACGGTGGTGTCGGTGCCGATCCGGCCGCTCTGCAGGTGCGGCACGAGGAACTCCTCCAGCTCCTCCTGCAGATTGGTGTGGTTGCGAACCAATACGCCCTCCAGGCGGAGCGACTTGTGCACGACCTCGAAGAGGTTGCGCGGCGCGGCGGGCGAACGGTCGCCGTTGTACAGGGAGATGGCGCCGACCCAGGCGATCCGCCCGTACTCGCGCAGCACGTCGATCGCGCCCGCCAGGTGGTCCCCGCCGACGTTGTCGACGTACACGTCGATCCCGTCCGGCGCGGCCGCCGCGAGGAGTTCGCCGACCGGCCCGTCGTGGTAGTCGAAGGCCGCGTCGTAGCCGAGCCGCTCGGTGAGGTGCCGCACCTTCTCCGGGGATCCGGCGCTGCCGATGACCCGGCGGGCCCCCAGCAGTCGGGCGATGTGCCCGGCGGCGGTGCCGACCCCGCCGGCGGCCGAGGAGACGTACACGTCCTCGCCCTCCCGCAGGGCGGCCGTCCGGGTCAGCGCCGCGTACGCGGTGAGGCCCGTGCCACCGAGGATCGACAGGTGGGCCTCCGGCGGGACCCCCTCGTGGGCCCGGATCCTGCGGGTGCCGTCGACCCCGGCGGTGACCAGGGAGTGTGTCCGCCAGCCGGCCCGGTGGAAGACCAGATCGCCCTCGCGCAGCCCCGGGTCGCGGGAGGCGAGCACCCGGCCGACCGAGCGGCCCTCCAGCGGGGCGTGCAGATCGAAGCCGCCCTCGCCGCCGTCCATCATGCCCCGGTGGTAGGGGTCCACGGACAGCAGCAGGTTCTCGACGAGCGCGGTGCCCCGGCCGGGGGAGGGAACGGGCGATTCGGTGAACGTGAAGTCGGAGGCGGAGGGGAAGCCGGAGGGCCGGGCGGTCTGGTGGACGGCGTATGCGGTGTCGTTCATGACGGTGACGCTAGGAAGGAATCCGCAGGCCGGGCAGGGGGTTGGCCTCATGGAAGGCGCCGTTCCATGAACACCGCTCATGGAACGGGCCGCGACGAGCCACACGACGGCATGACGACGAGAGAAGAGGTGGGGTCCGTGGCCGGGTCCGCCCTGCAGGACCTGCTCACCCCGCAGGAGCTGCGCATCCTGGTGGCCGTCGCCGACGCCGGCGGCTTCTCGCCGGCCGGGGCCGCCCTGGGGATCACCCAGTCCGCCGTGTCCCACGCGGTGCGCGCCGCCGAGGCCAAGCTGGGCGCGGTGCTCTTCGACCGCGGCCGCTCCGGCGCCCGCCCCACCCCGGCGGGAGAACGCGCGGTGGGGCCGGCCCGCAGGATCCTCCGCCTGTACGAGCTGCTGGCCGCGGAGGTACGCGGTTCCGGGCAGGGCTCCGGGCCGCGCACCGCCGTGGGCCCCCTCCGGATCGCCGCGTTCCGCAGTGCGGCCCTGCACCTGCTGCCGGCCGTCCTGGAACGCCTCACCGCGCGCCACCCCGGCATCAGACCCGAGGTCCGCGTGGTGCGCGAGCTGGGCGCGGGCACGGCGGGGGAGGTGCAGGCGGGGCGTGCCGACCTCGGCATCGCCACGCTGGGCGGCTCCGACGGCGTACCGGCGGGGCTGCTGAGCGGGCTGCTGCTGGAAGAGCCGTACGCCCTGGTGCACCCGGCCGGCCACGCGGACCCGAAGTCGCTGCCCCTCCTGGACTGGGACGAGAACTGCGGCTCGTACACCCGGGCGTGGTGGCGGGCGCAGGACTGGATCCCCAGGGCCACGGTGAAGGCCGAGGACGACGGCATGGTGCTGACCATGGTCCAGCGCGGCCTCGGCATGGCGATCATGCCCGCGCTGTCCCTGACGGAAGCACCGGACACCGTCCGGATCGCCGACCTGGGACCGGATCGCCCCACCCGCTCGATCGGCTACGTGACCACCCGCGAGCTGGCCGCCACCCCGGCCGTCCAGGCCCTGATCCGCGAACTCCGCGCGACCCGCCCCACCCCCTGACCGCCGGATCCGGCCTCCGCACCGCCCGGACAGCGGAACCCTTCCGTCCGCTATGCGTCCCGAGATTCCCGGCTATCGGCGGCGTATCGCCCGGCCACCCCACGCATATCGCCCAAATATTCCTGTCTCAGATACTAGGAAGTCCGACTAACTGCCGAGACATACAGCGCGAGCTGCCCTAGCTTTGTAGAAGCCGAACGCATCGCCGACCAGGCGGATGGCGGTCGAGAGCGTGCGCCCCGTGCAGGCAACCCCTGCGGCGCCAAGCTCCCCGCCCCTTTCCGGCGCCTTGAAAGAACCCCTCACCCGTGGCCCCGCCACACCCCGCTCTCAAGGAGTCGATCGCCATGCACACCACCTCCAACGCCGCCCGTTCCGCCGCCGGCCGCCGCGTCCGCCGCTCCGGCTCCGCCGACGCCGACCGCCGCAACGCCGCCGCCGCCCTGCAGCGCTCCCTGGACCGCCGGGACAACGGCGGAGCCACCGGCCACTGAGCCCGCAACCGCCGGACGGGGCCGGCGTGGCCCCGCACGGCCCCGGACGGCCCCGCACAGGCCCGTCCGAGGCCCCGCACGGGCCCGTCCGAGGCACCTCCGCCCCCCGTTCGGACCACACCGCCGACGACGCGTTTGCGTCCACATGGTGGACGCAACGTGTCTGAAGGCTGGACGAGGAGTACGGTGCCGACATGTCGACCAGCATCAATCTCGCAGTGATCCCCGGTGATGGCATCGGCCAGGAAGTCGTGGCTCAGGGCCTCAAGGTCCTTACCGCGGTCCTGCCTCAGGATGTGAAGCTGGAGACCAAGGAATACGACCTCGGCGCGCAGCGCTGGCACCGCACCGGCGAGACCCTGCCGGACGCGGAGCTCGAATCCCTCAAGCACCACGACGCGATCCTGCTGGGCGCCATCGGCGACCCCTCCGTCCCGTCCGGCGTGCTGGAGCGCGGTCTGCTGCTGAAGCTCCGCTTCGCCTTCGACCACTTCATCAACCTGCGCCCGTCGAAGCTCTTCCCGAACACCGCGACCCCGCTCGCCGGCCGTCCGGACATCGACTTCGTCGTGGTCCGCGAGGGCACCGAGGGCCCGTACACCGGCAACGGCGGCAGCCTGCGCACCGGCACCCCCGCCGAGGTGGCCACCGAGGTCAGCATCAACACGGCCTACGGCGTGGAGCGCGTCGTCCGCGACGCCTACGAGCGGGCCAACTCCCGCCCCCGCAAGAAGCTGACGCTGGTCCACAAGAACAACGTCCTCGTGTACGCGGGCCACATGTGGAAGAACATCTTCGACAAGGTCGGCCAGGAGTACCCCGAGGTCACCACCGACTACCTGCACGTCGACGCGGCGACGATCTTCTTCGTCACCCAGCCCGAGCGGTTCGACGTCATCGTCACGGACAACCTCTTCGGTGACATCCTCACCGACCTGGCCGCCGCCGTCACCGGCGGAATCGGCCTGGCCGCCTCCGGGAACATCAACCCGACCGGCGCCTTCCCGTCCATGTTCGAGCCGGTCCACGGCTCGGCCCCGGACATCGCGGGCACCGGCAAGGCCGACCCGACCGCGACCATCCTCTCCGTCGCCCTCCTGCTGCGGCACCTCGGCTACGAGGCCGAGGCCGTCCGCATCGAGGACGCCGTCTCCGCCGACCTGGCCGAGCGCGACGGCACCTTCCGGTCGACCGACAAGATCGGCGACGCCCTCGCCGCCCGCGTAGCCGGCTGACCCGGCGCAGCAGCTCAGCTCCACCCAGAGAGAAGCCGCCGGGCGCATCCCCGCACCCGGCGGCTTTCCCTGTGCGTCCCCGGGTGCCACCATCTCCCCTGGGCCGCACCACCCCGGTTCTCCGAAAGACCGTCCCCGCGCGATAATCGAACGCGAGGCCGCGGAATACGGGGAAGCTCGGACGTCCTGGTACGCCGTGAGCGCGGTCCGCCATACACAAAAGGTGAAGGACAAGCACTCATGACGACGCCCACGATCGAGCTCAAGCCCTCCTCGAACCCGCTGTCCGACGCGGAGCGCGAAGCGATCCTGGCCAGCCCCGGATTCGGCCGCCACTTCACCGATCACATGGTGACGATCAAGTGGACCGAGGGCCGCGGCTGGCACGACGCGGAGCTGGTCCCGTACGCGCCGCTCTCCATCGACCCGGCGAACATGACCCTGCACTACGCGCAGACGATCTTCGAGGGCCTCAAGGCGTACAAGCAGCCCGACGGCACCGTCGCCACCTTCCGCCCCGAGGCGAACGCCGAGCGCTTCCAGTCCTCCGCCCGCCGCATCGCGATGCCGGAGCTGCCCACCGAGCTGTTCATCGCAGCCTGCGACGCCCTGATCCAGCAGGACCGGGCCTGGGTGCCGGACTCCGGCGAAGCCTCGCTCTACCTCCGGCCGTTCATGTTCGCCACCGAGGTCGGCCTCGGCGTGCGCCCGGCCAACGAGTTCCTGTTCATGGTCATCGCCTCCCCGGCCGGCGCCTACTTCCCCGGCGGTGTCAAGCCGGTCTCCGTCTGGCTCTCCGAGGAGTACGTCCGCGCCGTCAAGGGCGGCACCGGCGCGGCCAAGACCGGCGGCAACTACGCGGCCTCCCTGGTCGCGCAGGCCGAGGCGGCCGGGCAGGGCTGCGACCAGGTGGTCTGGCTGGACGCCAAGGAGCACCGCTGGGTCGAGGAGATGGGCGGCATGAACCTGTACTTCGTGTACGGGAACCCCGACGGCACCGCCCGCATCGTCACCCCCGAGCTCACCGGCTCGCTGCTCCCGGGCATCACCCGCGACTCGCTCCTCACCATCGCCCGCGACCTCGGCTACACGGCCGAGGAGGGCCGGATCTCCACCGACGACTGGAAGCGCGACACCGAGAACGGCACCCTCACCGAGGTGTTCGCCTGCGGTACCGCCGCCGTCATCACCCCGGTCGGCTCGGTGAAGTCCAACAACGCCAACTGGACCCAGGGCGACGGCACCCCGGGCGAGGTCACCATGCGGCTGCGCAAGGCGCTGCTCGCCCTGCAGACCGGCCACGCCGAGGACGCGCACGGCTGGATGCACCCGCTCGGCTAGACGCGCACAGCACGACGCGGACGCACACGCAGACGCAGATGGGGAGGGCCCCCGCCGGATCCGGCGGGGGCCCTCCCCATCTGCGCAGGTGCGGGGTTCCGGCGCGGTCAGTCGCCGGCCCCGTCCCCCTCCTTCGAGTCCTTCGTGTCCTGCTCGTCCTTCTTCTCCCCGTCCTTCGGCGGCCGGGTGCCGGCCTCCGGTCCCCCCAGCGCCATGACGGTGTCACCGAAGGCGTACGCCAGGCCCGCGACCCCCCGGGCGACCTTGCCCACCACTTCCACGAGCTCTTCCACGGCGCTTCCCCTCGTCCTGCGTACCGGTACTAGTCGGCGGTGGCGGCGGTGACAGCGGCAGCGGCACCGGCTGCCACGGCAGCGGGAGCTGCGAACGCCTCGACCTCCGCCTCCGCCTCCACGCCCCGGACCGCCTCGGCCCGGAACGTCAGCGCCGCGTAGACCAGACCGCCGACCAGCCCCGACAGGATGAAGCTGCAGTCCACCCCGCCGGTCAGCGACAGCAGCGGCGCCTCGTACAGCGGAGTGGAGACGGCGGCCAGGCCCACCGCCGCACCCGCCGCCCAGGAGGCGGTGGCGCGGAGGTTCCACCCGGCGCTGTACCAGTAGACGCCGCCGCGGGCCCGACGGTTGAACACCTGCAGGGCATCCGCGTCGTACCGGCCCCGGCAGCGCACGTAGCCGATCAGGGTGATGACCGCCCAGGGGGTGCCGACGGCGGTCAGCAGCAGCACGAAGGAGGTCATCGCGGCCTGCGCGTTCCACTCGAAGGAGCCGATGAACACGAAGGCGGTGGCGACGACCGCGGCGATCACGGTGGCCTTGGCACGGGTGGCCTTCGGCACGATCGCGTCGAGGTCCAGGCCCATGGAGTAGAGCATCAGCCCGGCGTTGCCCACCGAGCCGGCCGCGGCGGCCACCAGCAGCGGGACCAGGTACCAGACCGGGGAGGCGGCCACCAGCGGACCGGCGTACTCCAGACCGGCCCGGGAGGCCAGCGCCGTGTACACGCCGAACAGCTGCGGCACCAGCAGACCGACCAGCAGGCCCAGGCAGGTGGCCCAGAAGACCTTGCGGGAGCCGTACCGGGCGGGGGAGACGTAGCGGGTGTAGTCGCCCAGCAGGGTGATGAAGGCGACCGGGCCGCTCAGGCCGGCGGCGACGGCGGCCAGCAGCCAGGTCGGCCAGAAGGAGCCCAGCAGGTACGGGGTGTCCGGCGGGGCGGCGGTGGTGAAGTCGCCCGAGTACGCGAACACGCCGATGGCCAGCAGGACCACCATCACGATGGCGAGCAGCTTGCTCATCCGCAGCAGCAGCCGGTAGCCGAAGACGGCCCCGACGACGGTGCAGGCGGCCAGGACGCCGTACATCAGCGCCTTGGAGAGCCCGGTGTCCGGCAGGCCGGTGAGCCGGGCGAGGGCGCCCACCATGACGTCGCCGCCGATCCACAGCGTGAGCGCCGTGTAGCCGAGGGCGAGCAGCAGGCCGACTATCGAGCCGACGAGCCGGCCGCGGACGCCGAACTGGGCGCCGCTGGAGGTGGACAGATTGGTCCCGGTGCGCAGGGAGACCAGCGCGAGCGGCGCGGTGAACAGGATCCCGATGACGGTTCCGGCCACGATGGCGGTTACGGAGGGCCACAGGCCGAGTCCGAAGGAGGGCGGCAGCCAGCCGAAAACGATCACGCCGAGACAGAGGTTCGAGCCGAGCAGGATGGCCACGAGGTCACGAGGAGAGCTGGTGCGCTCCTCCTCGGGGATGGTGTCGACTCCGCGCTGTTCGATGGGCATGGGGGGACTCCCGAGCAGAGGACGAATGGGGGGACGGGCGAAGGGTGGGGTTGCATGGGGATTGTTTAGAGCGACACTCAATGTGACTCAAACCCATGTCGTAGGTCAATGGTTCCTTGCGGGGAAATGAAGAGTTAGAGTGGCGTTCTAAACTTTTGGACCTGGGAGGTGGACGTCGTGCGGCTGACCCCAACGGAGCGCGACCGGCTGCTGCTCTTCAGCGCGGCGGAACTGGCGCGCGCCCGGCATGCGCGCGGACTGAAGCTGAATGTCCCGGAGGCGACGGCCCTGATCGCGGACACGGTGTGTGAGGCCGCCCGCGACGGCAAGCGGCTCGCCGAGGCGATCGAGGCCGCCCGGAGCGTGCTCGGACCCGAGGACGTCCTGCCGGGCGTCGCCGACGTGGTCACCGAGGTGCACGTGGAGGCGGTCTTCGACGACGGATCCCGCCTCGCCGTGGTCTCCTCGCCGATCAAGGGCGCGGTGCCGCTCGGCGACGACGCCCCCGGCGCGGTCGTCCCCGGCCCCGAAACCCCCGCGGCCGAGCCGGAGGTGCGGCTGACCGTCCGGAACACCGCGACCGTTCCGGTCAGCGTGACCTCGCACTTCCACTTCTTCGAGGCGAACCCGCGGCTGGACTTCGACCGGGCCGCCGCCTACGGCATGCGCCTGTGCGTCCCGGCCGGATCCTCGGTCCGGTTCGACGCCGGCGGCGAGTTCGAGGTGGGCCTGGTGTCCATCGGCGGCGACCGGATCGCCATCGGCTTCGCCGGTCTCGTGGACGGGCCGCTGGACGCGCCCGGAGCCAGGGAAGAAGCCCTGCGCCGCGCCGCCGCGTGCGGCTACCTGGGAGTGGAGGAAGGAACGCGATGAGCAGGCCCACCAAGCACAGTGACCACTGCGCCCCCGGCAGCCGGCACATCGACCCGCACGAGTACGCCTCCGTCTTCGGCCCCCGGGCCGGCGACCGGGTCCGCCTGGGCGACTCCGGGCTGACCGTGCGGGTCGAGTCCGACGCCCAGAAGCAGGGCGACGAGTTCCTGGCCGGCTTCGGCAAGACCGCCCGTGACGGGCTGCACCTCAAGGCCGCCGCGGTCCGGGAGACCTGCGACGTCGTCATCAGCAACGTGCTGGTGATCGACGCGGTGCTGGGCATCCGCAAGGTGTCCGTCGGCATCCGCGAGGGCCGGATCCACGCGATCGGCCGGGCAGGCAACCCCGACACCCTTGACGGGGTCGACGTGGTCGTCGGCACCGGCACCTCGATCGTCTCCGGCGAGGGCCTGATCGCCACCGCCGGCGCCGTGGACACCCATGTCCACCTGCTCTCCCCGCGGATCATGGAAGCCTCGCTCGCCGCCGGTGTCACCACCGTCATCGGGCAGGAGTTCGGCCCGGTCTGGGGCGTCGGCGTCAACTCCCCGTGGGCGCTCAAGCACGCCTTCAACGCCTTCGACGCCTGGCCGGTGAACATCGGCTTCCTGGCCCGCGGCTCCTCCTCGGACGCCGCCCCGCTGATCGAGGCCCTGGCCGAGGGCGGCGCCTCCGGCTTCAAGGTGCACGAGGACATGGGCGCCCACACCCGGGCCCTGGACACCGCACTGCGGGTGGCC
>NZ_JBFBGR010000052.1:0-42615 GCF_040684755.1 Streptomyces sp. NPDC089799 | reverse complement strand
TGGTCGAGGTCAGCAGGCCACGTGCGTCATGGGCGCTGGTGAGGGTCTGCCCCCGGGCGTTGACGATCTTGGTCTGGTTGCCGTCGGGGTCGTACTCGTACCGGACGGTGCGGTCGAGCGGGTCGGTGACCTTGGTGCGGCGTCCGGCCTTGTCGTACTCGTACGTCGTGACGCGGTCGTTGGCGTCGGTGCGCGAGATGACGTTCCCGGCGACGTCGAAGGCCGCCTTGGTCACGCCTCCGTCGGGGGAGGTCGTCTGGATCAGACGGTTCAGGTCGTCGTAGGCGTAGCTGGCCTGCTTGCCGTTCGGGTCCGTGCTCGCGATCAGGTTGTCGAGCGCGTCATACGACTTGGTGACGTACTTCTCGGACGGGTCGATCTCGGTGATGGCGTTGCCCGCCTCGTCGTACTCCGTCCGCCAGGTGAAGTCGCCGGGGGTCGCACCGGCCACATTGCCGCGGGGCTCGGTACGGGAGATCTGGCGTCCGGCGCCGTCATAGGCATACGTGGTCTTGAAGCCCAGGGGCGAGGTCTCGGAGACCCGGTTGCCGTCCGCGTCGTAGCCGTAGGAGAGGGTGCTTCCGTTGGGGTCCTTGACCGAGGTCAGCCGGTTCGCGGCATCGAAGACGAACGAGGTGGTCTTCCCCAGCTCGTCGGTGGTCCCGACGACGTTTCCGGTCTTGTCGTAGGTCGTCTTGGTGACGTTCCCGAGCGGATCGGTGACCGAGACCGGGCGTGAGGACGTGTCGTAGGCCGTCGCCGTCGTCCGGCCTCCGGGGTCGGTGACGCTGGTCTGGTTCCCGGCCTTGTCGTAGCCGTACGTCCAGGTGAACTCGGCCGGATCCGCGCCCTCCGCGTTACCGCGCGGGGTCGTCATCGAGACCACCCGGCCGGCCACGTCGTACGTGTACGTGGTCTTCGCGCCGGTGGCATCCGTACGGGCGATGACATGGCCCATGCTGTCGTAGCCGGTGGTGGTCTTCGCGCCGCCGGGGGCGGTCGTGGAGGTCAGACGGTTCGCATTGTCGTAGGTGTACGTCGTCACGCGTCCGGCGGCGTCCGTGGACTTCGTGAGGTTCCCGGCGCTGTCGTAGGTGTTGGTGAGGGTCTTGCCGTTGGGGGCCCTGACCGACGTCAGACGGTCTTTCCCGTCGTAGGTGTAGGTCGTCGTGAAATCGGCGGGGTCGATGCCGTCCTGGATGCCGCGCGGGTCGGTGACCGTCAGGGGCTTGCCCGAGGCGTTGTAGGTGAAGGTGGTCGTGGCACCCAGCGGATTGGTGACCGCGACCCGGTTACCGGCATCGTCATAGGTGTACGAGGTGGTTTTGCCCAGCGGCGTGGTCTCGGACTGCAACTTGCCGGCCGACGTGTAGCTGTAGGTCGTGGTGTTGCCCAGTGCGTCCTTGGCCGATGTCAGACGGGATTGGGCGTCGTAACCGTACGTCGTCGACTTGGCGCCGCCGGGGTACTCGATGCTGGCGATGCCTCCGGCACCCCATATGAACTTCGTGGTTCCGGATGCATCGGTGATATCAGTCACCGATGCGTAATTCACGTAGTTCAATGACGTCCAGTTGCCTGCGTCATCGGTGACGCGGATGACATCGGAATTCGTGTTGTACGTGTATTCGATCCGGTTGCCGAAGGGGTCGTACTGGAAGATGAGGTGGTTGTTGTTGTAGACGTCGGTCCACACACCTCCGTCCGGCATGGTGGTGTCCGTCTCGGCACCGTTGTACGCGAAGGACGTGACGGCGTCGTTGGGACCGGTCTGGGCAGTGACCCGGCCCTGACCGTCGTACGAGTTGCGGATCTGCTCCTGACCGCTGCCGTCCTTCACCGAGTTCAGGCGCGACGAAGCGTCATACCCGTAGGAGACGGTGGTGCCGCCACTGGTCACCGAGGTCAGGAGACCACCGGTGTAGGCGTAGTCCACCTTGCTGCCGTCATAGCGCTCGATCTGAGTGAGCCGGTCCCCGGTGTACCTCAGCGTGGCGATCCTGCCGGTGACGACGCCGGTGGGAAACCCGGGGGTAAACCCGCCGGAATACCAGCCTTCGATCGACGAGACACGGCCGTCACTGCCGTA
The DNA here is from genome assembly GCF_040684755.1 of Streptomyces sp. NPDC089799. Lineage (NCBI taxonomy): Bacteria > Bacillati > Actinomycetota > Actinomycetes > Kitasatosporales > Streptomycetaceae > Streptomyces > Streptomyces sp. NPDC089799. The sequence goes on along the minus strand of NZ_JBFBGR010000052.1, from coordinate 40,526 downwards.
GGTGTACAACTCTCCCTGGCCTGATGCCACGTCCTGAATGCGGGAAAGACGGCCTGCCGCGTCGAAGTACACGTTCTTCTTCGGGTGCTGCGTGGTGAAGGTGTAACCGAGCAGGACGAAGGGGTACTTCGAGGTGTCGCGTATGGTCCGCAGCTCTATGCGCTTCGTGCTCGCAAAGTACGACCCTGTGTCGTGCCTCCACGTGTGGGTGGAACCGGTAGGTGACGTGTAGGTCATGTTCTTCGTCACGGGGTCCTGCTGGAGCTTGCTCTCCCACGGGAGGCTCCAACCCCAGCCCATCGAGCCGGCGGCAGAGGACCCGCCCGATCCCCTGTGGGACGCGTAGTGGCGGAAGGCAGTCCAACCGCCGGCGGCCGTGGCCTGGGACAGGTCACCGGAACCGAGCGAGAACGCTCCCGTCGCGGTGTTCACCGTGCCGTTCCGCACCGTCTGAGGCTGCGCGAAGCCGGTCAGGGAACAGTCCGTCAGGCAACCGTCGGTCTCGGCTGCGGGAATCGACGCGGCGAGCCTGTGGGACGTCCCTATTGATCCGGTCCTGTCACCCGCTGCGGGGTTGGAGTCGTCCAGCACTTCGCCGATGGCCGTGGCGGTGAAGGGGTTGGCGTCATAGGCGTGGAAGCCGCCTATCCTCGAATTGGGGCACACCTCCGGAGTGATCGTCACTTGTGTAGTGGCATACGGCACCGGGGTGGTCTTGTTGCTGTTGTAGTACGTTTTGGACGGGGCCGTAACGATCTGGCCCTTGTCGATCGTGATGGTCTTCGTGCCGCACACGACCTTCCAGGTCACCTTGACCTGATGCGGCGCGTCCACGTACTTGCCGTTGACGGTCTTCGATTCGGAATTCAGCATTCCGGTGGACAGGGTGACGGTCTCCCCCATGAACACCTGCCCGGTGAAGAATTGGCTGTTCCCAACCACACTCCGGGAAATCCCCCGCGTGGAGCCTTCGGGCCCCAGAACGCGGAAGTCGTCCGGTTCTGCCTTCACGATCGGAAGAGTCGCCGCCGCGGCGACGGCGGAGCTCGCCTGCGCCTGCTTCAGGGGCTTGGGCGCCTGCGGGCCGGCGGCCGGCCCCTGCTCGCTCTTCCCGGCAGCGCCGCCCACGTCACGCCGGGCGGCATTCGACTTGTCCTCCCGCACCTGTTTCCGGCGCTCGGCGAGTGACATCGGCTTCTGTGCCGGTGTGGGCTTGGGGGCACCCTTCGCGCGCGCCTTGCCCGATGCGGAAGTGGCCTTTTTCCCCTGCGGAAGGGATAGGGCCGGCGTCGCGCCCGACAGCAGCAGCGTCCACGCCGTCAGTAAGCCCAGCGTCAATCTCGTTTGTCTGCGGAACCGTTGCGGTGTCATTACACCTCTCCAGAGAAGCGGCAGGAACGTGATTGAGGGGCGCTTCAGGCTAGAGAGGTGTCTGATACCAGTGGTGCCTGTGGGGTGCGGCGCGTCTGATTCCGGTCGGGAGAAAGTCCGAAATCACTGTTGCGTCCCAAGGGGCGAGATGAACCCAAGGGCTCAGCTCCGCTGGGCGAGGCGTCAACAGGCCGTTTGCGTCGCCGGCCATCGGGTCGGCACCGCACCCCGGGCGTGAGGTCCGGTACGGAGGTCACGCCCGGGGAGACGTCAGGAGGTGTGCCACTCGCGGGCGAGCAGGGACCAGACCTCGGTGTCCTGGCGGACGCCGCGGTGGAGGTGGTTCTCGCGCATGACGCCCTCGCGGGTGAAGCCCAGGCGTTCGGCGACGGCGATGCTCTTCTTGTTGGCGGAGGCCACGTGCCATTCCACCCGGTGCATGCCGCGTACGTTCACCGCCCAGTCGATCAGCACGCGGCAGGCCTTGGTGACCAGGCCGCGGCCGACCCCGGCGGGCTCCAGCCAGCAGCCGACCTCGCAGTTGCCCGTCTTCTCGTCGAAGGCGGGGAAGAGGACGCCGCCGACCAGGGTGCCCTCCAGGCGGATGCCGTAGAGGCGGACGCCGTCGTCGGCGGCCTTGTGGGCGTTGGAGCCGAGCAGGGTGCGGGCCGACTCCAGGTCGGTGGCCCGGTCCGGGAAGGGCACGTACTGGCCGATGAACTCGCGCCCGCGGTCGATGTGGGCGAGGAACTCCTCGGCGTGCCACACCTCCAGGGGGAACAGCTGGGCGTCGTCGGCCAGGTCTATCGAGAACACGCGGACTCCTTACGGCTGGTCGCCGGTCAACGGGAAACGGCCGCCGGACGGTCGTCCGCGTTCGGCCGCTGCGCGGGAAGTGTCGCATGCGGCGGCTCGTCGGGCCGTTCGATGCTGATCTTCGGCAGCAGCCGGTCGAGCCAGGCGGGCAGCCACCAGTTGGCCCGGCCGAGGAGGTGCATCAGGGCGGGGACGAGCAGGGTGCGCAGGACGAAGGCGTCCAGGGCGACGGCGGCGGCCAGCGCGATGCCGAACATGGCGATCAGGCGGTCGCCGCTGAGCACGAAGGCGAGGAAGACGGAGATCATGATGACGGCCGCGGAGTTGATCACCCGGCTGGTCTCGGCGAGGCCGATCCGGACGGCCCGCCGGTTGTCCCCGGTCTCCAGCCATTCCTCGTACATCCGGCTGACCAGGAAGACCTGGTAGTCCATGGAGAGGCCGAACAGCACCGACACCATGATCACGGGGAGGAAGGGTTCGATGGGGCCGGCGCTGCCCAGGCCCATCGGTTCGCTGCCCCAGCCCCACTGGAAGACGGCGACGACCACGCCGAAGGAGGAGACCACGGCGGCGACGTTCATGGCGGCGGCCTTGAGCGGTATCCCGACGGACCGGAAGGCGAGCAGCAGCAGGACGCAGCCGAGTGTGATCACCACGCCGACGAAGAGCGGCAGCTTGCCGACGATGACCTCGGCGAAGTCGTCGTAGCCGGCGGTGACCCCGCCGACGTACAGCTCGGTGCCGCCGTCCTTTCCTTCGAGGGGCGGGATGACGTCCTGGCGGAGCCGGTCGACCAGGTCGCTGGTGTCCCGGGACTGCGGGGAGGAATCCGGTACGACGGTCAGTACGGCGGTGTCCCCGGCCCGGTTGACCAGGGGCCGGGTGACGGCGGCGACGCCGTCGGTGCCGCGCAGGGCTCCGGCGAGGCGGTCGAGCGCGGCCGGGTCGAGGGCGGCCGGGGAGCCGCTGCCCGCGGCGGCGTCGCGGTGGGCGACCACGGCGAGCGGGCCGTTCATGCCCGGGCCGAAGCCCTCGGCGAGCAGGTCGTACGCCTGCCGGGTGGTGGAGCCGGCCGGGTTGTTGCCCTGGTCGGAGGTGCCGAGGTGGAGGGAGAGGGTGGGCAGCGCGAGCACCGCCATGACCACGGCGGCCACCGCTCCGAGCAGCTTGGGCCGGCGTTCCACGAAGGCGGACCAGCGGGCGGCGAAGCCGGTCGGCAGCTCGGGCCGCGGGCCTTCCTCGGCGAGTGTGCGGCGTTCCCGGCGGGAGAGGGCGCGCATGCCGATGTACGAGAGCAGGGCGGGCAGCAGGGTGACCGAGGCGGCGACGGTCAGGACCACGGTCAGGGAGGCGGCGATGGCGACGCCGTTGAGGAAGTTCAGCCGGAGCACCAGCATGCCGAGCAGCGCGATGCACACGGTGGCGCCGGCGAAGACGACGGCGCGTCCGGTGGTGGCCACCGCGTTGACGGCGGCTTCGGCGACCGGGAGGCCGCGTTTGAGGCCCGTGCGGTGCCGGGTGACGAGGAACAGCGCGTAGTCGATGCCGACGCCCAGGCCGATGAGGGTGCCCAGCATGGGGGCGAAGTCGGCGACGGGCATGGCGTGGCCGAGCAGGGTGATGCCGGCGTAGGCGGTGCCGACGCTCACCAGGGCGGTGGCGATGGGCAGCAGGCTGGCGGCGAGCGAGCCGAAGGCGAGGAAGAGGACCACGGCGGCGACGGCCACGCCGATGGCCTCGGCGATGTGGGAGGTGGGGGCCTCGGTGAGTCCGACGGCGCGGCCGCCGAGTTCCACCCGGAGCCCGTCCGTCTCGGTGACCGGGTTCCTGGCGACGTCGATGACGGCCTGGGCCTGGGCCCTGGGGACCGCGTCGGCCTGGTGGTCGAAGGTGACCACGGCGTAGGCGGTGCGTCCGTCGGGGCTGATCTGCCCGGTGCCGTCGGGCCGGTAGGGGCTGGTGACGGCGCCCACGCCGGGGAGCGTGGCGATGGTGTCGAGGGCGCGGCCCATCCGCTGTTCCACGGCGGGGGTGCGGGCGGTCTGCCCGGGCGGGGTGCGCCAGACGACGGTGTCGGTGTCGCCGCCCTGGCCGGGGAAGCCGGCCCGGAGCAGGTCGCCGGCCTTGCCGGACTCGGTCCCGGGGACCTGGTAGTCGTTGGAGAAGGCCGTTCCGGCGGCGGTCGCGGCCGCGGCGGTGCCGCCGAACGCGAGGAGCCAGATCAGGACGGCGAGGAGACGGTGCCGCACGCACCAACGGGCCAAGGCTGCCAACGGAACGTGCTCTCCCTGGTGGTTCGGATCTTCACCGGGGGACAGCCCGACGCAGAACGCATGAACGCATGTGCCTCCGGGGGGTCGCCCCGGATGGTCTCCACCGACACGATCGCAGTCATTCGTGATCGTTGGTCCGTTTCGTGGGCATCGTCACAGGGTTCGGGCGGATCGTCACGGGGGCCGGACGGATCGTCACGGGTCCGGGCGGATCGTCACGGGGTCCGGGTGGATGGTCACGGGGTCCGGGTGGAATCGGTGGCCTCGTGCCCGCCGGCGTTCCCCGCGGGGACCCGGTACCCCGGGACGGAGGGCCATCGGACGGTGAGGACGACGGTGTCCTCCTCCGCGCACCAGGAGTGGTCGACCCCGCGGCCCCAGACCACGTAGTCGCCCTGCTCGGCGAGGACGACGGTGCGCCCGGGGAACTCCAGCCGGAAACGTCCGCTGATCAGCACCTGGAGGGCGGTCCGGTGCTCGCCCCTGACCCACTGCGCGCGTGCGTCGCCCTTGGCGTGCACGCCCCACTTGATCTCGACGTCGGTGCTGTGGCGCGGGTCGCCGGGGTCCTTGAAGTGACCGAGCAGCCAGCCGTGGTCGAGGGCCGCGTCGGGGGCGGCGCGGCCGACGTAGATGGTGTCGCCGACGTAAGCGGTGTCGCCGTCTTTCACGGTGTCGCCGTCGTTCATGGGGTGAGGTTAGCGACGCCCAGGGGCGCCCGGGCGGGCCGGGCCGCGCGGGCGGCGATCACGAAGGTGACGGAGATCAGCAGGGCCCAGGCGCCGAACTTGGCGAGGGGCACGGGCTGCCAGCCGTCGAGCTGGTCGGGGTAGCTCCACGCGCCGGCGTAGGTCGCCGCGTTCTCCGCGACCCAGAGGAAGAAGCCGATCAGTACGAAGGCCAGGGCGAGCGGCATCCGGTGGCGGACGCCGCCGACGGTGTAGCCGACCCAGGTCCCCCACAGGGCGGCGAGCAGCAGTGCCGCCAGCGCCCAGCGGGCGTCGGGCAGCCAGTGGTGGGTGAAGAAATTGAGGTAGACCGCGGCGGCCAGGACGGCCATCGGCAGTGGCCGGTAGCGGGTGAGCGAGAGGTCCAGCAGCCGCCAGGCCCGGCACACGTAGCTGCCGACGGCGGCGTAGAGGAAACCTCCGTAGAGCGGAACACCCGCGATCTTGGTGAGGGCGTCCTCCGGGTAGCTCCAGGAGCCCAGCCGCACCTTGACCAGCTCGAAGAGCAGACCGATGAGGTGGCAGACGGCGATGACGGCGGTGTCCCGGGCGCTGTCCCAGCCCGCCTTGCGGGCGAAGGCCGTGAGCCCGATCCCGTAGAGCAGGACGAGGTCGTAGCGGGCCACCGGGAGCTCGGGGAGCAGTGCGGAGGCGCCGATGCCCGCCACCAGGGCGACGGCGAACGCGCAGCACCGGACCTGGAGCAGCCCGAAGCGCAGGAGCTGTCGGGCGGCGTGCCCGACGGCATGCCCGGCGCCATGCCCGACGCAATTTTTGAGCACGTTCAAAGTTCCCATGCCGGGGCAGACGCCATCGGGGGTCCCCGCGGTTGCGCATCGCAGCCCGCCCTCACATGTCATGATCGCGCCATGGAGCGAATGGGACCGCCGATGACCGGCGACGAGCGGGAGACCCTGCGGGGCTTCCTGGACTTCCACCGGGCCACGCTGGCCATGAAGTGCGAGGGCCTGACCGACGAGGAGCTGCGGCGGCCGGCGAGCCCGCCCTCCACCCTCTCCCTGCTCGGCCTGGTGCGGCACATGGCCGAGGTGGAACGGCACTGGTTCCGCCGCACGGTCGGCGGCGAGGACGTGCCGTTCGTGTGGTCCGACGGGACCGACTTCCAGGCCGCCTACGACGCCTCGGGCTCGACCCGCGCCGAGGCGTTCGCGGCCTGGGAGGCCGAGGTCGCCGAGGCCCGCCGGGTGGAGGCGGCCGCGGAGTCCCTCGACCTCACGGTGCACGTGCCGCGCTGGGAGGCGGACGCCAGCCTGCGCCTGATCATGCAGCACATGATCACGGAGTACGCCCGCCACAACGGGCACGCGGACTTCCTGCGCGAGGCGGTGGACGGCACGGTCGGCGCCTGACCGCACACCGCACAGCGCCGTCAGTCGAGGAAGTAGGGGAGCACGGCGAGGGCGATGCCGCCGAGGAGCAGGGGCAGCCCGAAGAGGGTGAGGCAGCCGGCTTTGAACGCGGTGCTCTTGGCCGACAGTTCGAAGGAGTGGTCCGCAGGGATCTTGGGATCGTAGATGACGCGGGTGACCGGGCCCAGGTCGCTGCCCCGGGCCAGGTGCTCGACGCCGTCGGCGCTGGTGTACGTGTACCAGCCTCTGGACTTGTAGCGGGCCGACACGGTGATTCCGCGCTGCTTCAGGTTGAGATACAGGCTTGTCCGAAGCACCGCGCCCAGCTGCAAGCTCGCTCCGAGGACGAGCGGGATCAGCGCAGCGAGCGGGGAGATGATCGCCGCGGCCTCGACTGTGACGCCGACCCCGATCACGTTGCCGACGTAGGCGATGAGGATGGCGAGCAGGGCCGCGCGCACGCCGTCGAACGGCCTCCTCGTCTCCTTCGGCTCCGCCGGTGGCGTCGACGGGGTGACCGTGACCCGGGCGCTTCCCGCGGGGTCGCGCCGCTCCGGGAGGGCGGCGGTCAGGGCGTCCACGAAGGCTTCGGCGGCCGTGGGGTTCCCGCCGTCCGCACGGTGCACGGCACCGTCGGTGAGCACGATCTCGACATGGCGGCCACCGCCGGTCCGGACCTCCTGGACCACCGCGAGCGGGATCTCGGTGCGGGCGCTGCGGTCGACGAGCCGCAGACCGCCGCCTTCGAGCACGGTCTCGGAACCGTCGCCGCCGACCAGTATCTGCCCGGAACCCATCGCGTCCGCCCCCCTGTTGGCACTCCGGCGCCGTCTGCCGTCGCGTCACCGGAAAGCTACGCGAGGAGCTGTCCGGCACCCGCACCGGGTCGGCGTGGCCAGGACCCGGGCCGGGCGCCCGTGCAGGAGGGCGGGCCACTTCACCCGGGCGGACCGGCTCAGGCGGCCACCCCGTCAGGCGGCCGTCCCGTCAGGCGGGCGCCCCGTCAGGCGGCCGTCCCGTCGCGCCAGTAGCCGAGGCTGTTCACCCGCTGCTTGGGCAGGGCCAGGTCCTTGCGGAGCCAGGCCGTCAGGGTGCGGGTGGTGGTGGTGTCGCAGGCCAGCCAGACGTACGCCGAGGCCGGGTCCCGGGCCAGCTCCGGCAGTTCGGCCCGGACCCGCTCGACCAGGGCCGTACCGCCGCCCTCCCGGGCGATGCGCCGGATCTCGTGCCGGGCCGGGTCCAGCCGGACCGGCAGGTCCGCGTCCGAGGCGTGCTGGGTCTCGAACCAGATGGTCGCCGGGGTCTCCGGGAAGGCGTCCAGCAGGGAGTTGATGGCCGGCAGCGAGGCGGGGTCGCCGATCAGCAGCAGCCGCTGCGGCGCCGGCGAGGGCGCGCTGAAGCCGGTGCCCTGCACGGTGGCCTCGATCGTGGCGCCGGCCTGCGCGGCGCGCGCCCAGCGGCTCGCCACCCCGTCGTGCAGGGCGAACTCCAGGGAGAAGGCGCCGGCTTCCCGGTCCGGGTCGACCAGGGTGTACGCGCGCTGGTGCGGCTTGCCCCCGTCCTCGAACCACAGCCGCACCCACATGGTCGGGTGGAGCGAGTCCCCCGCCGCCGCCAGCAGGCCGCCGTCGGTGAAGTGCACCCGGCGGAAGTCCGCCGTGACGTCCTCCGCCCCGGTCACCGTGAAGGTGAAGTCCTTGCCCCTGAGGAGCTTGAGGACGACTCCCTCCCACCCCTTGCCGACGCCCATGCCCGTCTCCCCTTCGTCGGACCCCACCTCGCGGGGCCATATAGTTAGGCCAGCCTAACCTAATGCACTCGGGGAGCAGTGAGCGGTGTGAGCAAGGAGAACAACGTGACGGACCGGGGCACGGACCGGGGCACGGACCGGGGCACGGACAGGGACTTCGAGGTGTTCCGGGACGCCCACGGCATCCCCCACCTGCGCGCCTCGGACGAACCCAGCCTCCTCCACGCCCAGGGCCGGACCACCGCCCTGGACCGGGCCTGGCAGCTGGAGGTCGAGCGGCACCGTTCGCAGGGTTCCACCGCCGCCTTCCTCGGCCCGGAGGCCGTGGACTGGGACGTCTTCGCCCGCCGGGTCCGCCTCGACGACACCGCCCGCCGCTGCTTCGAGGCCCTGGACGCGGACACCGCCGCCTGGGTCCGCGCGTACGTCGACGGCGTGAACGAGGGCCTGCCGCTCGGCGCCGCCCGCGACCCCCGGTTCGCGGACACCGGCCTGGTCCCCACTCCCTGGGAGCCCTGGGTGCCGCTCGGCATCTGGCTGTCGGCACACATCCTGTTCGCCGGTTTCCCCACCAAGCTGTGGCGCGAGCGGGTCGCCCGGGTGCTCGGCGAGGAGGCGGTGGACCTGTTCGCGACCGACGGCCCCGGCACCTCGGGCAGCAACGGCTGGCTGGTGCCCGGCGACCGCACCGCCACCGGCGCGGCGATCATCGCGGGCGATCCGCACCGCTTCATCGAGGACCCGGGCATCTACCAGCAGATCCGCCTGTCCTGCCCGGAGTACGACGTCGTCGGCATCGCCGTGCCCGGCGTCCCGGGCCTCGCCCACTTCGGCCACACCGGCTCCGCCGCCTGGGCCATCACCAACGCCATGGCGGACTACCACGACCTCTACACCGAGGAGCTGCACCGCGCGGGCGAGGACGGACCCGGCTGCACCGTCACGGCGCGCGGCGCCGACGGCACCCCGGAACCGGTCGCCCGCCACACCGAGACCATCGCCGTCAGGGGCGCCGAGGACGTCACGGTCGAGGTGCTGGAGACGGCGCGCGGCCCGGTCGTGGTCCGCGCCGGCGAGGACGGCGCCACGGCCGACCTGAGCCTGCGCTACCCGCCGCGGGTCCGCGCCGACCTGGGCTTCGCCGTCCTGCCCGCCCTCCTGCGCGCCCGTACGGTCGGCGACATCGACCGCGCCCTGGACGGCTGGGCCGAGCCGGTGAACGTGGTGCACGCCGCCGACACCGAGGGCGGGCTGCTGCACCGCGTCGCGGGCGCCGTCCCGCTGCGCGACCCCGCGGGCCGCCTCCGCCCGGTGCCCGGCTGGGACCCGCGGTACGCCTGGCAGGGCTGGGCGGAGACCACCGAGGAGCCCGTGCAGGGCTTCGCGGTGATGGCCAACGCCCGCGGGATCGCCTCGCCGTTCGGCGTGGAGTTCGCTCCCCCGCACCGGGCGAACCGGATCCGCGAGCTGCTCAGCGGCTCCGCCGACTGGACGGCCCCGGACATGGCCGGCGTCCACCGCGACACCCACCTGGCCTCCGCCGCACCGCTGCTGGCCCTGCTCCCGGACCTCGACGGCCTCTCCCCCGAGGCCGCGGCCCTGCGCGACCGGCTGCTCGGCTGGGACCGGCACATGGCCGCCGACTGCACGGAGGCCACCCTCTTCGCCGCCTTCCGCACGGCCGTGACCCGCCGCATCGCCGCCGACCCGGTGTTCGCCGGCCTGGCGGGCCCGCCGACCGGCCCCTCCGTCCTGCACGCCTGGCAGTTCCTCGTCCCCAAGACCGGCTACGCCCTGGAGGGCCTGCTCACCACGCACCTCCTGCCGGAGCTCGACCGTCCGGCGCACGTACGGGCGGCCCTGGAGGAGACGGCGAAGGCGACGGCCGGCACTCCGGACACCCCCTGGTCGGAGGTGCACCGGCTGGCCCCCTGGCAGGCGGTCCCCGACCCGGAGGCCACCTGGCCCGGCCTCGGCGGCGACCACGACTGCGTCAACGCCACCTCGTCCGTGCCGGGCGTCACCGACCTCACCGCCCGCGCCTCGGCCGCCCGTTACGTATGGGACCTGGCGCGGCGCGAGGACAGCCTGTGGGTGGTCCCGCTGGGCGCCGACGGCGTACCGGGCACCCCCCACCACCGCGACCAGCTCCCGCTCTGGGCACAGGGCGCACTCGTACCGGTCGTCACCGACTGGAACCAGCTCACCAAGGAATACGCATGAGAACCACCGCTTCCCCCCGCACGGACGTCCACGTCGAGACCATCGAGGACTTCGGCACCCTCCGCTTCACCCCCGTCGACCCTGCTGCCGACTCGGAGGTCCTGCACTCCTGGGTGAGCGAGGAGCGGGCCAGGTTCTGGGGCATGAACGGCGTGAGCCGCGAACTGGTCCAGGAGATCTACGAGGACGTCGACCGCCGCACCACCCACCACGCCTTCATGGTCCGGCTGGACGGCGCGCCGGTCGCCCTCTTCCAGACCTACCAGCCGGAGGAGGACCGGGTCAGCGAGTGCTACGAGGTCCGGGAGGGCGACATCGGCATCCACCTGATGCTCGCCCCCTTCGAGGGCCGGCCGCGCCCCGGCTTCAGCCGCACCCTGGTCGGGGCACTGGTCCGCTTCACCTTCCGCGACCCGGCGATCCGGCGCGCGGTGGCCGAGCCCGACGCCGCCAACGCCAAGGCACTGGCCCTGCTCGGCCGGATCGGCTTCGTCCCGCAGGGCGGGATCACCCTCCCGGAGATCGACCTCCCCGAGGTGTACCTCCCGGAGAAGCGCGCCGTACTGGCCTTCCTGGACCGGCCCGCCGAGCTCAGCGCGTAGCCGCCCCGGCGGCGAGGAAGCCGCTGATCAGAGCCAGCCATTCCGCCGGGCGCTCGGCGAACGGGAGGTGCCCGGTGGGAAGTTCGGCGTACCGGGCGCCCGGGATGGACTCGGCCAGCTCGCGCTGGAGGGCGGCCGGTACGAGCCGGTCCTCGGTCGTCGCGATGACGAGGGCCGGTACGCCGATCCGCCCGAGGTCCGGGCGCAGGTCGGCCCCGCCGACGAGGGCGGCATGGTCCCCGCCGCCGGGCGGGAAGGAGGCCGCGTTGGCGTGCACGGCGGCCTCCAGCTGCTCGGGGGTCAGCGCGTCCAGCTGCGCCGCGCTGAGTGCGAGCGGCAGGAGGAAGCGGGAGAGGAGCTCGTTCTCGCCCCGGGCGGCGAGCTCCGACCAGAGCCCCACGGCGAGGTTGAGCCGGTTGTCGGCGTACGGAAAGGTGCCGGTGAGCACGAGCGCGGTGACCCGCTCCGGGTACCGGGCGGCGATGCGTACGGCGACGTTCCCGCCGAGGGAGTAGCCGAGTACGGCGAAGGTGTCGAGTCCCTCGGCGTCCGCGGCGGCGACGAGTTCGTCGGCGAGCTCGTCCAGGACGAGGGGCCGGTCGGACCTGGGGGTGCCGCCGGTGCCGGGGTAGTCGGCGCCGACGACGGTGTGCGTGGCGGCGAGGCCGTCCAGGATCGTCCCGAAGTTGGACTCGACGGATCCTCCGCCGCCGTGGGCGAGGAGCAGTCCGGGACCGCCGCTCTCCTTGCGGACGGTGCGGGCGTAGGTGGCGGTGATGGTGGCGCCGGTGGTGCTCATGGGTGTCCCCGTTCTTTTTCCTAGCGATCGCTACAGAAAGAACCGTACAGGATTTAACTAGTGCTCGCTACAGAAAGATTCCTGTACGGGTGATGTACAGGTCGGCGGAGCGTCAGCATGTGGCGGCGGGGGCATGGGTCACGCATGCGTCAGACGAACAGGGCCCAGCGCAACGCCTCGTGGATGGTCATCGGCGCGCTCCACGGCCAACTCCGAAGGCGCGCGGGCTACACACAGGGCCGGCTGGCCGAGCTGCTCCATGTCGACACGGAGACGGTCGCCTCGATCGAGCAGGGACGCCGACTGCTCCAGCCGAAGCTCGCCGTACAGCTGGACGAGCTGCTGGAGACCGGCGGACTGCTCGCGGCCTCACTCGCGAAGGTGCCGGTCCGGGAGCGGTATCCGGCTTTCGCGCGGGAGTTCATCGAGCATGAGCGGGAGGCTGTGAGTCTGCTCTGGTACGAGAACCACGTGGTTCCCGGTCTTCTGCAGACCCAGGAATACGCGGCAGCGGTATTCAGCTGTGTATACCCGCCACTGACAGTCGAAGAGACCTCGCAGCGGATCAGCGCCCGACTGGACCGCCAGGCCGTCCTTCAGCGCAAGCCGGCCGCTCCCATCGTGCACGCGATCATAGAGGAGGTGGTTCTGCATCGTCCGATCGGAGGCCGCGCGGTACTCCGCGGACAGCTCGAATACCTACGCGAGATCTCCGAACTCCCCCATCTGGGAATCCAGATCATGCCAACAGCTGTCGAGTCACACGTCGCTCTGGACGGCCCGATGATCCTCCTCCAGACTCCCGACCATGAACCGCTCGCCTACCTGGAAGGACAGCGGTCCAGCTTCCTCCAAGACGATCCCAGCGAGATCCATGTGCTGCACCTCAAATATGGGATGCTGCGCTCTCAGGCCCTTACCGTCGAGGACAGCAAGGGCTTGCTGGACGACCTGCTAGGAGAGTCATGACCCACGCACTGGCCTGGTTCAAGTCGAGCTACAGCGGCAGCGAGGGCGGCGCGTGCATCGAAGTCGCCTACGGCTGGTGGAAGTCGAGCTACAGCAGCGACGAAGGCGGGGACTGCGTCGAGGTCGCCGCGCACCCCGCCGCCGTGCACGTCAGGGACTCCAAGGCCGGCGAGGTCGGGCCCGCCCTCTCGGTCTCGCCCGCATGCTGGACGGCCTTCGTCCACGCGAACACCTGACGCGGATTGACCTCGCCAGGCCCCACCCGCCAAGCTGATTGCCTATCAAATCATTGGCGCTGGGGGGACATTGGCCGGCCAGGACTTGCACATCGGACCGGACTCCGCACCGGACCGCTACCGGTTACTCCGGTCCATCGGGCGCGGCGGCGAGGCCGTGCTCTACCTCGCGGAGATCGAGCTGGCCGGCGGGGTCGAGCCCGTCGTCGTGAAGGTGCTCGATTCGAAGACGACCATCACGCCGGACGTCTTCGGCCGGGTCAGCCGGAAGTGGAACGAGCAGGCCGAACTGCTGCGGTTCGTGCACCGGCCCGGGGTGGTCGGCGTACGCGAGCACTTCGAGGGGCCGCCGATCCACCGCAAGGGCGAGGGGGACACCCTCAGCGGGCGGGCCCTGGTGCTCGTCATGAACCACGTGGACGGCCTGGACCTGCGCGACTGGCGGGCCGAACGGACCCTCGCCACGCCGGCCGAGCGGCGCGAGGTCATGCGGACGCTGGAGCAGCTCGCGGACGTCCTGGACTGGCTGCACTCGGGCCGGGCCACCCCCTCCGGACGGACGGTCATCCACGGCGACCTGTCGCCCGGCAACGTGATGGTCGACGCGCACGGCCAGGCCACCCTGGTGGACTTCGGGCTGTCCAAGCTGACCGCCGACCACCAGACGGCGGAGGTGTGGTTCACGCCGGGGTACGCGGCGCCCGAGGTGTTCGAGGGGAAGCGGACGCCCGGCACGGACCGGTACGCGTTCGGCGCCATCGCCCACTTCCTGCTGAGCGGGGAGTCCCCGCCGCCCGCGCCGGGCCAGCTGGCGGCCGCGTTCACCGCGCTCCCGCAGATCGCGATCCTCGACGAGGAGCGGCGGAAGCGGATCGTGGAGATCTGCGCCTCCGACCCGGAGGCACGCCCGGCGACCCTGTCGTCCTGGATGAAGGACCTGCGGCACGCGGTGGTCTCCACGACCACATCCGGTACGAGGTCCCGGCCCGCCGTCTCGGACGCGGTGCCGCCCGGCTTCGTACCGCCGCCGCCCGCCTCCGCGCCGCGCGTGCCGCCGATGCCGGCCGGGCTGCCCGCCGAGACGCCGAAGCCGCCCGCGTCCGCGCCGACCGCGGCCGCGGCCGGGTCCGTACCGGCCGCGGCTCCGGTCGCCCCGCCGACGGTGAACCCGCCGGTCGTACCACCGACGCCTCCTCCGGCGGCTCCGGCACCCGTACACCAGTCGTCCGGGCCCCAGCCCTCCGCACCGCAGCCGTCCGGGCCCCCCGCCCCGGAGCCGCACGCGCCCACGGCCCCCGCACCGTCGCCGGACTCCGGGCCGGGTCCGTCCGCTCCCACGCCCGCCGCACCCGCCGGGTTCGGGCCGCCGCCGGGCGGCTCGCCGTACGGGCCCGCGGCCTCCTCGCCGTACCCGCCCACCTACGGCCCCGGGCCGGCCGGGCCGTCGGGGCCCACCGCGACGCCGACTTCCGCGGCCTCGCCGACCGTGGCACTGGGCCAGGTCCCGTCGGGCGGGCCGAAGCCCAAGAAGAAGCGCGGCAAGCTGATCCTCGCCTCTGCCCTGACGGTCCTGCTGATCGCGGCGGGCGCGGTGGCCGCTGCCGCGGTCCTGTCCGACCGGAACAAGGACAAGGACGACCAGGGCAGTGGGGACAAGCCGGTCGGCCCGACGGCCAGCCACGCCCCGAAGACGCCGTCCTCCACCCCCGAGCCCTCCGACACGGTCTCGGAAGGGCCCGCCTCCGGCTCGCCCGCGCCCAGCGGATCGGGCTCCGGCTCCCCGAGCCCCGGACGCACGCCGGGCCCCGGCCCGAACTCGATCTCGCTGACCACCCTGAACCCGGTCGCCAAGGGGCAGTACGCGCACCTGGGCGTCGGCCACGGCACGATCAAGGCCAAGTACTACGAGACCGCACTGGTGCCGGACGGCGGCGACGAGGAATGCAACGGCTCCAGCGAGTACAACCTCAGCATGGAGTGGAACACGCTCACCCTGGTCGCCGGGATCGACGACTCCTCGCCCAACAAGTCCGCCCGGGTCACCATCTCGGTCGACGGCAAGGCCCTGTACACCGGTGAGGTCAACCTCGGCGCCCCGGAGAGCCTGAACCTCAAGCTCGACAGCGGACTGCGGCTGAGCATCTCGTACGCCGACCCGGGCGGCGGCTGCAAGATGGGCAATCTCGTCCTCGGGGATCCAGTGCTGAGCAAGTAGAGCCGGCCGGGCCACGGGTCAGCCCATCCCGCCCCGCCCCTCCAGCAGTCCGAGCAGCACCCGGCGGAGCCGGGCCTCGGTGGGGGCGGCGGGGCGGCCGGCGATGCCCGAGCGGAAGAGGGCGGCGCCCTCCATCAGCATCAGGAACACCTCGGCGCGGGTCCGCGCCTCCTCCGGGGTGGTGTCCGGGGCGTGCGCCCGGATGAACGTCGCGACCCGGTCGGCGTAGGCGGCGTAGAAGGCGGTGACGGCCGCCGCCGCGTCGGCGTCGTGCGCCGCCATCGCCCAGACCTCGGTGAACAGCCGGACCAGGTCCGGGTCTTCGTGGTCGGCGAGGACGCTCTCCAGGGCCGCCCCCGGGTCCGCTCCCCCGCCACCGGGGGCGGGGGCCAGGCCCGCGATCCGTTCCAGGGCTCCGGCCAGGACGCTGTCGAGCAGCGCGGCCAGCAGCTCCGTACGGGACGGGAAGTAGTACTGGAGGTTGCCGAGGCGGACGCCGGCCGCCTGCGCCACCGCCCGCATGGTCAGTTCCGCGCCACCCGAGGTGACCAGGACGTGCCGGGCCGCGTCCAGCACGGCCGCGCGCCGCTGCTCGCCCTTGGGGGTGGCGGCGCTCGGGCGGCCGGCACTCGGGCGGCCGGTGCCCGGGCGATCGGCGTCCGGGCGGTCGGCGGTCATGCCGCGGCCGGGGCGGAGGTCCGGTCGATGTCCACGCGGACCCCGTGTTCCGCCAGGGCCTTGAGCGCGCGGGCCGGGCCCGGGTGCTGCTCGGGGAAGACCAGTCCGCCGTCGGGGGCGGGCGAGCCGTCGAGGCCGAGCACCCGGCGCAGCCCGAGGAAGGCGCCGAGCGCGGTGAGCCGGCTCTGGCCGCGCGGATCGGTGACGGTGACCGTACGGGTGGTGCCGCGGTGGGTGACGTCCACCCGGAAGCCGGCGGTGCCGCCCTCGCCGGGGGCGTGCAGCAGGGCGCGGCGCACGCCGGTCCAGCGTTCGCCGCCGGCCCAGCGGAAGAAGCCGGTGCCGCCCAGGGCCAGCAGGGCCCGGGTGGCCCCGGCCGAGCTGAAGCCGATCCGGGTGGCGGCGGTGACGGCGCCGAGGGTGAGCGGCAGGGTGAACTGCTCGGGGGTGTCGATCCGGGCCACCCGGACCGCGTCGTCGCCGATGCGGACCGTACGGGCGTCACTGAGCGGGGCGGCGAGCCGGCGGCGACCGCCCTCGACCACCTCGAAGCGCACGCCGAGGCGGTCCATGAACTCCACGGAGTCCGCGCCGGCCCGGTCGGCCATGTCCCAGCGCACGGAGGTCTCGACCCGGTCGGCGCCGCCGAGTTCGGCGGCCAGCGCGGCCGCGGCGAGGCTGCTGACACCGCCCATCCAGGCGGAGGAGAGCAGCACCGGGGCGGTGGGGCGGAGCAGCGCGGTCACGGTGACTGCGCGCTGCAGGCGGGCGGTCCACCGGGTGATGTCCACGTACGGGACACCTGCGGTGACGGCGGCGCGGAGCACCCGGTCGTCGGGGTCGTTGACCGAGCCGATGACGGCGCGGACCGGCGCGGCGAAGGGGGTGGGATCGGCGAGGTCCCAGGCGCGCACCTCGCCCCCGAGTTCGTCGGCGAGCGCCCTGCCGCGCTCCGGGGTCCGGCCGGTGAGCAGGACCGGGGCCCCGGAGGCGGCGACGAGCCGGGCGGTCTCGGCGCCGACGGTGCCGTAGCCGCCGGTGATGAGAACGGGGCCGTCGGGGTCGTGCCGCAGCCGGTCGGTGATCACGTGATCGGTCATGGCGCGACTATAGGTCACCTGACCTAAAAATGGTGTCATGATCCGGCGGCGAGTTCTCCGCTGAGCTTGTCGTGCAGACGGGAGCTGGGGGCGTTGAGGCCGGTGATCTCGACGGTCTTGCCGCGCTGGGCGTACTTGGCACGCGCTGCGCGAGCGGCGCACGCCGTCGCGCCGTGTGCCCACCCGTGCCGCCCTGCGGCACGCCTGCCCACACGGCGGCGGTGCAAAAGAGCCGGCGCGGCAGGTCGTGGGGACGACCTGCCGCGCCGGATCGGCGGTGCCGGGAGGGGGATCAGCCCTCGGTGACGCCCAGGCGCTCCAGGATGAGCTCCTTCACGCGGGCGGCGTCGGCCTGGCCGCGGGTGGCCTTCATGACCGCGCCGACCAGTGCGCCGACCGCCGCGACCTTGCCGCCGCGGATCTTGTCCGCGATGGCCGCGTTGCCGGCGATGGCCTCGTCCACGGCTGTGCCCAGCGCGCCCTCGTCCGAGACGACCTTCAGGCCGCGCTTCTCGACGACCTCGTCCGGGGTGCCCTCGCCCGCGAGGACGCCCTCCAGGACCTGGCGGGCCAGCTTGTCGTTGAGCGAGCCGTCGGCGACCAGCGCCGCCACCCGGGCCACGCCGGCCGGGGTGATCGGGAGCTCGTCGACGCCGACGCCCTGCTCGTTGGCGTTGCGGGCCAGCTCGCCCATCCACCACTTGCGCGCGGCGACCGAGTCGGCGCCCGCCTCGATGGTGGCGACGATGGAGTCCACGGCGCCGGCGTTGAGCATCGACTGCATGTCGAACTCGCTGACGCCCCACTCCTCGCGGAGCCGGTTGCGGCGCACCCGGGGCATCTCGGGCAGGCCGGCGCGCAGCTCCTCGACCCAGGCGCGGGCCGGGGCGACGGGGACCAGGTCGGGCTCCGGGAAGTACCGGTAGTCCTCGGCGTTGTCCTTGATGCGGCCGGAGGTGGTGGAGCCGTCGTCCTCGTGGAAGTGACGGGTCTCCTGCACGATGGTGCCGCCGGACTGGAGGACCGCCGCGTGGCGCTGGATCTCGAAGCGCGCCGCGCGCTCGACCGACCGGAGCGAGTTGACGTTCTTGGTCTCGCTGCGGGTGCCGAACTTCGCCGTGCCGTTCGGGCGCAGCGACAGGTTCACGTCGCAGCGCATCTGGCCCTTGTCCATGCGCGCCTCGGAGACGCCCAGGGCCTTGATGACCTCGCGGAGCTCGGCGACGTACGCCTTGGCGACCTCGGGGGCCCGCTCGCCCGCGCCCTCGATGGGCTTGGTGACGATCTCGATGAGCGGGATGCCGGCCCGGTTGTAGTCGAGCAGGGAGTGGGACGCGCCGTGGATACGGCCGGTGGCGCCGCCGACGTGGGTCGACTTGCCGGTGTCCTCCTCCATGTGGGCGCGCTCGATCTCCACGCGGAAGACCTCGCCGTCCTCCAGCTGGACGTCCAGGTAGCCGTTGAAGGCGATCGGCTCGTCGTACTGGGAGGTCTGGAAGTTCTTCGGCATGTCCGGATAGAAGTAGTTCTTCCGGGCGAAGCGGCACCACTCGGCGATCTCGCAGTTCAGCGCGAGGCCGATCTTGATGGCGGACTCGACGCCGATCGCGTTGACGACCGGGAGGGCGCCGGGCAGGCCCAGGCAGACCGGGCAGGTCTGCGAGTTGGGCTCGGCGCCGAGCTCGGTCGAGCAGCCGCAGAACATCTTGGTCCTGGTGCCGAGCTCGACATGGACCTCCAGGCCCATGACGGGGTCGTACGACGCGAGCGCGGCCTCGTACGACAGCAGTTCAGTGACAGTCACGGTGGAACTTTCCCTCTCAGCCCAGCAGGACGTCGTCGTCGCCGAGGCGCTTCAGCTCGCGGTACAGGATCGCGAGGCCGGTGACGATGGCGGCGGCGGACACAACGGCGTCGATCAGCTGCAGCGTGTCGTGCTCGGTGCGGGCCTTGCGGGCCTGCTTGATCACGCTGAACGCGCCGAACGCGGTGGTGCCGATGGACAGGTAGGTGCCGGACTTCGACTTCTTGAAGCCCTTGGCCTTGGACAGTGCACTCACAGGGACGGAGCCTCCTCCAGCAGCGGGTGACCCCAGCGCTCGGTGAAGGCGGCCTCGACGGCGGCACCGACCTTGTACAGCCGGTCGTCCTTCATCGCCGGGGCGATGATCTGCAGTCCGACCGGGAGACCGTCCTCCGGCGCCAGGCCGCAGGGCAGCGACATGGCGGCGTTGCCGGCCAGGTTGGTCGGGATGGTGCACAGGTCCGCGAGGTACATCGCCATCGGGTCGTCGGCGCGCTCGCCGATCGGGAAGGCGGTGGTCGGGGTCGTCGGGGAGACGATCACGTCGACCTTCTCGAAGGACTTCTCGAAGTCCTGGGAGATGAGGGTGCGGACCTTCTGGGCGGAGCCGTAGTACGCGTCGTAGTAGCCGGAGCTCAGCGCGTACGTGCCCAGGATGATGCGGCGCTTGACCTCGGGGCCGAAGCCGGCCTCGCGGGTCAGGGCGGTGACGTCCTCGGCGGAGCGGGTGCCGTCGTCGCCGGTGCGCAGGCCGTAGCGCAGTCCGTCGAAGCGCGCCAGGTTGGAGGAGCACTCGGACGGGGCGATCAGGTAGTACGCGGCGAGCGCCAGGTCGAAGGACGGGCAGTCCAGCTCGACGATCTCGGCGCCGAGCTCCTTGAGGAGCTCCACGGACTCGTCGAACCGCTGCAGGACACCGGCCTGGTAGCCCTCGCCGCGGAACTGCTTGACCACGCCGACGCGCATGCCGGCGACGGAGCCGTTGCGGGCGGCCTCGACGACCGGCGGGACCGGGGCGTCGATGGAGGTGGAGTCCATCGGGTCGTGGCCGGCGATGACCTCGTGCAGCAGGGCCGCGTCCAGGACCGTGCGGGCACAGGGGCCGCCCTGGTCGAGGGAGGAGGAGAAGGCCACCATGCCGTAGCGGGAGACCGAGCCGTAGGTGGGCTTCACGCCGACGGTGGCGGTGACGGCGGCGGGCTGGCGGATGGAACCGCCGGTGTCCGTGCCGATGGCCAGCGGGGCCTGGAAAGCGGCGAGCGCGGCCGCGGAACCGCCGCCGGAGCCGCCGGGGATGCGGGTCAGGTCCCACGGGTTGCCGGTGGGCCCGTAGGCGCTGTTCTCGGTGGAGGACCCCATGGCGAACTCGTCCATGTTGGTCTTGCCGAGGATGACGACGTCGGCGTCCTTGAGGCGCTTGGTGACGGTGGCGTCGTACGGCGGCAGCCAGCCCTCCAGCATCTTCGAACCGACGGTGGTCGGAACGCCGACCGTGGTGAAGATGTCCTTGAGCGCGAGCGGTACGCCGGCCAGCGGGCCGAGCTCCTCGCCGGCGGCGCGCTTGGCGTCGACGGCGCGGGCCTGGGCGAGGGCGCCCTCGCGGTCGACGTGGAGGAAGGCGTTGACCTTCTCGTCGACGGCCTCGATGCGGGCCAGGTGGGCCTCGGTGACCTCGACGGCCGTGAGCTCGCCGGAAGCGATCTTCGCGGCGGTCTCGGCGGCGGTGAGCTTGATGATGCTGTGGTCGCTCATGGTGATTAGTCCTCCCCCAGGATCTGCGGCACCTTGAAACGCTGCTGCTCCTGCGCGGGGGCTCCGGAGAGCGCCTGCTCGGGGGTGAGCGACGGTCGGACCTCGTCCGTGCGCATGACGTTGGTCAGCGGCAGCGGGTGGGAGGTCGGCGGAACGTCTTGGTCGGCCACCTCGGCGACGCGGGCGACCGCGCCGATGATGGTGTCGAGCTGTCCGGCGAAGTGGTCGAGCTCGCCTTCGGCCAGTTCCAGACGTGCCAGCCGAGCGAGGTGGGCGACCTCCTCGCGCGTGATGCCAGGCATGCAGCGATCCTCTGGGGGTGAGTGTGTAGTTTCGGCCCCAATCCTATGGGGCCCGGCCCCCGACCCGTGAAACGGTTAACCCCCGGCGGCGCCGGGGCGTCCGCCCGGCGGGGCCGCGCAGCTGCTGCGCGGCCTGTCGGCTGTGCCGCTGCGCGGGTTTGTTTCCCCTCCCCGCCCCTTCCCGAAACTGTGGCCTGCGGCCCCAGACCCCGCTTCACGGGCGCTGCCCAGGGGCGCGGGGAACTGCGCGACCGGCCCCCACCGGCCCGCAGGCGAAGAAGGGGGTCCGGGGCATCCGGGGCAGAGCCCCGGTTTCGGGAAGGGGCGGGGAGGGGCGATGTTCCGCGCAGCGGAGACCGGGGCGGGCCCGGTAGGGGCCGGGAGTGGGGCTCGGCCCGCTGGGGGCCGGGCGGGGCCGGGCCCGCTAGGGGGCCGGGGTGTCGGTCAGCTCCGCGGTGATGTCGGCCGGGCGGCGCCAGCCGCGTTCGCCGCGGGCGAGGAGCCACGCGGTGGCCTCCTGCGGGGGCATCGCCGCGGCGACCAGCCAGCCCTGCACCGCGTCGCAGCCCAGGTCCCGGAGGCGTTCCCACGTCTCGTCGTCCTCCACGCCCTCCGCCACGACCAGCAGGCCCAGGCTGTGCGCCAGGTCGACCGTGCAGCGGACGATCTCCGCGTCCTGGGCGTCCACCGCCAGCCGGGCGACGAACGATCGGTCGATCTTCAGTTCGCTGACCGGGAGCCGGCGCAGGTGGACGAGCGAGGAGTAGCCCGTGCCGAAGTCGTCCAGGGACATCTTCACGCCGTGGCCGGTCAGGCCCGCCATGGTGTCCGCCGCCCGCTGGGGGTCTTCGAGCAGGACGTGTTCCGTTATTTCGAGCTGGAGGGCGCCCGCCGGCACCCCGTGGCGGGCCAGCCGGGCGGCGACGGCGCCGGCGAAGCCGGGGGTGTGGACGTCGCGCGGGGAGACGTTGACCGCGACGGGGACCTTCAGGCCCTGCGCACGCCAGCGGGCGACCTGGGCCAGGGCGGTCTCCAGGACGTACTCGGTGAGGTGGGGCATGAGCCCGGAGGTCTCGGCGATCGAGATGAACTCGTCCGGGGGGACCCGGCCGCGCTCCGGGTGGACCCAGCGGACCAGCGCCTCCAGGCCGGCGACCTGGCCGTCGAAGCGGACCTTCGGCTGGTAGTGGAGTTCCACCTCGCCCATGTCGAGGGCCCGGCGGAGGTCGCCCAGGAGGCCGAGGCGGTCCGGGGTGTTGCTGTCCCGCTTCGATTCGTAGACCTCCACGCCCGTACGGTCGCGCTTGGCCTGGTACATGGCGACGTCGGCGCGCCGGAGGAGGCCCTCCGCGTCGAGCGCGTGGTCGGGGAAGACGGCGAGGCCGGCACTGGCCTCCAGGACCAGGGTGAGGCCGTCGAGGTCGAGGGGTGAGCTGAGCTCGGCCACCAGGTGGCGGGCGACCCGCTGGGCGCTGGTGGTGGAGTCGGTGGTGGGCAGGAGGACGGCGAACTCGTCACCGCCGAGCCGGGCCGCCTCGGCCGCCCCGGGGAGGGCACGGCGGAGCCGTTCGGAGATCTGGAGGAGCAGGCGGTCCCCCGCCAGATGGCCCAGCGTGTCGTTGACGGCGCGGAACCGGTCCAGGTCGATCAGCAGAAGAGCCGACCGGGTGCCCAAACGTTCAGCCTCGTCCAGGGCGGTCCAGGTGCGCTCCAGCAGCCACTGCCGGTTGGGCAGTCCGGTCAGCGGGTCCTTCAGCTGTTCCTCGGCCCGCGCCCGGGCGATCCACAGGGTGGAGTCGAGGGCGATCAGCGGGATCGAGAACAGCGGCAGCAGCACCGGCTGGGTGACCGCGACCACGCAGATCAGCGGGGCGATGCCGAGCAGGGCGACGGCGACCAGCGCCTGCCGCAGCAGGGCCGTGCGGGCGATGGTGGGCAGCCCGCCGCCGCGCGGGACCACGGAGAACCACAGCAGCAGCCTGGTCACCAGCAGATAGCCGACGGCCGCCAGGGCCACCGCGGGGACGGCCGAGGGCCCCCAGTCGTCCGGCCCCCAGGGGGACTCCACGCTGGGGGTCTCGCCGAAGACGGCGAGGGCGAGCGCGCCGGCGCCGATGCCCAGGACGTCCACCGAGGCGTGCAGCAGTCCCTGGCGCCAGCGCTGCCGCCGGGCCGCTCCGACCAGTCCGGCCACGGCCAGCGCGACCAGCCCGGCGGGGACCCAGCCGTAGAGGATGAGCACGCCGAGGGTGAGCGCCGCGCCGGAGCCGGTGCCGCCCCACCAGCGGTCCCGGCCCAGGGCCACCAGGTTGCCGACGAGGATTCCGGCGAGCACGGCCAGCGCCCAGCCCGCGCTGCCGCCGGGGAACAGGGCCTGACGGTCGGTCAGCACCCCGGCCACGCCGGTGACGAGCAGTGCGGCGGCCAGGCCGACGATGGCGAGCGGGAGGGCGGCACGGCGCCCGGGCGGGGCGAGCGGCCCGCTGCCCGCGGCGGCGCCCGGCGGGCGGTTGCCCCGGATCCTCGACAGCGGCAGGGCGAAGCGGCCCGTCCGCAGGGACGGGAGCTCCCCGCCGCCGAAATCAGGTGACGGGTCGGCGCTTTCGGTGGATTTCATGCCCGTCCCTCTCACAGCCGGCGATGCCGATGCCACGCGATGGCCTCGGAGTCATGCCATCACGGCTGGAATCGCACCACGCAGCCGTGCACGACAGACGCACCCCTCAACAGTAGGACGCAGGAGGCTCCCAGGGGCAGCGGTCGGCGGTGGTTGCCCGAATGCGACCCAGCCATCCTCATCAGTACGGTATCCGCCGAACGGGTGAGATTGGACCAGGACCCCCTTGTCACCCGCCCGATGATCCGACAGGTCACCGGCCTGTGACCAGCCCTCAACCAGCCGTTTGCCACCCGGTTCCGCGCCCGGCGTGCGCCCGCCCGTACGGCCGCACACCACGCATCCGTTCGCCTTCGCCACTCACCCGTTCACGTTCACTCCCCCGCGGCGGGCGCGTCGTCCACCGGCAGGGCCGCCTTCCGCGCCGCGTCCGGGCCGTCCGCCAGCAGGACTTCGAAGCCGGCGTCGTCCAGCACCGCCAGCTTCAGCTGCACGGCCTTGTCGTACTTCGACCCCGGGTTCTCGCCGACCACCACGAAGGAGGTCTTCTTCGAGACCGAGCCCGTCACCTTCGCACCCCGGCTCTGCAGGGCCTCCTTGGCGCCGTCCCGGGTGTGGTTCTGCAAAGTGCCGGTGACCACCACGGTGAGGCCCTCCAGCGGACGGGGCCCCTCCTCCTCGCCGGTGCTCTCCTCCTCCATCCGCACGCCGGCGGCCCGCCACTTGCGCAGGATCTCCTGGTGCCAGTCCTCCGCGAACCACTCCTTGACGGAGGCGGCGATGATGGCCCCCACGCCGTCGGTGGCGGCCAGCTCCTCCTCGGTGGCCTGCTCGATCCGCTCGATGGAGCGGAACTCGCGGGCCAGTGCGGCCGCGGCGACGGGCCCGACGTGACGGATCGACAGGCCGTTGATGATCCGGGCGAGCGGACGGGACTTGGCCTCCTCGATGTTGGCCAGCATGGCCACGGTGTTGGACTTGGCCTCACCCTGCTTGTTGGCGAAGAAGGTGACCACCTTGGGCTCACCGGTCTTCGGGTCGATCTTGGGCTGGCCGGAGTCCTGGTCACGGACGTAGGAGGTGATGGGCAGGAGCTGCTCCAGCGTCAGGTCGAACAGGTCGCCCTCGTTCGCCATCGGCGGCTCCGCGGGCTCCAGCGGCTGGGTGAGGGCCGCGGAAGCGACGTAGCCGAAGTTCTTGATGTCCAGGCTGGACCGCCCGACGAGGTAGAACAGGCGCTCGCGCAGCTGGGCCGGACAGGTCCGCCCGTTCGGACAGCGGAGGTCGATGTCCCCCTCCTTCATGGGCCGCAGCGCCGTGCCGCACTCCGGGCACTGCGCCGGCATCACGAACTCCCGTTCGGTGCCGTCCCGCAGGTCCACCACCGGCCCGAGGATCTCGGGGATGACGTCGCCGGCCTTGCGCAGCACCACGGTGTCCCCGATGAGCACGCCCTTGGCCTTGACCACGTCCTGGTTGTGCAGGGTGGCGAACTCCACCTCGGAGCCGGCCACCGTCACCGGCTCCACCTGCGCGTACGGGGTGACCCGGCCGGTGCGGCCGACGCCCACCTTGATGTCGATGAGCTTGGTGTTGACCTCCTCCGGCGCGTACTTCCAGGCGATCGCCCAGCGCGGGGCGCGCGCCGTGGAGCCCAGCCGGCCCTGCAGCGGGATCTGGTCCAGCTTGACGACCACGCCGTCGATCTCGTGCTCGACCGAGTGCCGGTTCTCCCCGAAGTGCTCGATGAAGGACCGGACTTCCGCCAGGGTGCCGACCACGCGGTTGTGCCGGGCGGTGGGCAGGCCCCACTCGTGCAGGAGTTCGTACGCCTCGGAGAGCCGGCCGATGTCGAAGCCCTCGCGGGCGCCGAGGCCGTGCACCACCATGTGCAGCGGGCGGGTCGCCGTGACCTTGGGATCCTTCTGCCGCAGTGAGCCGGCCGCGGCGTTGCGCGGGTTGGCGAAGGGCTTGTCCCCGGCCTCGACCAGCCGGGCGTTGAGCTCCTCGAACTTCTCCATCGGGAAGAAGACCTCGCCGCGGATCTCCACCAGCTCCGGGACCCGGTCGCCCCGGAGGCGGTGCGGGATCTCGGTGATCGTCCGCACGTTCGGCGTGATGTCCTCGCCGGTGCGTCCGTCGCCGCGGGTGGCGGCCCGGGTGAGCCGGCCGTTCTCGTAGGTGAGGTTGACGGCGAGGCCGTCCACCTTGAGCTCGCACAGGAAGTGGAACACCGAGGAGCCCACGTCCCGGGTGACCCGGTCGGCCCAGGCCGAGAGCTCCTCCTCGTCGAAGGCGTTGTCGAGGGACATCATCCGCTCGCGGTGCTCGACGGACGCGAAGTCCGTCTCGTACGCCCCGGCCACCTTCTGGGTGGGCGAGTCGGGCGTGCGCAGCTCCGGGTACTGCCCCTCCAGCGCCTCCAGGGAGCGCAGCAGCTTGTCGAACTCGGCGTCGCTGACGACCGGCTGGTCCTTCACGTAGTACCGGAAGCGGTGCTCCTCGACCTGCTCGGCCAGGAGTCGGTGCTGCTCGCGCACCTCCGCCGGTACCGTCTCCTGCTGTTCGGCTGCCATGCCCCGTCCTCCCGTGGGTCCGTCACTCAGGGTTGTCGGCGAGCGACCTCGCCGCCCTGGCGCAGTGGGCCAGGGCCGCACGGGCGTAGGCGGGCGAGGCGCCCGCCAGACCGCACGAAGGGGTGACCACCACGGACTCGGCGAGAGTCCCCGGGGACAGCCCCAACCTGCGCCAAAGCTTCCTGACACCCATGACGCTACCGGCAGGGTCCGACAACGCGGTGTCGGTGCCCGGCACCACTCCGGTGAAGAGTTTCAGGCCGGCCTCCACCGACTCGCCGATGGCGTCGTCCTCGCGCTCGGTGAGCAGCGAGAAATCGAACGAAACCCCCGTGGCGCCCGCCCGCCGCAGCAGCGCGAAGGGCACCGCGGGCGCGCAGGAGTGGACGGTCACGGCCCCGTCGTGGACGGCGAAGAGGTCCCGCAGCGCGCTCTCGACCACCTGCCGGTCCACGGCCCGGTAGGTGCGGTAGCCGCTCGCGGTCCGCACCCGCCCCTGGAGCACGGCGGTGAGGGAGGGTTCGTCGAACTGCAGCACGATCTCGGCGCCGGGCACCCGCTTGCGCACGTCGGCCAGGTGGTTGCGGAGCCCCTCGGCCAGGGATCCGGCGAGGTCCCGGCAGGCGCCCGGGTCCTGGAGGACCGCCTCGCCGCCGTGCAGCTCCAGGGCGGTGGCCAGCGTCCACGGCCCGACGGCCTGCACCTTCAGCCGCCCCTGATAGCCCTGGGTGAACTCCTCCAGGGCGTCGAGGTCCTCGCCGAGCCAGGACCGGGCGCGCCGGGTGTCCCGGCCGGGCCGGTCGCTGATCCGCCAGCCGCTGGGCTCGACGTGCGCGTACAGGTCGACGAGCAGGCCGAGGGAACGGCCGATCATGTCGGCGCCGGGGCCGCGGGCGGGCAGCTCCGGCAGGTACACGAAGTCCTCGAAGGAGCCGGTCACCGTCTTGGCGGCCTCCCGGGCGTCCCCGCCGGGCATCGAGCCGATGCCGGTGGCGCCTCCGCCGGGGTGCGTCGTGCTCATCGCCCCGGCCGTACGGTCAGGTCGTTGACCTCGGCGTCGCGCGGCAGGTCGACGGCCATCAGGACGGTGGTGGCCACGGACTCCGGGTCGATCCAGGCCTCCGGGTCGTACTCCTTGCCCTCCTGGGAGTGCACCTTGGCCTGCATCGGGGTGGCGGTGCGGCCGGGGTAGACGGAGGTGACCCGCACGCCGTTGGGCTTCTCCTCGCCGCGCAGCGAGTCGGCGAGGGCCTTGAGTCCGTGCTTGGAGGCGGCGTACGCGCTCCAGTCGGGGTGGGCGGTCAGTCCGGCCCCGGAGTTGACGAAGACGACCTGGCCCTGGCCGGCCCGCAGCGAGGGGAGCAGCAGCCTGGTGATCTCGGCGGGGGCGATCAGGTTCACGTTGAGCTGCTGGTGCCAGGTCTTGGGGCGCAGCTCGCCGACCGGTCCGAGGTCCACGATCCCGGCGATGTGCAGCAGGGAGTCCAGCCGGTCGGGGAGCGCCTGGTGGGAGAAGGCCCAGGAGATCCGGTCGGGGTCGGCGAGGTCGGCGACCAGCGCCCGCGATCCCGGGTAGCGGGCGGTGAGCTCCTTGCCGCGGGCGGCGTCGCGGGCCAGCAGGATGAGCTCGTCGCCGCGGGCGTGCAGGCGGGCGGCGACGGCGGCGCCGATGCCGGAGCCGGCGCCGGTGATCAGGTGAGTAGGCATGCGCCCATGCTCGCACCCCTCCGCCCCCGGCCCGGCAGCCACCGGCCGGCCGCCGCCCGCCGCCGGGCTGGGCCGGGACGGATGTCCGGCCTGTCGGCCGCTCCTACCGGAGGGTGTCCGGCCGCGGGGCCGCCCGCTGCCGGCGGACCGCCTCGCGTACGGCGGCCCGCGCGGCGGCGCGGTCGGCGGGCGGCTGCGCGAACCGGCCCGCCGACACCCGCTCGTGCCGCGTCCAGTCGTCCTCCCAGAACTCCACCGTCCAGCCGGGCCACCGGCCGGGCACCCGGTGGGCGAGGGCCTCGGCCCCGGTCAGCCACCAGCCCACCCGCCGCCGTTCCGGATCCACGTGCAGGCCGGCCTCCGCGCACCCGTGGCGGCGGCCGTGGCCGGGGGCTGCGGCCAGCCGGTCGAGCAGGGCCGGGCCTTCGGCGGCCGGGTGGTCGCTGACCGCCGCGAGCAGATGGCACCCCTCGGTGCCGACGGTCACCACCGTGACGTACGGGTCGTCCTCGGCACGCTTCTCCCCGGGGCCGAGCGCCGGGCACGGCAGGGCCGGCACGGCGAGGCCGCGGTCGTCGTCGGGGTCCAGGCCGGCGTGGCGGCGCAGGCCGGTCTGGCCGTCGTAGGACCACTCGATGCGCCAGCCGGGCCACGCCTCGGCGAGCAGCTCGAACACGGCCGCCCGGGTCCGCGGGTCGACGGCGGCGGCCTCCCAGGCGAAGGTGAGCAGGACCTTGCGGGCGGGGTCCAGCAGGACGCCCGCCGCGACGGAGTCGTCGTCGCGCGGCGGGTGCGGCTCGTCGGCCCGGCGCTGCAGCCGGGGCAGCAGGACGCCGGGGCCGGCGAGGAGGAGTTCGAGGTCGAAGCCGATGGCACCCCACTCGTCGCCGGTCCAGCGGCAGCCGTCCGGGCCGACGAAGGCATAGGCGACCGGGTCGGACACGTGCTGCGCCCTACAGGCCCGCGGCTTCGCGGAGGGCGGCGGCGGTCTTCGTGGCGTCGTAGCCCGGCGGGACGCCGTCGACCAGCAGGATCTCGCCGGCGATGTGGTCGGCGCGCAGCGGGATGATGGCCTGGTAGGCGTCGGAGGCGTACCAGGCGCGGGCCGTCTCCATGTCGGGGAAGCCGATGACGACGAGCTGGGAGGGGAAGGTGCCCTCCAGGACCTCGGCCTGGCTGCCGTGCACGAGGAAGCGGCCGCCGAAGGGGTCCATCGTGGACTGGATCTCCTCGATGTAGCGGAGGATGTCCTCGTTCATGGTCTCGGGCCGGATGATGCCTATCGCGTATGCGGTCATGGGCCGATCATGCCCGGGGCACGACCCCGGAGTCGATTACCTCCGGGGTCATGCCGGGCCGTTGTGCGTCAGTCGGTGAAGTACGCGCGGGTGACGGCGACTTCGGACTTGTTGCCGGCGGTGTCGACCACCGTGCCGCGCAGCGAGACGTGGCCGCCCGCGGCCGGGTTCCTCACCTGCACCGCACCGCCCTGCACGGGCAGTTCCCTCCAGGTGTAGCCGTCGTCGTAGGAGACGGACACGGTCAGGGACTTCAGGGCCTTCCCGGTGGCCGCGGCGCCCTGGACGGTGACCGGGACGCGGACCGTGCGGCCGGCCGGGGAGGTGCCGGTGAGGGTCAGGTCGGGCGTGAAGCGGACGGCCGAGGCCGGCAGCGGGGTGGGTTCCCCGGCCGGGGTGGTCGCGGAGCGGAACCACCAGGTCGCCGTCACCTTGGCGGACGTACGGGACACCGCGGCCGGCCGGGTGGTCTGGGCGACCAGCTTGTACGAGCCCGCGGCGGAGGGGACGTGGAAGGGCATGGTGTCCGCGAGCTCGGCGTCCTGGCTGCCGACGACGGCGCCGTTGCGGTACAGCACGGTCTTCGGTTTGGCGAGGAAGTCCCTGCCGTCGTGCCCGGCGCCGTCGGCCAGCAGCGGCAGCGTGCCGAACAGCTCGTCGCCCTTGCGGTAGAGGGTGAGCCCTGCGGCTGCGTCGACGCGCGGACCGGCCACGGCCCCGCCGAAGCGCTCCTTGTGGGTGGTGCCGGCCTGGTAGGCCGTCGGGCGGTCGGTCCGGTGGTGGGTCTCGTCGATCGGGAAGCCGTTCTCGTCGGCCCCGCCGGACTGGAAGGCCCCGAGGTCCCACTTCGCCCCGTCGACCGCGGACAGGTGCATCGTCACCGTGGCCGGCAGCGGGCGTTGGCTGGACAGGGAGCTCCCGCCGGAGCCGCCGGGGATCCAGCCGGTGGCGTACGCCGCGCCCTTCTTGCCGGGCGCGGAGGCGCCCTGTTCCACCACGACCGTGGCCAGGTCGGACGCCTTCAGGTGCCGGGTGTAGCCGGTGGCCAGGCGCTTCACCGTGCCGCCGAGTGCCGCGTGGTACTCCTCGTCGTCCCCGTCCCGCCAGTGGGCGTCCCACTGCTGGCTCAGGGTGCCGGGCGCCGCGTCCGGTCCCAGGCTGCGGGTGCGCAACGGGGCGTACGAGTCGAGGAACCAGCCGAATCCGTACCCCATCTCGCCCTCGGTCAGGGTGTAGCTCGGCATGGCGAAGCCCATGACGGCATTGCGGGAGGGCACGGTGATGTCGACGGGCTTGGTGGTGCGCGCGTCGAGGTTCACCGTGGTGTCGCGGGTGAGGTCGAGGCCGGGCTGGGTGATCCAGTCGACGCCCTTGGAGAGGTCGGCGGGATCGGCGACGATGCTCGCGTTGAGCAGGTAGCGGCCCTTGGGGACGCGGACGGTCTCCGACCCGGAACCGTTGTGGAAGTCGGCGCGCCGGCCGTCGGCCGCGAGTCCCACGAGGGTGGTGCCGTAGTCCTTGGCGGGCTTTCCGTCCCGGCCGATGTGCTTGAGGGTCAGGTCGTAGGACTCGACCTCGCGCTCGGCGGCCACGGCGGTACGGACGGCCTGCCCACCGGGGGCGGTCGCCACCGCGTACGCCGCGTACCTGCCGTCCACCGAGCCCAGCTTGGTGTTCAGGGTGAGCCCGACGGAGGCGGTGCCGCCGGCCGGAACGGTCACCTTGGGCGCGTCGAAGGCGAGGAAGCCGGCCGGGGCGGGCTTGCCGTCGGGGCCGGTGACGGTGACGGACAGGGCGAGGGTGACCGGGGCGTTGCCCAGGTTCCGGTAGCTGAGACGTTTCTTCTGAGGGGTGTCGTCGTGGTGCGGCCAGGGCTGTCCGGTGAAGCCCAGCGAGACCGGCTCGGCGACGACCGACTGGGCCAGCGCCCGGTCCACCGCGATCCGGCCGCTGCCCTGCTCGAACGCCGTGTACGCGCCCGGCTTGGTCGAGGCGGTCAGGATGCCCTTGAGCTCGGCGCCGGTCCGCTGCGGGTTCTGCTGCTTGAGGAGCGCGGCGGCTCCGGCGGCGTGCGGGGCGGCCATGGAGGTACCGGAGATGGTGAGGTAGCCGGCCGGGTTCTGGCCGACCTCGCGTTCGATGACGCTGCCCGGGGCCGCGGCCGCGGTGATGTCCACGCCCGGGGCGGTGACGTCCGGTTTGACGGCGCCGTCGCCGGTGCGGGGGCCGGTGGAGGAGAACCGCGCGAGGACGTCCGCGTCGTCGACGGCGCCGACGGTGAGGGCGGCGTCGGCGCTGCCCGGGGAGCCGATGGTGCCGGTCGCGGACGGGCCGCTGTTGCCCGCGGAGATGGCGAAGAGCACGCCCTTCTCGGCGGAGAGCTTGTTGACGGCGGCTTCGAGCGGGTCGATGTCGGGGCCGTCGGGTCCGCCGAGGCTGAGGTTGACCACCTGGGCACCCTGGGTGACGGCCCACTCCATGCCGGCCAGGATGCCCGAGTCGGCACCGGAGCCGTTGTCGTCGAGGACCTTGCCGTTGAGCAGCTTGGCTCCGGGGGCGACGCCCTTGAACCTGCCGCCCGTCTTGGCGCCCGTACCGGCCGCGATGGAGGCGACGTGGGTTCCGTGGCCGAAGCGGTCGGCGGGGCTGCCCGAGCCGGAGAAGTCCTGCGCGCCGATCACCTGCCCGGCGAGGTCGGGGTGGGTGGCGTCGATCCCGGTGTCCAGCACCGCGATCTTCACGCCCTTGCCGTCGTATCCGGCCGCCCACGCCTTGTCGGCGCCGATCTGCCGGGTGCTCTTGTCGAGGGTGGCCGTGCGGATGCCGTCGAGCCAGACCGTGGCGATGCCGGGGGCGGCGGTGCGCTGTGCGCCGGTGCGCCGGTCGGTGAGGGCCTCCCAGAGTGCGGCGGCGCGCCCGGCGTCCGCGCTGACCGCCTCGGCGCCCAGGAAGGCGAGGGTCCGGTCGACGTGGAGGCCGCCGGTGGAGCGCAGGACGGCCTTGGCTGCGGGGGCGGAGCCGCCCTCGTAGCGGACGATCAGCCGGAGCCGGTCGCCCCGGGCGCGGTACGCGGAGCTGCCGAGCTCGGTGACGTCGAACAGCCGGGCGTCCAGCCGGCCCTCGTCGATCAGCCGCTGTGCGTCGAACGGCACGACGCTGGTGCGGCCGTGGGCCGTCCGGACCGACACGGGTATCTTCTCGCGGCCCTTGGCGGCGGCGAAGGCGATCGGGCGGCCCCGGTCGTCGGCCGTCACGCGGTCCCCGGTGATCAGCGTGATCTGGACGGGGCCCTTCCGGCCGGGCTCGTGCTGCTGCCCGGCGCCGGAGGGCCCGGGTGCGGGTGTGGCGGAGGCGGGTGTGGCGGAGGCGGGTGTGGTCAGGCCCGCCGCGAGTGCGAGGGCGGCGGTGACCGCTAACGCAGCCGCCCCTTTCCGCCGGTTCCTGCGTGTGCGCACGTCAATTCCCCCTGGAAATGAGGCGTTCGCCCGCCGGGCGGATCTCGCTCGGCGGGCCCGCAGTATCACCCGGGGTCTGACGTGCGATCAACCATGTGTCTGAACAGTGCTGTTGGGGCTGAAGGTGCGGCGGTAGGCGGCCGGGGACACCCCGAAGGAGGTCCTCATGTGCGCACGCAGGGAGTTTGCGGAACCGAAGCCGGCCCGGTGCGCGACGAGGTCGACGGGCAGGTCCGTGGTTTCCAGCAACTGCTTGGCGAGTTCGAGCCGTTGGGCGGTGAGCCACTGCACCGGGGTCATGCCGGCCTCGTCGCGGAACCGGCGGGTGAAGGAGCGCAGGCTCATCCGGGCGTGCTCGGCGAGCCGGTCGAGGGAGAGCGGCTCGCCAAGGTGCTCCAGGGCCCAGGCCCGGGTGGCGGTGGTGCTCGCGACGGTGGGTTCGGGGACCGGGCGGTCGATGTACTGCGCCTGCCCGCCGTCCCGCCAGGGCGGTACGACGCACATCCGGGCGGCCCGGTTGGCGACGGCCGCCCCGTGGTCGCGGCGGATCATGTGCAGGCACAGGTCGACTCCGGCGGCCACGCCCGCGGAGGTGAGGACGTCGCCGTCGTCGACGAACAGGACGTCCTCGTCGACCTTGACCCGGGGGTAGGCGCTGCGGAACTCCGGGGCCAGGTTCCAGTGGGTGGTGGCCGGGCGCCCGTCGAGCAGTCCGGCCGCGGCGAGCACGTAGGACCCGGTGCAGATGGACACCAGCCGGGTGCCGGGCCGGATCCCGGCGATGGCGGCGGTGACCTCGGGCGGCAGCGGGCCGCCGCGGCCCAGCTCGGGCATGGCGTGGGTGGGCGGGAGGATCACGGTGTCGGCCCCGGCGAGGGCCTCGGGGCCGGCCGCGGGCTGCACGGTGAAGCCGGCGTCGCTGAGCACCGGGGCGCCGTCGGCGGTGCAGACGGTGACCTCGTACAGCGGGCGGCCCCCGTCGTCCACGGCGCTGCCGAAGACCCGGGAGGGGATGCCGAGCTCGAAGGGCGGCACTCCGGGCAGGGCGAGCACCGCGATCCGGTGCGGCCGGTCCGTCTGCTTTCCACACATTTCACCCATGGCCAGATCCTGTCACACAGTGGCCAAACGGCCAACACCATGACGGGCCGTGCTGCCGGATCGTTGACGACGTCGCCGGGAGACACCCGGTCGCAGCCGAAAACGGAACGGAAACGAGGCGGACATCATGCGTGCAGTGGTCGTGGAGCAGTGGGGCGGACCCGAGACCCTGGTCGAGCGCGAGGTCGAGCGCCCGGAGCCCGGCCTGAACGAGGTCCTGGTCCGGGTGCACGCGGCCGGCGTCAACCCGGTGGACTGGAAGGTGCGCGCCAGTGGCGGCCTCATCGCGTGGGGCGAGGTTCCGGTGGTCGGCTGGGACGTCTCCGGCACGGTGGAGGCCGTCGGACCCGGCGTGAGCGCGTTCCGGCCCGGTGACGAGGTCTACGGGATGCCGCTGTTCCCGCGCCAGGCGGGCGGCTACGCCGAGTACGTGGTGGCCCCGGCGCGGCACTTCGCCCCCAAGCCGGCCGGCCTGACCCACGTGGAGGCCGCGGCCCTGCCGCTGGCCGCGCTGACCGCCTGGCAGGCCCTGGTGGACGCGGCGGACGTGCGGCCCGGCGAGCGGGTGCTGGTGCACGCGGCGGCCGGCGGCGTCGGCCACTTCGCGGTGCAGATCGCCAAGGCCCGCGGCGCGTACGTGATCGGCACGGCCAGCGCCGCCAAGCACGACCTGGTCCGGGAGCTGGGCGCGGACGAGGTGGTCGACTACCGCGAGGTGCGCTTCGAGGACGT
Organism: Streptomyces sp. NPDC089799; assembly: GCF_040684755.1. NCBI lineage: Bacteria > Bacillati > Actinomycetota > Actinomycetes > Kitasatosporales > Streptomycetaceae > Streptomyces > Streptomyces sp. NPDC089799. The sequence goes on along the minus strand of NZ_JBFBGR010000052.1, from coordinate 6,049 downwards.
CGTCTCCGACGTGGACGTGGTGCTGGACGGCATGGGCGGGGAGAACGCCGAGCGCTCCCTGAAGGTGCTCCGGGACGGCGGCCGGCTGATCACCCTGCCCGGCCCGGACGACGTCCCCGCCGCGACGCCGGAGGGCGTGCGGGCGCAGTGGGTCCTGGTCGAGCCGGACCACCTGGGCCTGCGCGAGATCGCCGCGCTGGTGGAGCGGGGCGCCCTGAAGCCGGTCGTCGACACCGTGCTGCCGCTGGCCGAGGCCGCGAAGGCCCACGAGATCGGCGAGCGCGGCCGCACCACGGGCAAGATCGTCCTGTCCGTCGTCTGACGGACCCGTCCGTCCTGTGTACCGCCCCCGCCGACGCCGGACGGCGGGGGCGGCCGGTCAGGCCGGGGTCGTGGCGCCGGCGCGGACGGTCGAGGCGATGGTGGCGGAGCCGACCACGCGGGTGCCGTCGTAGAGGACGATCGCCTGGCCGGGGGCGACGCCCCGGACCGGCTCGGTGAAGCGCACCCTCACTTCGCCGTCCACGACCTCGGCGAAGACCTCGGTCTCGCCGCCGTGGGCGCGCAGCTGCGCGGTGTACGTGCCCGGGGCCGCGGGGGTGGAACCGCACCAGCGGGGCTTGATCGCGGTCAGGCCGGTGACGTCGAGGGACTCGACCGGGCCGACCGTGACGGTGTTGTTCACCGGGGAGATGTCCAGGACGTAGCGCGGCTTGCCGTCGGGGGCCGGGTGCCCGATGCGCAGGCCCTTGCGCTGGCCGATGGTGAAGCCGTACGCGCCGTCGTGCGAGCCGAGCCGGTTGCCCTCCTCGTCGACGATGTCGCCCTCCGCCTTGCCCAGCCGCTTGGCCAGGAAGCCCTGGGTGTCGCCGTCGGCGATGAAGCAGATGTCGTGGCTGTCGGGCTTCTTCGCCACGGCCAGGCCGCGGGCTTCGGCCTCGGCGCGGATCTCCTCCTTGGTGGTGACCGTGTCGCCGAGCGGGAAGAGCGCGTGGGCGAGCTGCCGCTCGTCGAGCACACCGAGCACGTACGACTGGTCCTTGGCCATGTCGGAGGCGCGGTGCAGTTCGCGCGAGCCGTCCTCGTTCAGCACGACCGTCGCGTAGTGGCCGGTGCAGACCGCGTCGAAGCCCAGGGCGAGGGCCTTGTCCAGCAGCGCCGCGAACTTGATCTTCTCGTTGCAGCGCAGGCACGGGTTGGGGGTGCGTCCGGCCTCGTACTCGGCGATGAAGTCCTCGACCACGTCCTCGCGGAAGCGCTCGGCGAGGTCCCAGCAGTAGAAGGGGATGCCGATCACGTCCGCGGCGCGGCGGGCGTCGCGGGAGTCCTCGATCGTGCAGCAGCCGCGCGCGCCGGTCCGGAAGGACTGCGGGTTCGCGGAGAGCGCCAGGTGGACGCCGGTCACGTCGTGCCCGGCTTCGACCGCGCGGGCGGCGGCGACGGCGGAGTCCACGCCGCCGGACATGGCAGCCAGGACGCGGAGTGGGCGGGTGGTGCGCGGCAGGGTGTCAGTCATAGCGCCATCCAGAGTACGCGGGAACCGGGCGCGGCTTCCGTGCGTTCTCGGGCGGGGAGGGGATGAGGGCCATGAGGACCAGACGGGTCGTGCTGCTGGGCGGGCTCGGCGTGCTCGCTGCGGCGGCGGTGGCCGGCCGGGAGGAGATCGAGCGCGGGTACTGGCTGCTCCCGGGGGTGTCCAAGCCCCGCAAGGAGGGCGAGCTGGACCAGCCGGGGGCGAACTGGACGGGCGCCTCCCCGGCGAACTGGCGGCTCGCGGACCGGCCGGACGACTATCCGGTGGACAGGATCGTGGTGCACGTCACGCAGGGCGGCTTCAAGTCGTCGGTGGACGCGTTCAAGAACCCCTTCCACAAGGCGTCGGCGCACTACATCGTGCGGCAGGACGGGCACATCGAGCAGATGGTGCGCGAGCTGGACGTGGCGTACCACGCGGGGAACCGCTCGATGAACGAGCGGAGCATCGGCATCGAGCACGTCGGGTTCGTGGACCGGCCGCAGGACTTCACGGCCGCGATGTACGCGTCCTCCGCGCGGCTGGCCGCGCGGATATGCAAGCAGTACGGGATCCGCCCGGACCGGAGGCACATCCTCGGCCACAGCGAGGTCCCCGGGGCCGATCACACCGACCCGGGCCCGCACTGGGACTGGGACCGCTACCTGCGCCTCGTACGGGCGGAGGTCGACCGGAACGGCTCCGACTGAGCGGGCGTCCGGCCGGGACTGCGGGCTCCGCTCCCCCCGCCTAGGCTGAACGTGTGGCCCGCTCCAGGCCGGAGGTGAGGCGATGACCGGGTTCGCGGGAGTGGCGCTGGGTGTGGGCGCCCTGCTGGTGGGGTTCGCAGCCCCGCACGGGAACGGGATCGAGGACGATCCCCCTCGGGTGATCATCGAGAAGGGCCGGCAGACGCTCGTCGACGCCAAGTCCGTGCGGATGGTGGCACAGGTCGTGGAGGCATCGGGGACCACCGGGCTGGACCTCCATTTCGACGTGGACGGCAATTGCACGGGCACCGTCACCCCGCCCGGGAACGCCGGCCGGGCGGAGCTCGTCAAGCGCGGTCAGGACGTGTGGCTGAAGCCGGACGCGAAGTTCCTCCAGGCCCAGATGCCCGGCCCGGCCGGACAGGACGCCGCCGAGGTGATCAACGGCCGCTGGATCCACGGCAACGCGGGCAACCCGGAGCTCCGTGATTTCGCGGAGGTCTGCGACCTGTCCGTCTTCCAGGACGCGTACGTGTCCAAGCCGCTCGTCGGCAAGCCGGAGAAGGGCGTCGAGACGAAGGTCGACGGCAAGCCCGCGGTCACGGCGACGAGCCGTACCGGGGCCGAGAGCACCACGTACTACGTGGCCACGGAGGGCAAGCCGTACCTGCTCCGGATCGAGGGGACCAAGGCCGGCCAGAAGGGCAAGGCCACCTTCTCCGACTACGACAAGCCGGTGCCGGCGAAGACCCCGACCAAGGCCGAGTCCGTGGAGCTGTCCAGCCTCAACTGAGTCCGGCGGTGCGGGCGCGTTCGACGGCCGGGCCGATGGCGGCGGCCAGGGCGGCCACGTCCTCCTTGGTCGAGGTGTGCCCCAGGGAGAAGCGGAGGGTGCCCCGCGCCAGGTCCGGGTCCGTGCCGGTGGCGAGCAGGACGTGGCTGGGCTGGGCGATGCCCGCGGTGCACGCCGATCCGGTGGAGCAGGCGATGCCCTGGGCGTCGAGGAGCAGGAGGAGGGAGTCCCCCTCACAGCCGGGGAAGCTGAAGTGGGCGTTGGCCGGGAGCCGGTCGTCCGGGTCGCCGCCGAGGACCGCGTCGGGGACGGCGGCGCGCACGGCGGCGATCAGCTCGTCGCGCAGGGCGCCGATCTCCTCGGCGAACTGCTCGCGCCGTTCGGCGGCGAGCTGTGCGGCGACCGCGAAGGCGGCGATGGCGGGCACGTCGAGGGTGCCGGAGCGGACGTGCCGTTCCTGACCGCCGCCGTGCAGGACGGGTACGGGGGTCTGGTCCCGGCCGAGCAGCAGGGCGCCGATGCCGTACGGGCCGCCGATCTTGTGGCCGCTGACGGTCATCGCGGCGAGGCCCGAGTCTGCGAAGCGGACGTCGAGCTGGCCGACGGCCTGGACGGCGTCGGAGTGCATGGGGATGCCGGACTCGGCGCAGATCGCGGCGAGTTCGGCGACCGGCATCACGGTGCCGATCTCGTTGTTGGCCCACATCACGGTGACCAGCGCGACGTCGTCGGGGTTGCGCTCGATCGCGGCGCGCAGGGCGTCGGGGTGCACGCGGCCGTGGTGGTCGACGGGCAGGTACTCGACGGTGGCGCCCTCGTGCTCGGCGAGCCAGTGCACGGCGTCCAGGACGGCGTGGTGCTCGACGGGGCTGGCCAGGACCCGGGTCCTGGCCGGGTCGGCGTCCCGGCGGGCCCAGTACAGGCCCTTGACGGCGAGGTTGTCCGCCTCGGTGCCGCCGGCGGTGAAGACCACCTCGCTGGGGCGCGCGCCGAGCGCCTCGGCGAGCGCCTCGCGGCCCTCCTCGACGGTTCGCCGCGCCAGGCGGCCGGCGGCGTGGAGTGCGGAGGCGTTTCCGGTGATGCCGAACCGGGCGGTCATCGCGGCTGCCGCCTCCGGCAGCATCGGGGTGGTCGCGGCGTGATCGAGATAGGCCATGGTTCCCCGATTCTACGGGCCCCGCCCCGCCCGCCATACGGGCAGGCGCACCTCGGGCGGAGCACGGAGCCCCGGGGGCCTAGCGCGGGGCGCGGGCCAGTTGGCGGGACTGGGCGACCAGGTGGTCCGCCGAGTCCCAGATCTCGGCGTCCTCCTCAAGGAAGCCGCCGGCCAGGTTGCGGGTGGTGATGGAGACGCGGAGGGGGCCGGGGGCGGGGCGGCGGCGGACGTGGGCGGTCAGTTCGACCGTCGGGGCCCAGCCGACCAGGCCGAGGTCGAAGGCGGTCGGCGGGAGGGCGTCGACGGCGAGGAGCAGGGACAGCGGGTCGGCGTCGCGGCCGTCGGCGAGCTCGAACCAGGCGCGCATGTCGCCCTTGCCGGAGGGGGCGCCGACGGCCCAGCCCGCGGTCGCCGGGTCCAGGCGGAGGCGGAGCCGGTCCACGATGGCGGTGCTGCCGGGGATGGGTGCCGGGCCGGCCTCGGCGCCGAGGCAGTGCTCGTACGCGGGCATGGCCGGCGGCACCGCGGTGGTGCGGACGTCGTCGGGCAGGGCGTCCAGGTCGCCGTAGGAGGCGAGGACCCGGATGCGTTCGATCTCCGCGCCGGTCTCCGGGTCGTACTGGAAGAGGCCGGCCTGGCCGGTGGAGAGGGTGCGGCCGGAGCGGACGACCTCGGTGCGGATCACCGCCGGGCCGGGCACCGACGCGCTCAGGTAGTGCGCGGAGACGGTGAACGGGTCGGGGTGCGGCAGGGCCTCGGCGAGCGCGCGGCCGACGAGGGCGAGCAGGTAGCCGCCGTTCACCGCGCTGATGATGGTCCAGCCGGCGGAGAGTTCGGCGTCGTACACCCCGGGCTGGTCCGCCCGCGGGGTGACGGCGGTGTCGCGGTCGAACTCGCTGTCGCCGATGGGTGCCGAGGTGCTGGTGCCGGCCGCTGCGTGCGTCATGGGGCGACCGTACACCCTTCGGTTACTAAGCGGTAGCTTTTATCTTTCCCGGGTCCCCGCCGCCCTACGGGACCTCCTCCTCCTTCACCGACGAGCGGCGGTTCCACGCCAGCGGGGCCTTCCAGTGCAGGCGCATCGCGCCCAGCCGCAGGACGAAGGTGGTGACCACCGCGATGGCCGTGGTCAGGGTGTCGAGCACGTCGAAGGCGATGAACAGGGCGACCATCGTGGCGCCGACCAGCGCCGGTACGGCGTACATCTCCCGGTCGCGGAGCAGCGAGGGCACCTCGTTGGCGAGTACGTCGCGCAGCACGCCGCCCCCGACGGCCGTGGCCACGCCCAGCGCCGCCGAGGCGGTCAGCCCGAGGCCGTACTCGTACGCCTTGGTCGTGCCGGTCACGCAGAACAGCCCGAGGCCGGCCGCGTCGAAGACGTTGATGGCCTGGTTGATCCGCTGGACCTCGGGGTGCAGGAAGAAGACGATCGCCGCGGCGATCAGCGGGGTGACGAAGAAGCTGAGCTCGCCGAAGGCGGCCGGCGGTACGGCACCGATGACGAGGTCGCGGAAGAGGCCGCCGCCGAGCGCGGTCACCAGCGCGAGGACCGCGATGCCGAAGACGTCGAAGTTCTTGCGGACGGCCAGCAGGGCGCCGGCGGTGGCGAAGACGAAGATGCCCGCGAGGTCCAGGGCGTGCTGGATGCCGGGCGGGAAGAGATCGTGGAGCACTGGCCCATTGTGTCCCGCCCCGGGCCCGGCCCTGGAATCCGGGCCTCCACAAGCGGCCGCGCGGCGGGCGGAAGGGCGGTCGGACGGAAGGGCGGCCGGCACGGCGGGGCGGGGCGGGGGGGGGGGGGGGCGGGGGCGCGGCCCGGCGGGCGGCAGGGGGCGCGGCAGCCCGCCCCCCCCCCCCCCCCCCGCCCCCGGCGGCAG
>NZ_JBFBGR010000051.1:0-45571 GCF_040684755.1 Streptomyces sp. NPDC089799 | reverse complement strand
GCAAGCCGCTGGGTCCAGTCGCCGAGGGCCTCCAGCTTCCCGATCCGGGCGGCCGGCGGCGGGCGCGGCGCCCCGCGCCCCCCCCCACCCCACCGGCACCGGACCCGCGAGGCCCGCCCCCGCCAGCGAGAAAAGACAGCTGAGGGGGCCTCAGCCAGTCGGCTGGGCCCCCCTCGGAAGGAAACGGTCAGAGGTTGTAGTAGAGCTCCTGAGCGGCCTTCAGGGCGCCTCGGCGGACTGCAGGCTGGTAGCCGAGGAGGTCGGCCGCCCGGTCGGCGTCGAAGCCTGTGAGGTGCATCTGCCTGGCGATGCGCGCCGCCCGCTCGTTCAGGAGGTGCTGTTTGGCGGTGGAGTGCGCAACGCCGAGGACGTCGACCGCGTGCGCGGCGGTGACGGCCGGGTCGGCGTCCAGGAGTTCGGCGATCCGGCCGGGGAGCAGGTCCCGGGGGACCATGTCGCCGGCCCCTTTGGGCCGGCCGACGGGCGCGCTCACGGTGCCGCGGGACGCGCCGTAGGCGCGTACCGCCGCGCGCGGCCAGTGCTCGACTCCGCAGACCACGGCGGTGCGGGATGCAAGGCGCGGGTCGGTCTTGTAGGTGTCGACGCTCTTGGGCTGCACGCCGAGGAGTTCGGCGGCCTCGCGGCGGTCGAGGAGGTCATCGTCATCCTCGCCGCCCGGGAGAGCGGGCTGCGGCAGACCGTCGCGGTGCGCCAGCACCTGCTCCTGGTCCCAGTACATGGTCCGTGACCCCTGGGAGCTGACGGGGGCGGGGAAGCCCTCCGCGGTGTACGGCCTGCCCCTGCGGAACGCTGTCCAGTTCATTCCCAGGGCCTCGGCCAGTTCCTCACGGCCAACAACCGCCCGTCTCGCGCGGATCACAGTCCAACCTCCAGTCCGGCACACTGCGCGCGCCACGGCAGCCGGCACCACACCCGGCAAGAAAAAGCTACCGCAACTAAGGCCGCTGGTGGTGCGCTGTCCAGCACACGTACCGTCCCGCGCGCTATGCTCATGGTGATGACACTCCGGGTTCTCCTGTGGTGGCTTTCGGTTGGCCGGCGCCCTTGCCACCCGCTCACGCGGAATCGGGGCGCCGGCCGCTTTCGTTTCACTCCCCCGACCACCACACCCGCCTCCCCCTTCCCGACAGACGCCAGCATCACCGCCTCTACCCCTGCCCGGTCCTGGTCCTGGTCCTGCTCCTGTTGCTCTGCGTTCGATCACCCGCATCCCGCCCCACTTTCTCCGCCCTGTCATCGCCCTTCTGTCTCTCCCTCGTGCTATCCCCCTCCGGCTCCCCCTACCTCTCCACCTATATAAGTCCGGCTACTCACCGGCTGGGACTCGTGGTTTGACCAGCAACGTTGTGCTGAGACCGAAGAATCGGCTTCCCCCCTTGTTTCGCCCCTTGCCTGCCCCCTTGTTTCACCCGTTGTCTGCCCCCTTGCTTGCCCCCTTGTTTCCTGCCCTGTCCGCCGCCGGGACGGCCGCGTGCCCGGCGGCAGTGATCACTGCCTCGCCTTCGAGGTGGCTGGCCACGGACCCCGCCTCCGCAGCGGTACTTCAGGCCCCTGCGCCGACCCGATGCCCGGGCGCCAGAATGCAGTGTGTGCCGCTGGATTGCTTCGAACGGGCGGTGGTGCGGCCTGCCCCGTCCGGGGTTGTTCTCCGCAGGAGGACCGCGATCACGCCCATCACACTCTTGAGGCATGAGGGGTCGGGATTTCGGCGCTCCTGAGAGCTACCCGGCCGTGGCGGGGGCGTGGGGATGACGTGCGGTGACGACCAGGGTTCGGCTGCCGTTGAAGCGGCTGGTCCAGTACGGATCGCCGGGCCGGCGTTGTGCGTGGACGGTGATCTGGAGCCGCTGGGCGACGTTGAGGCAGTCGCTGCGGTGCATGGGGGCGTCGACTGTCAGCGTCCTGGTCGTGCTGTCCCAGGTGTAGGGGGCCGCGGTGTGGCCGAGGCCGTCGAGCTGCTGATCGATGAGGTCGGTGGTGATGGCGGGCAGGCTGCCGGAGGCGCAGCGGGCGCGCCTGACTGCACCGCCTGACCCCGGGCGGCGCGCGGCCCGGCTGCCCGCGCTACTGCGGCTGCCCGGCAGACCGGGCCATGTCCATACGCCGGCTGATACCACAAAGCAGTAGGCCAGGCGGCATCTGGCCCTACTCGGGTGACGTTTGACGATCCTGCTCCAGGTCCACGGGCAGCCAGGCCTGCCTTCGAAAGACCGGTGCCAGAGTGGGACGCCGAGTCGGCGGTCAGTAGAGGACGGTCACCAACAGTTCCTCAGCTGAAAGGAGCTGGCCATGAGTTCCTGGGGAACGAGCCAAAGCGACGGGCAGGCCTCGCTGCAGGCCAGGCGTGGTTGGGGGAGCAGTTTGCATCAAGGAGTAGATCGTTCCGGTTAGATGCAGTCTAGGCCGTTTGGGTACCCCCTCAACTAGTGGCACGTGATGAGATTTACGTGAGAATCTCTTGATCGCAGCTTGAAAGGTTCATACATTCGCGGCTGCGATCTATGTCAGGTCGCGTTCGACAGGGCCCTAGGGGATGCCCTGCGTAACTGGGGATGGATCAATGCCTGTGTTCGACAGGCGGGGGCTTCGTCATGCCATGAGTGCCGCGATGGGCGCGGCACTCGTTCTTGGTGTTTCCCCTGCTCAGATTCCCTCTGCGGCCGCGGCCGCGGAGGGTCCAGCGCCTGCCTTGACTGAGGGACAGAAGGCGCTGAAGGAGGCGGCCGAGACGGGTCAGCCTGTTGAAGTGGCAGGTGAGCGTTCAGAGTTCACCACCACGTACGCAAATCCGGATGGTCAGAGCTTCCGCCTGGACCAGTCCGTAGTACCGATCCGGGTGAAGGAGGACAACGGTTCCTGGGTCGCGCCGGATGCCACGCTTGAGGTGCGTAGCGACGGGACGGTGGGCCCGAAGGCCGCCACTGCGGAGATCAGCTTCTCTGGTGGCGGTGACAAGGCTGATCTGGTGACGATCAGCCAGGGGGTGCACCGGCTCGCCTTGCAGTGGCCGGGGGTTCTGCCGAAGCCGGCCCTGGATGGGGACACTGCGGTGTACGCGGAGGTTCTGCCTGGGGTCGATCTCCGTATGACGGCCACGACGGAGGGCTATCGCGAGGTCCTCGTCGTCAAGACACCTGCCGCGGCCAAGAACCCGGCAGTCAAGAGCATCAAGTTCGGGCTCAGGGCCGACGAGCTGCAGGTCAGCGCCAGCAAGGACGGCGGTCTGATCGCGGAGGACTCCGAAGGCCGCAGCGTCTTCGCTGCGCCGCCCGCTCTGATGTGGGACTCCAGCGGCGAGGCTGCACCTCAGCCATCCGCACAGCCCAAGATGGCAGCATTCCGGACCACCACCCAGGCTTCTGCCGTCCAGGCGAATGTCACCGCTGAGGACCCGACGGCCGAGGCCCCAGGGCCTGGGGACAAGTCGGCGAACCTGCAGGTGGCTGTGGCCGCAGATTCCCTGACGGTGGTACCCGACGCAGCCTTGCTCGGGCAGAGCGACCCGGCCGCGTTCCCGCTGTACATCGACCCGCCGGTCGCGCTCGATGACGGTGTGGAGCGCACGCTGCTGCGGTCGGACGGCTACGAGTTCTGGAACTTCGACAACGACAAGGACAACCAGGGCAAGGGCGTCGGCAAGTGCGGCGTCTGGGACAACTACTACTGCGGTCCCGGTTACGTCCAGCGTCTGTACTTCGAGTTCTCACCCAAAAAGCTGGCCGGCAAGGAGGTTCTCTCGGCCCGCTTCCGGATCACCGAGCCCTGGGCCTTCCAGTGCGAGGCCCGCAACGTGTGGCTGGTCCGGACGAACGGGGAGATCTCCCAGTCCACGACCTGGGCGAACAAGCCCGGCTACCTGGACCGGATGGGTGACCGGTGGGTGTCGGCCGGCCGTGGTTCGCTGTGCGATCCGAACGCGCCGCCCGCGCCGATCGAGTTTGCCGACAATCCGGACGAGCCGGATGAGAACCTCACCCCGACGGTGCGAGATTTCGCTGCAGGCAGGTTCCCGCGGCTGACGCTGGAGATCCGGGCCGAGGACGAGGGCGACACGGCTTCCTGGAAGCGGTTCCGCAACGATGCGGTGCTCTCGGTGGACTACATCAGCCGTCCCGCAGTCCCTACGGCCTACGGCATCGTGGCCGGGTCGGGTCAGGTCTGCAGCACGAACGAGTCTGCGCCGACCATCCGCTCCGAGCGGCAGCCCTACTTGACGGCCACGACCGAGGTGGTTTCCGGCGGCGAGGCGCAGGCTTCTCTGCGAGCGGCCTTCCAGATCGACCGGAAGAACAGCGACGGCTCCTGGACTCCGGTGAAGCCGAATCCTGAGGACTGGTCCGCCACCGACAACCCCGCCCCACCGGCCTATGTCGGGGCGAACACCAAGGTCACTGGCCAAGCCCGGATGCAGCTGGACGAAGGTGTCCTCTACAAGTTCCGGACCTGGACCCGGTCTTTCTCCGGTTCCCTGACGCCGCGCGGCAGCGTGGCCACCAGCGGCTGCTACTTCAAGATCGACACCGGCAGGCCTAAGGCACCCGTGATCACGTTCGGCAGCCCGTACAGCGCCTGCACCACCACGTCCTGTGTCGCTTCGGGCAAGCCAGGGACGCCGGGCCAGGTCACCTTCTCCGCGGCAAGCGGTGACACGGACGTGAAGGGCTTCCAGTACCGGTTGTCCTCCGAGTCGTCTTACACGGACGTATCAGGGACGCCTGCCACTGTGTCCATCACTCCGCCGCTGTCGGGCACGTTCCGCCTGTATGTCAAAGCCAAGGACTCGGTGGGGCCGGGAGCGGAGAACGTCGTCGACTTCGTGGTGAAGGAGGGCGACGGCCCCGTCGCCTACTGGAACTTCGATGAGACCAGCGGCGATGCCATCGACACGTCGACCACCAATACCGCGCTGCGGAACAACGCCGACCTGCAGCCCGGCAGCCTCCGCCCTGCCACCGGCCGCCGGGGCAAACTCGCGGACCACACGGACCGGACCCTGCTGCTGAACGGGGTGGACCAGTACGCGATGACCACCAAGCCGGTCATCGACACCCGTGCGTCGTTCACCGTGGCCGGCTGGGCACGGCTCGACCGCACCGACAAATGGTCGACGATGGTCGCCCAGGGCGGCGCCACCCATCAGAGCGGGGTCGCGCTGACCGCCGCACCGAACGGGTTGTGGTCGGTGCGGATGGCTGAGGCCGACGGTCCGGACGGCTGGGAGCACATGAAGGTGCTGCAGTCGAAGAATCCGGCTGTTGCTGGAGTGTGGACGCACGTTGCGACGACCTACAACGCCTCCACCAACAAGCTGAAGCTGTACATCAACGGCCAGCTGCAGGGCGAGACGCTGATGAGTACGCCGATCGCGTCCACCAAGCCCATGGGGATCGGGGTGGTCATGTACAAGGGTGTGTGGCAGGACCAGTTCCCGGGCCGGATCGACGAGCTGAAGGTGTGGCAGGGCGAGCTGACTGGCGCAGCTGTGGAGCAGGATGCCAAGCTGCTCAACTCCGCGACGGGACGGCCCTACCTTGCCCGTGCAGCCGAGTGGGACCTGTCGGTGGCCGGCAGCCCGATCCAAGATGTCTCGGGCTTCAACCGGGACCTGACTCTGGCCACCGGCACCAGCGTGACCGGCGGCAAGCTGGTCCTCAACGGCACCAGTCACGCCGGGACGGCGCCGGGGCCGCTGGTCGACGACACCGGGTCGTTCACCGTGTCGGCCAACGCCAAGCTCGACAACGACAAGCTGGCGGCTAAGCCGAACGGCTACAAGGCGCAGGTGGTCGGTCAGCGGGCGGGGACCGGTTCCTCGTGGGGCATCTGGTTCGAGAAGACCGAAACGCGCAACGACCCGATTCCCGAGGACCCCGATCCCACCCACACCAAGGCCGTGGCCGTGGGGAAGTGGCACTTCGGTCGGCTCGACGGTTCGGGCGTGTCGGTCGAGAGCAACGATGTCGCTGAACTGGACGCGACCGTGACCGGTGTGTACGACGCCCAGGACGGAACGATCACGCTCTACGTCAACACCGAGCGGGAGGACCAGCCGACGGCGTTCACCGCTGTTGTCGGCAGCAACGAGTTCTCCGTCGGCAAGGGCTACACGGGCGGGACCTGGGGCCATTTCGCGCCCGGCGAGGTCAGCGACATGTCCGTGTGGTCCGGTGCGGCGCTGGACGTCAACCAGGTCAGGGACATGTTCATCCAGTAGACCGCCCCCGAGGGCGGTCGGACGTCCCGACTTCTTTCCTATGACAGTGCCGGGGTCGCCTTTGAGGCGACCCCGGCCCCTATCAATCCATCCATCTCGGAGAACTTGTTTTGTTCAGACGCAAAGCCTCCGGGCGGGCGCGGTACCGCGTTCCGCTGATCGGAGCACTCACCCTGGCCCTGGCCGTGCCAGGGTCCCTGATACCCGTCGCATCCGCGGCCGACACACCAGGCGCACCCGGGTTGCCCAAACACCGGGACAGCAAGGTAACTGCTGTCACCTCGCCGGGGGCGAAGGCTGCGCGTGAGCAGTTCGCCAAGAGCCAGGCGGAGAACAAGGCCCGGGCCGACCGGGTCCGCGCCGAAACGAAGGTGGAATGGCCGGAGCCTGCCACCTTCACCCAGGACCTGTCCTCCGCCCAGAAGCCCGCCACGGCCCTGGTGGGCATGCAGGCGGCCCAGGCGCCGAAGGGGCCGCCGGTGCCGTTCAAGGCCGCTGGCGGGAAGGCGACGGTCAAGGTCTGGGACCACAAGGCCGCCCAGCGGGCCGGGATCACCGGCGTGGTGTTCTCCGCTACCGCCGATCAGGCCGGGCCTGCCCGGGTGTCGGTCAACTATGGGCCCTTCGCTTCCGCGGTAGGCGGCGGCTGGTCCACCCGTCTGGGGCTGGTGGGCCTGCCCGGCTGTGCGCTCACCACGCCGGAGAAGGCCGAGTGCCGTGAGACAACTCCTCTGACCTCCCGCAACAGTGTCAAGAACAGCACGGTCACCGGCACGCTGCCGTCCGTGCCCCAGGCCACGGGCGGTGCACAGCCGGCGGTTTTCGCCCTCATGGCGGACTCCACGAGTGCCGGGAAGGGGGCGGGCGATTTCAATGCGACGCCTCTGGCGGCGTCGGCGGACTGGGAGGCCGGGCTTTCCTCGGGTGCCTTCACCTGGTCCTACCCCATCGCCGCTCCCCCGGCCGCGGCCGGCCCCGCGCCGTCGCTGTCGCTGTCGTATGACTCGGGCAGCATCGACGGCCGGACTGCGAACACCAACAACCAGAGCACGCAGGTCGGTGAGGGCTTCGGCCTGACCTCGTCGTACGTCGAGCGGAAGTACGGCTCGTGTGACGACGACGGCCAGGCCGACAAGCACGACCTGTGCTGGAAGTACGAGAACGCCTCGCTGGTCCTCAACGGCAAGGCCACCGAGCTTGTCAAGGACGACACCTCGGGCAAGTGGCGACTGAAGAACGACGACGCCTCCCAGGTCACCTTGCTGACGGGCGCCGACAACGGTGACGAGACCGGCGAGTACTGGAAGGTCGTCACCGGCGACGGCACCACCTACACCTTCGGCCTGAACAAGCTGCCCGGCGCCGCCGCCCAGCGCACCAACTCCACGTGGACCGTTCCCGTCTTCGGTGACGACTCTAGTGAGCCCGGCTACAGCAAGGGCAGCACCTTCTCCGCCAGGTCCGAGGTCCAGGCCTGGCGGTGGAACCTGGACCTGGTCCAGGACCTGCACGGCAACGCCTCCAGCTACTGGTACACGACCGAGGGCAACAACTACGCCAAGAACGGCGACAAGACCAAACTCGCCTCCTACACCACAGGCGGATACCTCAACGAGATCCGCTACGGCCAGCGAGCCGACGCCCTGTTCACCGGGGTCACCTCCAACAAGGTGACCTTCGGCTACAAGGCGCGGTGTGTCGTCGCGAACTGCGGGACGCTGACCGAGGCCACCGCCAAGGACTGGCCGGACGTCCCCTTCGACACCATCTGCGCCGCGTCGGAGACCGACTGCAAGGCCACCGGCCCGGCGTTCTTCACCCGCCAGCGCATGGTGAACATCACCACACACGCCTGGAACACCACCGCCGAACCCGACGCCTACGCGGCCATCGACACCTGGGACCTGGTCCAGGACTTCTACGATGCCGCCGACCTCGGCGACGGCAGCGACAAGTCCCTGGTGCTCTTGTCGATCAAGCGATGGGGCAAGAACGGCGGCTCGCTCGATCTGCCCCCGGTCGAGTTCACCTATCAGGAGCGTCCCAACCGCGTCGATGTGGACGGCGACGACGTCGTCCCGCTGTCGCGGCCGCGCATCAAGGGCATCACCTCCGAAGCCGGCTCCATCACCACGGTCACCCTCCCCGAAGCCTCCCAGGGATGTGTGCGGGGATCGCGCATGCCCAAGGCCGAGGACGACAACAGCGACGCCACGCGTCCCTGCTACCCGGTGTTCTGGCCGGTCAACGGCGGCGACCCGGAGCTGGACTGGTTCCACAAGTACCCCGTCACCGCGGTCACCGTCTCCGACCCGGCCGCCAACCAGGACACCGTCCAGCACTCCTACGAGTACGCAGCGCCCGGCTGGCACTACAACGACGACCCGCTGACCCCGGAAAAGGAACGCACCTGGTCCACGTGGCGCGGCTACGGCACCGTCACCTCCTACACCGGCGCACTCGGCGGCACACGTTCCAAGAGCGTCAAGGTCTTCATGCAGGGCATGCACGGAGACAAGCTCAAGGCCGCCGGCACCAGCCGTACCGCGGTCGTCACCGGTATCGACGTCCCCGGTGTGACCGTGGCCGACGCCAACGACTACGACCAGTACGCCGGCTCCCTGCGCCAGGAGATCACCTACGACGGCGCCACACCGATCTCGGTCACCGTCAACGGCCTGTGGTCCAAGGAAACCGCAAGCCAGCAGAAGTCCTACGCCAACACCAAGGCGCACTACGTCCGCACCTCGGCCGTCTACGCCTACACCCGCCTCACGGCCGCAGCCACGCCGAACACCTGGCGAGGCGCGCAGACCGACTACACCTATGACGGCGTCTACGGCATGAAGACGCACGAGGCCGTCACCGGCGACATCGCCAAGTCCGGCGACGAGCTGTGCACGCGTACCTGGTACGCGCGCAACGACGCCAAGGGCATCACCAGCCTCGTCTCACGCACCCGCACCGTCGGAGTGCCCTGCACCCAGACTGACGACAAACTCAACCTGCCCACCACCGCCGACGTGCGCGGCGACGTCCTGTCCGACACCGCGGTCGTCTACGACAACGCCACGGCCACCGGCTGGTCGCCTTCGCAGAGCCCGACGCTCGGCCTGCCGACCTGGACCGGCCGCGCCCAGTCCTACCCCGCCGCATCCGGCACCGAGGACCGGCACCCGGCCGTCTCCGGCGGATGGCAGACACAGACGAAAACCACCTACGACACCGCCGCGGCCAAGCTCGGCCGGCCCCTGTCGGTGACCAACGCCGAAGGCCAGACCACGACGACCAGCTACAGCCCGGCCGGAACCGGCCCGCTCGTCGCCACGGTCACCACCGCGCCGAAGCTGGCCTCCAATGGGCAGCAGCACGCCGCCTACAGCTACCTGGACCTGCGTGGCTCGGTGGTGCGCGGCATCGACGCCAACATGAAGTCGACGTACAACACGTATGACGCACTCGGGCGGGTCACCGAGACCCGGCTGCCCAACCGCGCCCTGTCCTTCACTCCGAACGTGAAATACGGCTACGGCCTCGAGCGCGGCAAGCAGCCCTGGACATCGGTGTCCACCCTCACCGCGGGCAACGACTACCGCACCAGCTACACCATCACGGACTCACTGCTGCGGACCGTGCAGACGCAGGCCGAGTCCCCGCTGGGCGGCCGGATCCTGACCGACACCCGGTACGACTCACGCGGCCTGGCCAAGTACACGTCCACGGACATCTGGGACAAGGACAAGGGTCCGGAGCCCGTCTACGCGCAGGCCGCGGTACTCGACACACCCCTGCAGACCGAGGTCCAGTCTGACGGCGCCGGCCGGCCGACGATCTCAACGCTGTATGTCTACGGCGCCAAGAAGTGGTCGACGACCACCTCATACACCGGCGACTCGGTGGCCACCACCGCACCACAGGGCGGAACCGCTTCCCGCACCATCACCGACGCTCTGGGCCGCACGGTGGAGACCCGCACCTACGGCGGCACCACGCCCAACGACCCGGCCTTCGGCGGCACCAGCCCCGGCACCCCGTACACCAAGACGACCCAGTCGTACACGCGGAACGGCAAGCTGCGGTTCTTCAACGGGATCGACGGCTCGCAGTGGTCCTACAACTACGACCTCTTCGGCCGACAGAACACCACCACCGACCCCGACAAGGGAGCCGCCACCACCACCTTCACCCCCCTCGACCAGATCGCGACGACGAAGGACTCCCGCAACACCGTCCTTGAGTTCGACTACGACGAGCTCGGCCGCAAGACCGGCCTGTGGAAGACCTCCAAGACCGACGCCAACAAGCTCGCCGCCTGGACCTACGACACCGTCCTCAAGGGCGCACCGTCGGAGAGCATCCGCTACGAAGGCGGCACCGCCGGCAAGGCATACACCAAGGCCGTCGTGGAGCACGACAGCCTGAGTCGTCCGGTAAGGACGCAGCTGCGGCTGCCGGCCGACGACCCGCTGGTCACCTCAGGGGCGATCGCGGCGACCACTGAGCACGAGGTGGACTACCGGCTCGACGGCACCCTGAGCACCGCGCTGGAGCCGGCCGCGGCCGGGCTGCCGGAGGAGATCCTCACCGTCCACTACACGGACTTCGGGCTGCCGAAGGGACTGACCGGCACCACCGGCTACGTCCAGAACGCCGTCTACACCCCGCTCGGTGACCTCTCCCAGCTCACCCTCGCCCGCTCCGGCGCCGCAGGGGTCAAGCAGACCTTCATCGGCTACACCTACGAGGAGGGCACCCGCCGCCTGCTGAAGTCGAGCGTCACGGCCCAGGCCCACAACGGCCAGATCCAGGACCTCACCTACAAGTACGACCAGGCCGGCAACGTCCAGTCGATCTTCGACGCGGCCCCGCAGAACGGCTTCACCCAGGCCGACAACCAGTGCTTCACCTACGACGGCCAGCGCCGCCTGGCCGAAGCCTGGACCCCCAAGACGGCAGACTGCGCGACAGCAGGCCGCACCACGGCAAACCTCGGAGGCGCGGCACCCTACTGGAACAGCTACACCTACACCGCGACCGGGCAGCGGGCCACGGAGAAGACCAACACCGGCACCCCCACCACCCGGACCTACTGCTACGACGCCACCCGCAAGCACGCGCTCAACGCCACCACCACGGCGGCGGACTGCACCGACGTCACCGCCCAGTACACCTACGACACGGCCGGCAACCAGACCAAGCGCGCCGAGAAGCCGGGCAGCTCCACCTCCCAGACCCTGACCTGGGGCCCGGAAGGCAAGCTCAGCAAGCTCACTGAAGGCACGGCATCGACGGACTACGTCTACGACGCCGAGGGCGAACTCCTGATCCGCCGCAATGCGAGCGGTGAAACGGTCCTCTACACCGGCGCCACCGAGGTCCACCTCAAGGGCACCAAGAAGTGGGCCACCCGCACCTACACCCTCGGCGCAGCCAAGGTGGCGGTCCGTAGCAACGAGACCGGTGCGTCCAAGCTGTCCTTCCTGGCTGGCGACAACCACGGCACTTCCAGCCTGGCCATCGACGGCGAAGACTCCCAAGCCCTCAGCAAGCGCTACACCACCCCCTTCGGCGGCCCCCGCGGCACCACCGTCGGCACCTGGCCCGACGACAAACGCTTCCTCGGAGCCCCCGAAGACGCCACCACGGGCTTGACCCACGTCGGCGCCCGCGAATACGACCCCGGCCTCGGCCAATTCATCAGCGTCGACCCGCTCCTGGAGACCGAAAAGCACCAGACTCTCAACGGCTACAGCTACAGCATCAACAACCCCCTCACCTTCACCGACCCCACCGGACTCGGAACAGCCTGCGGCGGAAACACCGGCCTCGGTTGCCCCTCTACAAACGGTCAAGGCGGAGACCCCGACCCCGGCGACGACGCCGACCAGCTGAACCGTGCACTGAGTGGTGGCGGCGGAGGCTCCGGAGGCTCCGGAGGTGGCAGCAGCGGAAGTCACTCGAGCACCCCTACAGGCCACAAGGAAACCACCTGTAACCGCTTCAAGTGCACCAGCAAGTGGGTAGACCAGCCTCTCGGTAACGACCGGGACTACCTGGCGGGAATTATCGCTGGATTCGCAGATGGACTCACGTTCGCCTGCCAAGGATTCAAGCTCTTCGGCAGTGTCGAATGTCTCGGTGACGCAATTCGCCAAGAGGCCGAGCAAGAGTATGGCGTCGATGGAAGCAGCGCAGCATTCGAGCGAGGAAGCGCCCAAGGTGGCGCTGTCTCAGCACTCCCATTCGGCCCGCTAGCTCCCGAAGTTGGCGCCGCCCGGGCAGCCGGCAGAATGGCCATTGCCGCAGAAGGTTCGATCATTCCATATCTCGTCAGAGGCATTAAGAGCCCGCCCGGCAGTAAGGGGCTTCCCGTGGCCAAACGCCCCACACCTCTGGAGATGGCCGCCCTCACTAACGCAACGAATCTCGAGTGGGGCGTGACCTATAAATATGGTCCGGGGAAGAACGGCGGCGGCGGACAGTATTATCTCTATTCCGGGGCAGAACACTCTGTCGCGATGGATACCGGACCTGAGTGGATGTGGATCTACCATTCTCACCCGACTCACGCTTACGCCAGCGATAGAGATCTGGGTAACGTAGTACTGCAGAGCGCCCTCGGGTCTCCGCAGAAATCATCCATGATTGTCACGCGAGACGGCTCTACGGTAAGGTATGGCGGCCAGTACACCAAGATGGGATGGCTGAAGGAGGGGTGGCTGAAATGAACGAACTCGAACACCTGTGGACTTCCCCACCTGGAACATACATCCTCGCTCGAGTTTCAGTGGAAGGGAAGGAGGTACTACTTCCCCTTAACGTCATCGAATCGAAGACCACGGTGATCGATGACGATTCCCTTCAGGAAGAAGTGACCCGGAGAATGATTGCCGCCGGCGTCCAGATCGTCGATTATCCGACAAAAAATTAAACGGCAGCAATTGCGTCGTGCACTAAACTGAGAGGTTCGGGTGGACCGACGTATCCGCCCGAACCTCTTCTGCGTTTGGACAGCGTTCACAGTCGGTTTGATCTGCTTCGATCCTCAGATGCGGACAGTTCGGAGCTGAATTCCGCTTCAAGCACCACGAGGAGTGCCCCGCCGATCTTGTGACGCTGTTGGTTGATTTGGGGGCTCGCGTGACGTCGGCTCCCAAGACCTGGTTGTGGTCTTGGGATCCGACGTTGTCGTATGAGGAGGGTGTCGGTGTCGTTGCAGCCGAAGGAGCCGGATGAGATCCCGGCGGAGACGGTGCGGGTGGCTCGGGCCGCGTTCCCGAAGGGGAGCCTGGCGATCCGGGTTCGGGACGAGCTGGGGGTGCTGTTCACCGACGCGCAGTTCGCGGATCTGTTCCCAGCGCGGGGGAAACCTGCCTGGTCACCGGGCCGACTGGCGCTCGTGCTGGTGTTGCAGTTCGTGGAGGGGCTGACCGACCGGCAGGGACGGCGACCACCTTGCCGAGGATAACGGCGTCGTCGCCGGGGATCGGCTGATTCTCTGGGGCAGCGTTGTACGGCATGAGCCAGACCCGGCTGTTCTCGCGGCGCAGGCGCTTGACGGTGGCTTCGCCGTCCAGCATGGCGGCGACGTTCTATGGGGTTTCTGAAGCTGTGGCGTGACGTGGTGCGAGTCGTCTTCGTTGGCCTTGAGACGCTCGTACTCGGGGGGTGTGGCTCTGTGGCGGGCTGTTGCATCAGACGTCAGAGCTCCGGAGAAGCACATGCGAGCATTTCCCGTAACCCTGCCCTCGGGGACGCGCTACTGGACCGTCATCGACGACGAGCTTCAAGTAGTCCCCGTCGCAGATCAGTGGGCTCGGCACCAGCGGTTCGGCAAGAGCCGCGCAGAACTCACCACGAGGACGAATGCCGGCGGCGCGGCGCTTTACCTGCGCTGGTGCCGTACGACGGGCCGCGACTGGCGGGCGGCGCCCCGCGACCTGGGCCTGTTCATGGTCTGGCTGAAGCACGTACCCTCCCGGCCGGACGCTCGGAGCTTGGTCGTCAGCGGCCCGGG
This sequence comes from Streptomyces sp. NPDC089799, assembly GCF_040684755.1. Classification (NCBI taxonomy): domain Bacteria; kingdom Bacillati; phylum Actinomycetota; class Actinomycetes; order Kitasatosporales; family Streptomycetaceae; genus Streptomyces; species Streptomyces sp. NPDC089799. The sequence goes on along the minus strand of NZ_JBFBGR010000051.1, from coordinate 31,319 downwards.
TGGAAAGCCGGTTCGGCAGGAGCGCAGGATCAACGTCGTGCTGTCGGCGACGCGGGGCCTGTTGTCGTATGCGGTATCGGTGAGCGAGGCTCCGCGAAGCGTGCTGGGGCAGATCTACGAGCTGGCCGACAGCCGGGACCTCCCAGTGGAAGCGCAGGGCGAAGATTCTGGGCTCTCTTACCGGCTTCGGGCCCGGCACCGCGCTCACGAACCGGAGGCGGAGGTGGACCGTGCTTCCGATGAAGAGATCGTGAGCATGTTCCTGCAATGCCGCTGCGCGCGGGACCGGCTCGTCGTGGTGTTGCTGGGCCGAGCGGGTCTCCGCCGGGGCCAGGCCGCGGGTCTTCACCGGTCCGACTGCCACCTGTTGCCGGACTCACGCGCGCTGGGATGCGACTACAAGGGGCCTCACCTGCATGTACGGCGCCGCGACAACGCCAACGGCGCCTGGTCCAAGTCACGCGCCTCGTGGATCCAGCCGGTGGACTTCCTCGTGGTCCAGGCGTACGACCAGTACATCGACGAGCGCCATCAGCTGCTTGGTGCTGGCGGGAGCGACTTCCTACTGGTGAACCTCTTCCGCGGCGAGATCGGCGCCCCCATGAAGCCGGAGGCGATCTACGAGCTCTTCGAGCGGTTGACGCTGCGAGCGAAGCTGAACCGGGCGGTGGGACCGCACATGGCCCGGCGAGCGTTCGGCAGCAACGTGTCGGATGCCGGCGGCCGCTTGGACGAGGTGCAGGCCCTGCTCGGGCAGAAGAGCCCGGAGTCGGCGCGGCCCTACGTGATCCCGGACCAGTCTCGGCTGCGCGAGGCCGTCGAGCGGGTTCCCTCTCCGCGCGAGCTGCACAGTCGGGGTGAGCGCTGATGGCGGCGATCGTCCTGCCGGTCCGGCCGACCGCGGAGGACGCGAGGACGCGGGAGCTGGTCGAGGCTCTGGATCCGGAGTTCCTCAGCCTGATCAGCTGGGACTGGGACCTGGGCGTCTTGATCTACCCGCGGGTTCACCCGGTGATCGGGATGCAGGAGTGCGAGGTAGACGGGTGCGACAAAGGTTTCGAGCGCACAGGGCCGCTGTGCTCCGGATGCCGGCTGCGGTGGAACCAGTCGGGTCAGGCCCTGGAGGAGTTCCTCGGGGCAGCGAAGCGGTACACCGCCAAGCACGTGCGGCAGTCGCTGTGCCGCTTCCCGTCGTGTGGGCGGCCGTGGCGGAGCCCGACAGCGGCCTTGTGTCAGACCCACCATTCCCAGCGGACAGGGCGGTTGAAGGTCTCTCTGGAGGAGTTCCTGGTACACCCTGTGCCAGTTCCGCTACCGGGCTACGGAATGTGCTCGGTATCGGCATGCCATCGCTATCGGGTCAGTTCGAAGAGCCTCTACTGCGACGCTCACCGCCAGCGGCTGGCCGCGGCGAAGTGGTCGGGAGCCTTCGACGGGGACGAGGAGATGTGGCGGCTGACCACCGCGCCGGTGTCCATCAGCAACGAGGTCAGCATGCGGGGCCTGCCGCGGCGGCTTGTCGCCGAGTTGCTGTACAGCATGCAAACGCGGACCGCGAACGGCGTGAAGACCTACGGGTTCTGGCTGCGCAGGCTGTGCGACCGGCTGCGGGCCCTGCGGTGCGAAAACCTCGACGGACTCGGCGACCCCCATGCCGCGGGGCTGCGCGGCCAGGCCGCGACCCTGGTCCTCACCATGCGCAAGGCCCTTGGTCGGTTCGGGGTAAGTCCAGACGACGAGGCCCGCAAGGATGTATGGGACCTAGCCGTGTTCGGATACGGCGGCACCGCGAACTTCACGAAAATCCACCAGGAAGCCCTGCGGGAAGCCACGAAGCTCTGGGCGGTCGATGACCTGCCTCGCCGTCGGGGGAAGGCCCCCGGCCGAGGGCTACAGGGCAGAATCAACGCGGTCGCCGAGCTTTCGCAGAGCCTGCGACTTCAGCGAGAGGACGGCGGGCACCTGGTGTCGCTCCTGGACCGCGGCGACATCACCGCGTTCTGTACCCGTCTCGCGTTCAAGGCGGAGGCGGGGCAGCTCACCGCCCACCAGTGGCTCCGGATCGCTCGCACGGTTCGCTCGGTGCTGAACCGGTGGCGGACCCTGGGCCTCACGGGCAGAGGCCAGGTCCTCGAAGGGCTTCGGGCTGACTTCGTGATGGGCGCCGAGGACATCCCGGACGAGCCCGAGGACAGCGAAGCCGGCAAGGATCTCCCTGACGAGGTGATGCGGGCGCTCTGCGACAACCTGGACCGGCTCGAAGAGATGAGCGGGGTGGAAGTGCGGGTCTGCACGGAGCTGCTGATCGACACGGGCCGCCGCCCCGACGAAATCTGCCAGCTGCCTCTGGACTGTTTGGAGCGCGACCCGGACGGGAGCCTCGTCCTGGTCTACGACAACCACAAGGCGTACCGACTGGGCCGTCGGCTTCCGATCGCCAAGGCCACCGGGGCCGTGATCATCGCCCAGCAGGAGCGAGTACGTCAGCGCTTCCCGGACACTCCGGCGGCCGCGCTGAAGCTCCTGCCCTCTTCGATGTCGAACCCGTCGGGCACCAAACCGATCTCCGGGATCTGGGATCAGCACCGGGCCTGGGTCACGTCCCTGCCCGATTTCCTCGTCCCGGTCGTGGTCGAAGAGGACGGCGAGCCGGTCACGAGGATGCTGGCCTTCGACAAGAGCCGCGTCTTCCCCTACGCCTACCGGCACAGTTTCGCCCAGCGGCACGCGGACCATGGCGTGGCACCCGAAGTCCTCAAAGACCTTATGGACCACCGGCAGTTGATGACCACCCAGGCGTACTACCGCATCGGCCAGGACCGCCGGCGCGAGGCCATCGACCGGGTCACGGTCCTCCAGTTCGACCGGCACGGCAACCGGGTGTGGCGCAAGGCCCAAGGACTCCTGGACTCCGAGCACGTCCGGCGGGAGATCGGCGAGGTCGCCACCGCCTACGGCGTCTGCAAGGAGCCCACGAACGTGGCCGCGGGAGGTCAGAGCTGTCCGCTGAGGTTCCGCTGCCTGGGCTGCGAGCACTACAGCACGGACATCTCCTACCTCCCGGACCTGGAGGCGTACCTCGCCGACCTCCTGCGCAGCCGCGAAAAGCTGATGTCGGCCTTCGAGGCGGACGACTGGGCGCGCAGTGAGGCCATGCCCTCGGAGGAGGAGATTCGGCGCGTTCGACGCCTGATCAGCCGTGTCAGGACGGACCTGGACGATCTGAGCGCAGAGGACCGCGCGCAGATTGACCGGGCCGTCTCGGTCGTGCGCCGTGGACGCGGCGTGATGCTGGGCATGCCAGGGATGCCCCGGGTCGGTCAGCCGCTGCCCGATGTCCGGCCGAGGAGGTCGGCGTGACTTCCTCGATGAGCGACGGCCGCATGGCAGACTCCGCCCGGCGCCGCCAGCGCGTGGTCAACGCGGTCAACGCTGCGGCCCGGGGCGGGGGCCGGGTCAGCGTGTCCGGCATCGCCCGGCAAGCCGGGGTAGATCGCACGTTCCTCTACCGGCATCCGGATCTCCTCGCGCTGGTCCACGCCGCAGAGACCGAGCCGGCCCAGCAGGGTCCGGGGACCGGTGCCCCGGCGGTCAGCCGGGCATCGCTCCAAGCCGACCTCGCGCACGCACAGACCCGCAACGCCCGGCTGGCAGCCCGGATCCAGCTCTTGGAGAAGCGGCTGTCCAGCGAGCTGGGCGCCCAGGCATGGCGGGACTCAGGACTCAGCATGCCCACCGACATCGACGAGCTCCAGCGCCGGCTCACCGGACTGGAGCAACGCAACGTCGAACTGGCTGCTTCTCTGGAGGAGGCTCAGGCAGATCTGGCCGCAGCCCGGGAAGCCAACCGCGAACTCACCAGGACGATTAACCAGCGCGGGCAGGTAGTCCCATGACGTGATCGATCGCGGCTGGGCACTGTGCGCAGCAGCCCGGCCGTCCACGTTGCTTCTCAACAGGCAACGGATGTGCGCGGAAGTAGTCATGCGGAGCGATCGCCGGTTCCGACAGCCTTCCACCTGCGGCGGATCCGGTACAGCGCTGACACAGCCGCTGCCTCCAGCAGGTCGTGTCTGGCACCGCAAGCTGGAGGCAGCCCTTCGTCTACACCACTCCAGTGGACGTCTTGATCTTGGGCGCGCCCGGGTGGTTGTCGGCTATGTCGAGTACCAGGGCAATCACCGATATGTCGAAGTACTCCGAGCCGCGCACCGGCCGCTCCCCCGCTATCCGCAGGGCGGCCTTCACCGACCGCTCGATGTCCCAGGCCACGCCGGTGGGAAGACCGGTGAAGAGCCGGACGCGGGTCGTGTAACCGTCCCGGGCGTGCTGGCCAAGACGCGGCAGTGCTGATCCACTGGTAATGCCGAACTTAAGCTCTCCTTCGTCATCGTCGGTGACGACGTAGAAGGCGTCCCACGTTCTGCCTCGACAGAGCCGGCAGATGCCTTCACCTCGGATGACGTTGGTCGGGTAGCAGGTCGCTTCATGGCCATTACTACACCGGATCCGATGGGGGGTACCTGCTCCGAGCCACACCGGTTCGAGAACCTCGCCGCCCAGCTCGGCTACTCGCGCCCGGAACTTAGCTTCCGACGCTGCCGGATCTGTCCCAGCGCAGGTCCGGCAGATCCCTTCACCCTGGCTGACGTTGCCCGGGTATGGGGTTGATTCGTGGCCGTAGGGGCACCGCACCCTGTGCGGGACGCTACTGCCCAGCCATGCCGGTTCGAGGACTTCGCCGCCCAGCTCGATGACTCGGGCCCGGAACTTGGCCCACGCCGTCTTCGGGTCCTTCCCCGCGCAGATCCGGCAGATCCCTTGCCCCTGTTGCACGCCGTTCGGCCTCGGCGTCACCTCGTGACCTTCGGCGCAGCGAACCCGGTGCGGCATGTTTTTTCCGAGCGGGGCCGGTTCGAGGACTTCGCCCCCCAGCTCTGCCACCCGTGCCCGGAACGCTTCCCAGGCGGTCTTCTGATCCGTCCCGGCGCAGATCCGGCAGATTCCTTGGCCTTGCTGCACACTGTTCGGTCTCACCTTCCCTTCATGACCTGCACCGCACCGCACGCGGTGCGCTACCAGAGCTCCCAACGGGGCCGATTCGAGAACTTCACCGCCCAGCTCAGCCACCCGCTCCTTGAACGCCGCCCACGCTGCTGCTTGTCTGGTTCCGGGGCACGTCCGGCATATTTCACCACCGTTACGCAGGGCCTCCGGACGGATCTGCGACTCATGGTTGTCAGCGCACCGCACCTTGTGAGGGGAGTGGCTGCCGAGCCACGCGGGTACGAGGACTTCCCCACCGAGTTCCACCACCCGTGCCCGAAACGCATCCCAGGCCACCGCCTGTGCTTGCGTGTGGCAGGTCTGACAGATGCCGGCTCGTTTGCGCGTTCTGTCGGGTCTCACCATCGCTATGTGGCCGTCGGAGCAGCGCACCCGATGGGTGGTCTGTGCCCCGAGCCACGCGCCTTCGAGGACTTCCCCACCGAGTTCCACCACCCGTGCCCGAAACGCATCCCAGGCCACCGCCGGTTCCACCTTACCGACGCAGGTCCGGCAGATCCCTTGCCCTCTCAGCACATTCGACGGCCGGGGCGTGCCCTCATGGCCGTTCGCGCACTGCACCCGGTGCGGCTTGCTGTTCCCCAGCCATGCGGGTTCAAGGACCTCACCACCCAGCTCGGTCACCCGCGCCCGAAACGCGACCCATGCTGTCTCCGGGTCCTTCCCCGAGCAAATCCGGCAGATGCCGCCACCGTCGCGCACCTTTCCCGGCCGGGGCGTAACCTCATGGCCGCTCACGCACCGCACCCGGTGCGGCGTGTCCTTCCCGAGCCATGTGGGTTCGAGGACTTTACCCCCGAGTTCCACGACCCGTGCCCGGAACGCCGCCCAAGCGGCTGTGGGATCTCCCCCGGCGCACGTCAGGCAGATTCCGGCCCCCTGCGCCACGTTCCCCGGGTAGCACGTGGTCTCGTGTCCCCTCGCGCACCGCACCCGATGGCGGGCTGTCGATCCCAGCCATGCCGGTTCGACAACCTCACCCCCCAGCTCAGCCACCCGGTCCTGAAATGCGATCCAGCTCCGAAGAGACCTCGCGCTCAGCTTCTCTCGGTCGTCCCGCTGCCGAAACTTCCCCACCCGTACTCCTCCCGAACCGCCGCGCAGCCAGCGGAAGTCTAAGAAGGCGCATTGACAGCCCTCCAATATCAGCCCCCGGCCTGCCTGGGTAACGGCGCCTTTGAGCCACATGCGGGCCGCAGCGACCGTGAGCGCGCGTTCCCCCTTCCCCGCCCAAGACCCGGCTCCTACGTTGATCGCCATGGCTTGCATGTTCTGCGGCGCCCAGGAGCGCATGACGAAAGAGCACATCCTCCCGAATTGGATGAATGAGGAGTTTCCCGACCTTGCCCACGAGCCGATGCTCCAGGGCAGCCACAACGAGTACGACGGGCCGACCCCCGACGCACCGAAGGTGGTATACGAGGGAGGGAAAGAGATCGACGGCCCATTCCGCCGTCGGGCACCGGTGGTATGCGGAGCGTGCAACAGCGGGTGGATGTCCCGGCTTGAGACGAGCACGCGTGAACCCCTGTCGCGAATGATCCGGGGCCTGCCCACTGTGCTCACGCCCGAGAGACAGGCGATCATCGCGCTGTGGTCGGCGAAGACGCTGATGGTCGCCTACCGGGGCCCCCATTTCGGACCGCGCCCACGCCCGGAGGTGATACTGCCCGTCGACTCGGAGAAGCTGTATCAGGACCGGGCGCTGGGTCAGGAGATGGTCATGGGGCTGGCGAACTATCAGCCGACCTCGAATGCGCGTGAGCGCCTCTACGCCCAGTCGTTCACTCGGATGGAACACGAGGGCGGCGCGTACAGCTACTCCGCGACGTTGAAGATCGGGCATTTCGCGGCGCAACTGGTGCGACTCCCGGACGGGATGCAGCCGCCGCAGGGGCAGATAGCGCCTCACCTGGTGATGCTGCAACCGCGGGCCAGTACTGTCCACTGGCCCCCGCCCAGGCCCGTGCACGCTGGCAAGGAGTGGAAAGCCTTCGTGACCCTGCCCGATCAGAACGGAATCTAGGGCGTTCCTGATGGCTCTGGGACGACGTCACGGCCGAGCAGTTGACAGAGCCATCAGGATCCCGGCGCCAGCAAGGGCGCCGTTGAAGATCCAGAAACAGCCTCAGTCCTCGTCCTCGTCCTCGTCCATCACTTTCGGATCCGATCCGGGGACGGGAAGGTGCCCCTGGTCAATCGCCCGGGCCAGGTCCCGAAGGATCCGCGGGACACTCGCTTCGAAGGCGTCCGTCTTCGGCCTCAGCTCGGCCAGCCGGTGACCGCTGGCCATGATCACCGGCTTGGCCCGGTGGCCGCCGATCCTGCGCCGGCCCAGCTCCGGCCGCGCAGCGTTTCGCATCAGTCCGTTCCCGGAGCCCTGGCCTACCACCTGCCACTGCTGATTCGCTCGATCCGGCGATATCACCACACCTGTTGCGCGCGCTATCGTTGTCCGCACTACCGCTGAACTGCACCGATTCCCGCGGAACCGCGTTGTGCCACACTCCTGCCCCAGAGAAGCGACGATGTCGCCGTGGTCCGCGCTGTCGGTCTTCCTGACGGTGACGATGTCGCCGTCGCAGATGGCAGCGTCGATCATGCTGTCGCCGACCACCGGAATCCGACGGGTTCGCCGAATCTTGGAGGGCTCAGGAAGGGAACCGATGGCAGACTACGCCCGATCGCGTGCGGCCTGACGTAGGTTCGCGTGCCCGGGTATGTGCACTGGTCCAGCAGTGGGGACTCAGATCTTTCGCGAGAACACCGTGTCAGCGGTCACTTAATTCACTTCATGACCGCCGCCGCCGCGGCGGCGGCGGGCGAGGTGGTGATCAGCTCTCTGGGGTATCTGGCTCCGGGCCTTGACCCCGGATTTTGGACACCGGAGAGACTTGGATCTTGATGGTCCAGGAGAACGGAGTCCCCGTGGGGATGAAGCATTACCCCGCCTAGGTTCTGTCCGGCGGATCAGGTGATCGCCTCGCATGGACCATCGTGTTGCTCGTGGGGCGGGGCGATCTTACGAACGACGAGTGGCTACAACTGGCACCGTTTCTGCCGAAGGCCGGGTGCCGCGGCGGACGTTGGGCCGATCACCGGAAGGTGATCAACGGGATCCTGTTCCGGGTGCGCACGGGTGTCCCGTGGCGGGACCTGCCGGACCGGTTCGGGAGTTGGAAAACCGTCTATGAGCGCCATCGCCGCTGGTCGGCGGACGGCACCTGGGAGAGGATCCTCCAGGCCGTCCAGGCCGAGGCCGACTCCCAGAGGCGCATCGACTGGAGCATGGTGAGCGTGGACTCCACCTCGTGCCGAGCCCACCAGCACGCCGCCGGTGCACCGCGCAGAACACCCCGGATCCCAAAGCGGAGATCAACGCCCCGGCAGCACCGCACCGACGAAGGACTCGGCCGGTCCCGTGGCGGACTGACCTCCAAGATCCACCTCGCCGGGGAAGGAGGCCGCCGTCCGCTCGCCATGCTGATCACGCCGGGGCAGTGGGGCGACAGCCCGCAATTGATCCCAATCCTGGAACGCATCAGGGTCAAGCGCCCAGGTGGCGGCCGCCCGCGCACCCGTCCTGACCACCTCGGCGGCGATAAGGCCTACAGCTCCCGCCGAAACCGCCGCTACCTGCGCAGACGGCAGATCAAGCACACCATCCCGGAGCCGAAGGACCAGCGGGCCAATCGCCAGCGCCGCGGCAGCCGGGGAGGCCGGCCTATGGCCTTCGACAAGGAGATGTACAAGCGCCGGAACGAGGTCGAGCGCACGATCAATCGACTCAAGCACTCCAGGGCCATCGCGACGCGGTACGACAAGCGTGCATACGTCTTCCACGGCACAGTCACCCTCGCGTCGATACGCCTGTGGCTCAAGCCCTGAACCGCCACATGGAGCACCTACAGCAGACCCAGGACGGAGGCGCTCCACCCGAGGGCCTCGGGCGTGTGCCAGCGGGGTCGCTCCCGTGTCCCGGCCATGGCCCGGCCTGCCGCGAACGCTTGTTGATGGGCCGGCTGATGTTCCTGGACCCTCTTCCAGAGCGCCTGCGCCTGCGGGTGACGGCCGGTGCTGACGAGGAACTCCATCAGATCCTGCGCGAACCCCCACCCGGTGAGAAGAGGATCAGGAGCTGCCCGCGCGATCTGCTCGGGATCGGCGGTACTGGCGAACCATGGGAGCGCGGTGTCACGAAGGTGAGCCGCGAACTGCTCCAGTCTCATCGGGCGCTCCTCGGGATGGGTGAGCACCACGAAGTGACCGGGCGTGTCGAGGAAGCTGGAGGCGCAGACGATCGACTCGACGGATTCGGGCCGGCGAACGGTCAGCTCGGGGTTGGCCCGACGCCACCTGCCCAGGTCGTCGTCGAAGACGGTCAGGCTCGTCACCGTGAACTTGATCAAGTGCCCCGATCGGTTCCACTTGCTCTTCTCCAGCTGGAGTACCTCCCGGCGAACCGACTCCTGGCGCTCCAGCGAGTGCCGAGATTTGACCCACCTGAACCCGTCGAGCATCCCAGCCAGGCAAGCGGCCCCGGCATGGACGACATCGGCTGGCTTGTCGGCCTCAATCAGGCGGGTGATCAGGTCATCAGGCTGCGTCGAGGTCACCTCGCACATGATGCCGCACGAAGATCCGCCGGACAGAACCTAGTTCAAGGCGGACGCGGTCGCGTTGTACCGGTCGAGGCCGGGAGCGACGGTCAAGTCGGTCGCCGCTGATCTCGGGGTGAACACCGAGACGCTGCGGAACTGGATCCGGGCCGCTGATGGGCGTCGGCCTGGCGCCCACTCCGCACCGCCGGCCGCCTCGCAGGCCATCGACGACGCCGTTCAGGCGGAGCTGGCCGCGGCCCGCAAGAGGATCCGTGAGCTGGAGGAAGAGCGGGACATTCTCCGCAAGGCGGCCCGGTATTTCGCGACGGAGACGCGCTGGTGAACCGCTGCCAGTTCGTTGAAGATCACCAACGCCGACACGGCGTGAAGCGGCTCTGCGACATCCTCGGCCTGGCCCGCTCCAGCTTCTACTACTGGCGCCGCACCGCATCTGCGAGAGCGGCCCGCCAGATGGTCGACGCCGCGATTGCGGCCCGGATACGCAAGGTTCACCAGGACTCCGACGGCACCTACGGAGCCCCCAGAATCACTGCCGAACTCCGCGACGAGGGCGGCCCGGCGGTCAACCACAAGCGCGTCGCCAGGATCATGCGGACCATCGGAATCGAAGGAGTCCGTCTGCGCCGCCGGCACCGCACCACCGTCGCGGACCAGGCCGCCGCGAAGGCACCGGACCTGATCGGCCGTGACTTCACCGCGACGGAGGTCAACACGAAGTACGTCGGCGACATCACATACCTGCCGGTCAGCGGCGCGAAGCCGCTCTACCTCGCGACCGTCATCGACCTCGCCTCACGCCGACTGGCCGGCTGGGCCATCGCCGACCACATGCGAACCGAGCTCGTCACCGACGCCCTGACGGCGGCCGAACAGACCCGCGGGAACCTAGCAGGAGCGATCATGCACACGGACCACGGATCTCAATATTCGAGCAGGGCCTTCGCAGAACTCTGCAGGTCGACCGGGGTCCGGCAGAGCATGGGCACGATCGGCTCCAGCGCGGACAACGCCGCCGCGGAAAGCTTCAACGCCGCCTTCAAGAGAGAAACGCTCAAAGGCCGCAAAGCCTGGTCGAGCGAGCGTGAGGCCAGGCTCGACGCCTTCCGCTGGCTGACCCGATACAACACCCGACGCAGGCACTCCCGGCTCGGTCAGCGATCGCCGATCGCCTACGAGAACGCCTTGCAACCACCAGCAACTACCCTGGCCCAAGCCGCATAGACGTGTTCAACATCCGGGCTCAAGGCCCGAGCCCCAACTGCCCGGGAACCTGGACAGGGCAGATCCGGGGATCGTCCCGCACCGGGTCGGGAATCCTGGCCCGTAGCCACGGGGGGATGGCCGCTCGCCGCCCGGACTTGGCCTGGGGCATCCGCACGGGCCTGGTCTCGGGCAGGGCGATCCCCTCGATGTCCAGGACGAGCTGACGCGGCCGGCCTGGCGCGAGGGCTTCGTCGTGGAGCTCGCCCCAGGCCCAGTCGTCGTCTTCCCCGAGGCGGACGGCCAGCAGGCAGGGCGCGCACACCCCGGCCCGCGGCACCGGCACGGTCCGCGCGCAGCGCCGGCACGGAGTCTCGCTCCGGCCGTCCCTGCCCGAGGACACGCGGGTCCACTCCCACGCGCACCGCGGGCACATGGCCTTCCCGTTCACTCCTCCCCAGCTCGCACACTTCTCGCACGAGCCGAGCAGCCCAAACCCCCTGGTCACTGGATGCCCGGGTCAGTTCGGCGGCAGCGAGCGCCGGGCTCCGCAGCTGCCCGGCCTGGGAATCGGGCGCGCGGGTCCGCTCTCGCCGACGGCACGCCGCTCGGATTCCGGGCGTCCCTCAGCTGCCGCCACCGGCTCGGCTTCCATCAGGTCCGCCACCGTGCACTGGAGGGCGGCGCAGATCTTGTCCAGGTCCTCCAGGCGGACCGTGACCGGCGTGCCCGACCACAGCGCGGCCACCTTGCTCAGGGACGGGGTGAACCCCACCTCCCGGAAGGCGGCCTGCAGCTGGGTCGGGCGCCAGATGTCGCGCTTGGCCGCGGCCCAGCGCAGGTTCCACTTCAAGGGATCACGCCTCCGTACTCAGCCGGCGAACCGCTCGCCGGGAAGACTCCAGGCTCGCCCGCTCCGGGTCGCCCTTCGCGGTCGCGAGATAGCCGACCGTGGTGGTTGCCCAGACATGGCCGAGCAAGACCTGCACGTCCCACAACGGCATCCCCGCCTCATAGTTGTGGGTCGCGCAGGCGTGCCGCAGGAGATGCGGAAAGAGCTCGCTGACCGGGCCCCTCAGATACTCGCGCGACGCCATCTTCAGCGCGCGCCGGAACGTGTCGGGCACCACCGGCGGGGCGAGCAGCCCGTCCATGCCGGCCAGCGACTTCGCCAGCCGCTCGGAGGGGAACAGCGGCGCCCGCGGGTCGCAGGGGTCATCGGGAAACTCGCCCCGCACCTCATCGGTGTACCACCACAGGAGCGCGCGGCCCTCTTCGAAGAGAAAGGCTTCTCGGACACGGGGGCCGGAGCCACCGGCGCCCTTGCCATGTACCAGGAACCGTCCCCACTGCCCGTTCTCCCAGTGCACGTCTCCGAGCTGCACCTGGCAGAGCTCCGCCGCCCGAACTCCGGAGATGTACGTCAGCTTCGACATCACGTAATTGCGGACCGCCACCGGATACTTCCGCGCCCGCGGCAGCGCCTCCCGCCACGCAGCGAAGAACTCCTTCGTCGCCCGGGCCGACGGCGGGATCCGGAGCCCGAAGTCCCCACGGTGGACCGGCCGGTTAAACGCGTCGACGGGTGACTCGACCACCACGCCGAACCGGCGGTGGATTTCGCCGCCGTAGCGCTGTTCCAGGAAGGCGTCGTAAAGGTCGATCCGGTTGATCTTCGACCGGACCGTCGTGTGCCGCGGCCGCCTGCCCGGACCCGCGAAGTACCTGTCCAGTTGCCGCGAGGTCAGGTGCCACGGCATGACGTCGTAGTACGAGCAGATCTCCAGCACCGGCTGGACCAACGACTCCAGCGTGCGCGGTGACAGGCCCGCGACGTCCCGGGCCCATACATACTCGGCGAGGGAGTCCTGGAAGAGCGCCCGCTCGGCTTCCACGGACGCGGACGCCGCGGCCTGTCGCTGGAGCGTCAGGACGTCAGCCAGCCCCGGCTCCGGCTGCACTTGCTCAGGCCGGTCCTTCACAGCTACGTCGCCGCCCGTGATGAGGGAGAAGCGGCGAGTCCCGGAATCCGTCACAAGGAAGCAAAATACGGAGAGAACTCCTGGAATCTGCGAGTAATCGTCAGATCCCCACACGATCGAGTGAAGGCTCTGCCCGCGCCTCCGACCTGTATGAACAGCCGCAACTCCCGTACGGGGCAGCGGAACGAACCCGTCGGCGCTCCAGTTTCAGCGCGAACAGCTTGCCCTCGCCGACCAGGTACCGCGGCATCGGCAGGACGTCCTCGACGAGCTCCTCGGCGAGGATCGGCGTGCCGGCCGCGATGCGGCCGACGAGCGGGACCTGGACGGCCTCCGGCGCCATGCCGGCCGGGGCGTCGGGGAGGCCGGCGTGCTGGCCGCTGCGGACCCGGTAGGCGCGGGGACGGTGCGGGTCCCGGTAGAGGAAGCCCTTGCGCTCCAGGGCCATCAGCTGGTGTGCGACGGAGGAGGTACTGCGCAGGCGGACGCCTTCGCCGATCTCCCGCATCGAGGGCGGGTATCCCTTGCGGGCGTCAGCGACCTACTCGGCTTCTCACCAGCCACTACCACCCTGTGGGCCGCCTACCTCCAGGACAGCTGGGCCGACTACCTCGCGGCACGGCACGGCCCGTAGGAGAGACCGCCCCCTTCCTCATCGAGCTACTGCGGTCCCCCTATCCCAGCCGAAGATCAGATCCTGCGGCATAGGATCTGGGCACGGAGCGATGTACTGAAAGTCGGCAAGCACACGCTCCCGTAACGAGGGGGAACCCGTGCAGTTCATCGTTCAGGCCAACGGCCAGCCGGTCCATGTGGGCCCTGAGGCGGTCGTTCTGGAAGGCGACGCCTGGGACGACTTCCACTACCGAACCAGTTTCACCCTCTGGTACCGGAATCTGACCGAAGTCCGGAACCTTGGTTACGTCAAGGTCGCCGTCGCCAGACAGGACGTCGGGCCCAGCCCGCTGCAGCCCGGCGTCTATGACGGCCCTCCCATCGGCGAGCTTCTCTCCCTCGGCCAGAGCGACCTCTACTACGACAACATCAGGAAGCTTGGAACAGCTCAACGCATCGAAATCCTCGAAGGGCTCGGTGACCTTGCCTACAACCTCAGCCACTTCGAGGCCGCGCGTAGCTACGAGGTGACGCGCACGTCTCTGCTTCGCGGGGTCGAAGAGCAGACGGTAAAGGTGCAGTACCACCGCATCGCACACGGCGGGGTGCGGCTGAGTGAATATCGGTTCAGCTACCACCGCGCCAACCAGGACGCCGACGTGACCCTCCACTTCGCGGTCGACCCGGAAGCCCAGCCGTCCAGCAACGTCCATGTCGTCATCGGCCGCAATGGAGTAGGTAAGACCACCCTGCTGCGGCACCTCGCGTCAGCGGTCGTACGCCCGGACCGTCAGGAGGTATACGGTCACGTGACGATGTCCCCCACTTCCACGTCTCCCGTGGGCGAACGGTTCATCAACGTGGTCGCGGTGACCTTCAGTGCGTTCGACCCGTTCATCGTCGTTAGTCCACTAACCCCAACGGACTCTCCCCTCCCGTCTGGAGCCGTCGGCTATGCCTACGTCGGCCTCAACTTCCCCATACCGCCAAATGGCGGGATGGAGCCATCTCCACACGAACGCCTGTGGCTGGACTTCCACGAAGCCCTGCAACAAGTCGCCCGGTCTGGAAACTTTCTACCCTGGCGCGAAGCTATGCTGACACTCAGCCGGGACCCACAGTTCGCGGACTGCGCAATGGCCTCCTACGCACGTAACATGCGTGCCGGCATGAAGATCAAGCCCTCCGACCTGAATGAATTGAGTACCGCCTTCAGACGGTTGAGTTCAGGGCACGGAATCGTGGTGCTGACCATGACTCACCTCGTGAACCGAGTGGCAGAGAAATCCTTGGTTCTCGTTGACGAGCCCGAAACCCACTTGCATCCTCCCCTCCTGGCGTCCTTCGTTCAGGCGCTGAACAACCTGCTCACGGCGCGCAACGGCGTGGCCATTATGGCGACGCACTCTCCGGTTGTCCTCCAGACCGTGCCCCGCTCCTGCGTCTACAAGCTGATCCGGCACGGCGAGTCCATCCGAGCGGAGCGCCCGCAGATCGAGACGTATGGCGAGAACGTGGGCGTGCTAACCCACGAAGTTTTCGGGCTGGAGGTGATGCAGTCCGGATTCTATGAAGAGATCGCCAAGGCAGTGGCCCGGTTCGATTCGTACACCGAGATCCTGGCTCATTTCTCGGGCCAGCTTGGCAGCGAGGCCAAAGGCCTGGTGCACGTGCTGCTGGCCGACAAGACACACGGACAGGCGTGATGTGGCCCCTTAAGATCCCGCTACTGGAACCGACCCGCACCTACCTGGCATGCGTCGAGAAAAGCAAAAACAGAGAACGCCGCGACCTACTGGTGGGAGCGGAGAGCACGGTGCGAAGGGCCGGCCAAGCACTGCGCCAAGCCGCGGCCGACGGAACACTCCACGACCTTGACGGGAACGGCTTTGCGGTCGCAGGGATACCCACGAAGGACTTCGTGGAGTGGGTCTACGAAAACGGCATGAAGACGGTCGCGGGCAAGAGAGTCCGCAATGCCTTGATGACCGCACCCGTCGACGAACGGTGCCCACTGTGCCGGGTGGGATTCGTAAGAGAACTCGACCACGTCATGCCCAAAAGCGTCTTCCCCTCGCTCTGTGTCGACCCGCTCAACCTCGTGCCCGCATGTGAGCGCTGCAACAAGATCAAGGGGGACAGGCAGCCAAAGGCCGCCGAGGAGACGCTCCTGCATCCCTACCTCGACCGGATATCCCACACTCGGTGGCTGTACGCCCGAGCAGTACCCACGCCCAGCGGGGTACGGCTGGAGTTCTTCGTCACCGCGCCAGACTGCTGGGACACAACACTCGAATCCCGGGTCACCTCCCACTTCAAGCTCCTCCAGCTGGGCACGCGCTACGCGCAACATGCAAATCGCACGATCACCGACGTCAGCCACATGGTGACCGCACTGCGCGCCCGGGGCGGGGCATCCGTCGTACGCAGCTACCTCCGCGGAGAAGCCGAGACCCGGCTCGCCTCCGACGTCAACAGCATCGAAGGTGTCACCTACGCGACTCTCGCAGCCAACGACGACTACTGCCAGGGCCTTCAGCCTCCCACGGCGTAGTGCCCTGACTGCTCGCACGTCGTCAGGGTGGTAGATCAGCAGACGCTCCTGCCGGGCTCACCCTCCGGCACGACGACTGTGCTGCAGCCGCCCCTCGTGCAGGGGAAGATCGCCACCCTCCAGCGTCCGCCGCCGCAGAGGGGCACCAGGCGGCGCACAACGGACCAAGATGGTCCGCCTCACACAGGTGCGGGAAAGGAATACCGCAGCTCCGACATACCGCATCTCCACCAGTCCTGGTCGAGGACGGGCCCCAGGGCGAGCACACCGTGCGCTCCTGGACACGGGAGCGCGGGGCCTGACAACCCCGGTAAGGGCTTCCCTGTCCCGCCGGAGGGGGGTCGGCGTCTCGGGGTCGGGCCGGCGTTGCCGGTGGGGGTGAGGGGGCGCAGGGTGGATAGACGCACCTGGTGGAACCTCGTGAAGGGTGGTGCGGGCGATGGCCAGACCGGTGTGGACGGGGGTCTTGGCGTTCGGGCTCGTCAGCCTGCCGGTGGGTGGCTTTCACGGCGTAGTTGGCCCCACCAAAGTCGGCCCGACCTGGACCCACTCATCCGTTCGACTCCGGCTAGCGGTGGCCCCACTCATGGCCGTAGGGCCTGCTGATCGGCGGGGCCACCTCTGCCCGGAACGGGCTCTGTCCGCTTTGGGTAGGTCCAGGTCAAGCCGGGAAAGTGGGGCCGCTGCAGAGCGTTAAAGCCAGGTGGGTCTCTACACGGCCACCGACAGCCACACGATCCGCTTCCACCAGCTCCACCGCGGGACCGCGGACCGGATCCGGAACCGGCGCGTGAACGAGCGCACCGGCGACGAGGTGGACCTCGCGGACATCGTAAGGGGCTACGACACCGAATCCGAGTACGTGATCGTCGAGCCGCAGGAGCTCGACGAGATCGCTCCCGGCCGGTCCCGGTCGATTGACGTCGCCGGCTTTGTCGACCTGGACACCGTCGACCCGGTCTTCTTCGACAAGACGTACTTCCTCGGGCCCCGGGGATTCCAGCACGGGAAGGTCTACGCCCTCCTGGAGCGCGCCCTGGCCGAGTCGAACAAGGCCGGCATCGCGACCTTCGTGATGCGCGGGCGGGAGTACCTAGTCGCCCTGAAGGCAGAGGAAGTGGAGGGCCTCCTGACCCTCCACACGCTGCACTGGGCCGACGAGCTGCGCGATCCGCACGCCGAGGCGCCCGACCTGCCGGGGAAGGTCGAGGCGACGGCGGCGGAGGGGAAGATGGCCATGCAGCTGATCGACGCCTTGGCCATGGAGTGGGAGCCGGAAGCCTTCCACGACTCCTTCCGCGAGAAGGTCGAGGCCCTGGTGAAGGCGAAGGCTGCCGGCGAGACGTGGAGAAGGCCGAACCTGCGGCGGAGCCGACCGGTGCCGTCGACCTCATGGAGGCCCTGCGCGCCAGCGTTGAGCGAGCCAAAAGCCCCAAGGACACCGGCGACAAGGCCACCGCACCCGGCTCCCGGGCGGCGGGCGGGAAGAAGACGCCGGCCGCGAAGAAGCGGGCGCGCTCCGGATCGGCGGCCAAGGGCCGGGAGCTGATGGCGTTGACGAAGGCGGAGCTGTACGAGAAGGCAGCCGCGGCCGGCATCCCAGGCCGCTCGTCCATGAAGCACGACGAGCTCGCGCAGGCCCTCTCCCGCCCGGGCCGCACGAAGTGACCCCCGGAATTCGGTTCGAGGCTCCTGCCTGAGGCAGCGGGTGACGGTGATCGGCGCCGTCACCGGCTCTATACGCGCGTCACCCGCGCCGGCACACTTCTTTCCCGGCATCGCCTCGTTGTCCTGGGCATTCGACCCTCGGAGGCGCACCCATGCCCAGGACACTCCCCGCCGTGCGGCTCGCGGCGGTGCTGGTGGCGGCCACCAACACGGCGGCCACTTCCGGGAGCGGCCCCGCGTACGCGGTGGAGCGCTGCAAGGTGTCGTCCAAGACCGTCGACAACCCCGCCTACAGCGGCCCCTGGCCCGACAACTGGGACTTCACCGTGAAGGCGTGCGTAACCGAGTCCGGGGCGAACATCCAGCACTGGGCGACGATCTCCTGGGACCTGCCCGAATCGTCCAGCGACGCGGGTTCCATCTTCAACGCCACCGGTACGAACGCCGAGGTGACCGCGATGATCGAGGGCGGCGGTGTGGCCGTGACGAAGCGCACCGATCTGGCCCAGCGCCTGAACAAGGCGAAGGACGGGTCCATCACTCCCGGGTCCTACTCCTCGCACTGGCCAAGCCGCGAGCGCCTTTTCACCGACGTGATCTTGTTCCTTGACTGGAAGGGCGACGGGAAGGGACCCCAGAAGCTTCATTTCGCGCCCTCCCCCTCCCTCCCCGGATCGGCCCGTTGAGGCCTGCCGGCCCGGCGGTCCATGCCCCAGGACCGGCAGACGGCCGTCCCGGCTGACCTCCCCCTCCCAGCGGGGCCGGCCGAACCTGCCGCGCCGGCGACTGCAACAGCAGCAGACGGACGGGTTCCCGTGGCCAGCCGGTGCGGTCCTGGGGTCAGGCCACCGTCACGCGCAGGACGTACGGCTCCCCTGTGCTGATGGCCTGGGCCTGCTCGCGCAGGTCCGCGTCGGTGAAGCCGAGCAGCGCTTCGGCGGCGGCGCGGCGCAGCAGCGGCAGGATCTCGGCTGCGGGCTGGCCTCGATGCGTTTCGGCGAGTTCGGCGAAGGCCTGCTGGTAGGGGGCGCCGTATGTGCTCGCGCTGTCGGCCAGCAGCCGGTCAAGGTGCTGCCGCTCGATGCTGATCTCGCCTATGGCCCGCTCCTTTAGTCCTCCGGGGGCCCGTCCGGTCCGGGTCCTCGTTATCGACGCTACGAGGCTGCTCTGACATCGACCCCCGCCCCGGCACTGGGCGCGTTCTGGCTGATGAGGTCCTGGAGAAGCTCGCGGGTGGGCGGCGGCATCAGCCCCTCGGTGGCGAGGAAGTGCCACTGGCAGCCGGGGACGAGGCGGTCGAGCCGCCGGTACTCCCCGAGCTGGTAGAGCAGCACCAAGGCGTCGAGGGCGTGCTGGGCGGGTGGCCGGTCGCGCTCCTTCAGCGTGCTGAGCACGGCCAATCCGGCCATCGCGTATCGGCCGTTCATCCACTCCACGGCCGCCTCGCCCAGCTGGCCGGCGGCGATTTCCTCCTCGACCCGGCCGCAGAGGTCCAGGGCCCACTGCCGTACGCCCTCGGCGGTCTTCCAGGCCCGCGCGAGGTCCTGAAGGGGAGCTGTGGCGGCCAGGTCGCGCAGATGATCGCGGGCGTCCCGCACGGGGCCGAGGGCCAGCTGGCTGTCGTCGGTGAGGACCGCGTCGGCGAACTCGGGAACGTCCTTGCGGGTGGTCTCGGCGAGGGACGCGATCGGGTTGGCCACCGCGGTGGGGTTCATCGCGCGGAGCAGGTCACCGATGTCCTCCAGGGACATCGTCCCGCTGATGGCGGCGGCAGCCGCGGCCAGCGCGGCGTCCTTGGGCGTGATGGTGGGCGGGCGGGGGTTCGCGTCGAGGGCGGCGAGCTCGGCCGGGGGCCAGGTGTGTCCGGCGGCGCGGACGAGGCGGGCAATGCCTTCGTCGATCCGCCGGGCCCGGGCCGGGACCAAGGTGACGGTCAGGCTGGCGCCCGCGATGCGGTCGGCGAGGGCGTCGAGCCGCTGCTCCGGGTCGGCGTCCGGTTCGTCGTCGCCGGGGACGGTGAGGGTGTCCACGGCCGCGGTGAAGGCGGCCCGTACCGTCTGTGTCGGTACCGGGAGCCCCTCGCCGAACAGAAGCAGTGCCACGACGTGGGGCCGCTTGCCCCGACCGCCGTGACGGGCGAGGCCGAGGAGCAGGGCGAAGCTCTCCGGCGCCGGCCTGGAGGTGCTGCCCCTTCCACGGCCCAGGCCTCCGCCAGCGACGTTGCCCGGCAGCAGCCGCCTGCTCCTCCAGACCTCCAACATCTTCACGGTCACGTCGTCGTACCCACGCCGGTGTGCGTGGTCGAGCAGCAGCTGATCGGCCGCGCTCGGGGTGTCAGTGGACATGGACGGGAAGGTACCGGCGCCACTCGCGGCCCTGGCCGGGCTGTTCACCTCATCCGGTGACCTCCCGTGGAACGGTAGCCGGATGCCGACGCCATGACGTAGTGGTGCCCCTCGTTTAGAGCCCCCTACCTCCGCCAGGTCACCACGCGGTCCACCCGCTCAAATGGCGTCAAGGGGGCCGCGCGACTCCTTCCCAATTGATCTTTGGCCGCTTCGGCAGGGTTCGCGTGGCTCAGGGGGTACCGGCCTCCCTCCTGCTGGCGAGAGGCTCAACAGGGCCTCGCCCGGCAGGGGTTGCGGGGCTAACACCCCGCTCCCGCACTGTGCCGCCCAGAACGCGACGTCAGCGGCGCGGTCTCTTCATGCTCCGCCCGTCATCACACAGAGAAGGACACCGACATGCTCACCGACGTGCTCACCGGCTGGACCGCGGAGACCCTGGGCGGCCTCACGCTGCTGGCGGCGGCCGCAGCATGGGGCTGGCTCCGCCGGCGCCGGACTCCGGCCGCTCCCGGAGCGACCCCGGCCACCGGGACCGCGCGGCAGGTCCGCACCTACACGCTGCTCGGGGCCCGGGCCGCCGACGGCCAACCGCTCCACTGGCCCAGCAGCCGCCCCGCCGGCGTGCGGGTCACTTGGACCGGCCCCACGGGGAAGCGGGAGCAGTTCGAACTGACTGACGCGGTGCTACCGGACGGCACCTACGCGGCTGAGCGCGTATCGGTGTACCCGGAGCGCGGGGCCCTGTGACCGGAGTGCACTCGATCGGCAGCCTGACCGACCATACCCCTGCCTCGTGGAGGTGACCGCCACATCCCCTTGTGTAGGAATTCCTACGGGTGTAGGTTTTCCTACATCGAAGCATCTTGCGGAGGATTCATGACCATGCGGATCACGTTCGACCTTCCCGCGGCTTCCGGCGGGCCCCAGATCGTCGACCTCCCCGACGACATCGCCCTCGCCGTGTACGACGGCCTCACCAACAGCCCGAACATCACCGACCCCAAGGCCGAGGACTTCGACGAGCTCCTCGCCTCCACTAGCCTGCTGAGTCGGCTCATCACCCACCTGACGCTGTCCCGCGAGCGTCACATCGCGGCGGCCGACGCCACCAGCCCGCACGCCAACCGCCGGGCCATCGGCATCGCCGCCGCGATGCAGCCCTCGCAGCTCGGTGTCGTGCTGGAGCGCAACGGCCGCCCCCGCAACCGCAAGGCCTGACCAGCAGATTCCCGCCCCGCCCCTCGAAGTCCTGACAGCCCGGAAGGAAGTCCCGTGGAACTCCACGTCATCGAGCGGACCGCCAACGCCTTTCAGCAGGGCCTGACCGGCCTCCAGATCCAGGCGGTCGCCGAGCGCGCCTTCGGGCCCGGCGCCGAGGTCCGTTCCGCGACGGAGCTGGGCGGCGGCATGTACAACACCACCTACCGCATCGACCTGGCCGGCCGCGCGGAGCCGGTCGTACTGCGGGTTGCGCCGGAACCAGCCCGCCAGTTCCATTCCGAGCGGGAATTGATGCGCGCGGAGTACGCATCGGTGCCGTGGCTCGCGCCGATCGCCGACCTGATGCCGCACGTCCTGGCGGCCGACTTCACCCAGTCCGTCATCGGGCGGGATTGGATGATCCAGTCCTTCCTGCCTGGGACCCCGGCACCGGAGCTGCTCGGCTCCTACCCGAAGGAGACCCACGGGGCGTTCTTCCGGCAGATGGGGGAGATCACAGCATCGGTGCACGCGGTCGCCGGGCCCTGGTTCGGCCCGGTGGGCGGCCCCGGGCACGGGCGGTGGAGCGAGGCCGTCGTCGCTTCGCTGCACCTGATCGCCAAGGATGTCGAGAGCTGCGGCCTGGACGCGGCCGACGTTCGCAAGGCCGCCGACGCCGCTCAGGCCGGTGCGCAGGTCCTGGACGAGGTCGCGGTGCCGCGGCTGCTGACCGGGGATCTGTGGACGGTAAACACGATGCTCGCGGCCGCCCCGGTCCCGACTATCTGCGGTGTCCTGGACATGGACCGCACCTGGTGGGGTGACCCGGAGGCGGACTGGACGATGCGGATGGCCTGCGCGAAGCAGGACGCCCGCACCGCGTTCTTCGACTCCTACGGCCGCGCGGAGGAGACCGAGAACAGCGGATGGCGACGGCGTGTGTACGAGGTGCGCCACCTCGGCGCGCTGCGTCTGGAGCGTCACCGGCTCGGGAACGAGGCTGGCGTCGCGGACTCCTACCAGGCGGTAGCCGAGGAGCTCTCCGCGCTGATCTGACCGCAGGCACACCGAAGGGGCGCCACCCATGGACCTGGGTGGCGCCCCTTCGGTGTGTTCAGGCGGGATGAGGTTCGACCTCGATGCGGATGTCGTCGAGGAGTTGGGCAGCGCGGGCCGCCGTGGTGCGGGCGTCGGGGCTGACAACGATGAGGCTGCCGATCCTTCCGGCGTTGGTGTGGGCGGGGCCGACCGGGTCGCCGGGGCGGGCGCGGAGCCGGACGAGGGGGGTATCGGGGCCGGGTCGAGGCAGGCCGGTGACGGCGGTGAGGCGGCCAGCGGCCGGGCTGGTGAGGAATCGGACAGTCGCGTGGTGCCGTCGGGTAGGTGTGAGGCGGGCGGGGCGGCCGAGGGCGATGTCGAGGAGGGCGGTCCAGGGGTTGATGCCGAGGGCGTGGTGGAGGAGTTCGCCGATGTGGCCTGCGCCGATGCGGGCCGCGGTCTCGATGACGTACGGGCGGCCGGTGGGGGTGACGATGACCTCGGTGTGGGAGGCGCCGTTGCGGATGCCGACGGCACGGACCGCCTTCGCCGTCTCCTGGTGGATGGCCTGTTCCACCGCGGGTGGAAGCTGGGTCGGCAGGGTGTGGGCGAGTTCGACCCGGTGAGTGCCGCGGGTGGTGGTCTTGGTGGTGATGGCCAGGTGGGTGGTCTGCCCGTGCTGGGTGAACGACTCGACGCTGTACTCCCGGCCCGGGATGTACTGCTGGAGCAGCACCGTCCGGCCGGCCTGCCCCACATACATGCCGGGCGCGGTGTGAGCGTGCTGCCAGGCGGTGTCCGCGTCCTGGAGGCGGGCCAGGACGGTGACGCCCTGGGAGCCGGCGGCGTCGGCCGGCTTGATGACGACGGGGAGCCGCATGCCGGGCCGCAGGAAGCGGGTCCGCAGGGTGGCCGGGGTGGCGAGGGTGTGGGTGCGGGGGGCGGTGATGCCGGCGGCGGTGAAGGCGGTGGCCATGGCGGCCTTGTCGCGGGCCGCGTGGGCGGCGGTGGGGTCGTTGCCGGGCAGGTCCAGCAGGGCGCAGCAGTGGGCGGCCAGCGGGGTGAGGTACTCGTTCGTGGTCAGGACGGCGGCGGCGTTGATGCGGCGGGCGTAGGCAACGGTGTCGGCGAGGGCCTGCTGCGGGTTGGCCAGGTCGGTGGTGAGTGTGCCGGCCAGCAGGTTGCGCAGCGCCGGGCTGTGGCCGGTGAGGTCTTCGGTGGTGATGGCGTGGACGGGGTGGCCGGAGGCGGCCGCGGTGCGGGCCAGGTGCCCGGACTCAGGGCCGGCCGCCTCCAGGAGCAGGACGGGACGCATCACGTGAGGTAGTCCTCGCAGGCGCCGTCTCGTCGGGTGTCGAGGGTGAAGCAGTGGAAACCGCCGCCGAAGAGCCGGCGGTGACGGTGCCGGACGGGGACGACGGTGAAGTGCTCGGCTTCGAGGGTCTTGATCAGGCCAGTGCAGTCCTGATTGACCAGAACGGTGTCCTCGTCGACGGACAGGACGTTGAGGTCGATATAGGGGCTGGTCAGGACGAGGTCGGCGTCCCCGTACGCGGGGAAGGCGCCGGTGTCCGGCTGGGGCGGGACGATGAACTTCCAGCGCTGCAGCGGCTCGGGGAGCATCTCCCGGATGCCGTCGTGCCGGGCGAGGAACACCCCGGGGCGTAGGGCCAGGAGCATGGAGTCGATGTGGTTGTCGGCCATGCGGTACACGCGGTGGATCCGGTAGCGGCCGGCCAGGTGGCGCTCCAGCCACTCGACGCCGCGGGCGTGGTTGGCCTGGGCAATGTTGACCACCAGGTCGCGGCCGAGGCGCAGAACCTGGGCGCCGTCGAGCATCATCTCGAAGCCGACGTCGTACGGGCCCGGCTGCGGGTCGCCGATGGGTTCGGTGGGGCCGCCGAGGGTGGTGGTGGCGTCGCGAGCGTAGGAGAGATCGAAGCTGGCGTCGGTGAGGGTGGGTCGCGGCATCGTGGTCCAGCGGGCTCCGGCCTGCCAGTAGCCGGTGAACACGTCGGCAAGGAGCCGGGTCTCCAGGTAGCGGGCGCGGATGGCGGGTGGGGCCTCGATGATCTCGTCGCCGAGGATCAGGGTGTTGTCGCGGATGTTCAGGGCGGGGACCGGCGGAGCGCTCCAGCCCAGGCCGGCGATCGGGGCCGGGTCGGCGGGCAGGGGGATCGGCCGGTGGACGGTGATGCCGAGGTCGGCCAGAACCTGCGCGAGGTCTTCGACGTCCTCGGCGAGCTCGGCGGCGTAGCGGCGGTTGATGGCCCACTGCTCCGGCCGGACGCGGACGTCGGCCTCGGTGGTGGAGACGAGGCGGGGGTAGGCCCAGTCGGAGCGGAAGCCGGTGAGGTTCTCGTGGTGGAACAGCTCGAAGCTGACGTCGCGGTCGTGGCCGGTGTAGTTGACGGCGGATCCGACGATAATCTCGCGCAGGCGGGTGAAGTCGTCGTGGCTGCTCAGGGGCATGGGTGAGGTTCCTTCGTCTCGCAGGTCAGGCGGCGGTGAGCGTGCGGTGCGTGTGGGCGCGGCCGTGCCGGGCGTGCAGGACGGTCCCGCCGTCCGAGGTGGGGGCCAGGGTGCGGGCCTCGCTCCAGGCGCTGAAGCGCCACTCCCCCGGCCCGGCGGGCAGCAGCGCGAAGGTCCGCTCGGGGGTCGCAAGCGTGAGGTGGCCATCGGTGTGGTCGAGGCGGGCGGGCACGAGGTCGCCCTCCAGCGGCGCATCGTGCCCGAAGTCGGTGAACCCGGCCGGCAGGTGCAGGGCGTGGGGAAGCCCCTCGGGGAGGTCCCTGTCCAGCGGGGTGAGGTGGTTGATCAGTGCGTCGGCGTCGGCCAGCTGCTCCTGCCAGGCCGGCGGGAACAGCGTGGCGAGCTCGCTGGTGAACAGGACGTCGATGACGGCGTGGACGCGGGTGGTGGAGCCGAGGTTCCGGACGGCGTGCTCGCGGGAGAAGTCCCCATACCAGAACTCTCCGGGCTGCCAAGTGTGCTCGGTGCCGTCGAGGTAGAGGATCGCGTCGGCGTTGGTGGTCAGGGGGATGTGGAGGCGGGCGCAGCCGCGGGCGAGGCTGTATTTGGGGTCGCAGTGCCGCTCGCCGACCGCGTTCGGGCCGAGGGCCATGAGGCGGGCCGCGTTCAGCGGGGCCGGGATGCCGGCGAGGACCTGGGCGAGGTAGGGCATGCGGTCCAGCCACCCGGTGGGGGCGTAGGTGTCGGGGCCCGGGCCGCCGGGGTCGGTGCGGGCGGGGTCGCCGTTCGGAGCGATGAGCGGCAGGACCCGCCAGTCGATGTCGGTGACGGCGCCAAGCAGGCCGCCCGGGGCGCGGCCCTGCTGGAGGTCCCAGGTGTGGCTGGTCACCTGGGTGAGGTCGGCGGCCAGCCGTTCGGCGTCCAGGGGCTGGTTCAGGCGGGCGGCGGCGGGCGGCAGGTGTGTGGTGGTCATCGGGGCGGGCTCCGTTCAGGAGGAGAAGGCGGTGACGAGGCCGACGTGCTGGGCGGGGTCGAAGGCGTCCTGCGGGCGGGCGGCGAAGCGGGCGTTGAGGCGGGCGAACGGGTCCTCGTGGCCGGTGGCGGGGTCGTAGGCGAGGCAGAAGACGAACTGCGCGCCGGCCGGGCCCGGGGCGATCGGCATGGAGACGATCGCCCCGGTGCGGGTGGCGGGGTTCCAGGCCAGGTCGAGGTCGGCGAGGGCCTGGTGGAAAGCGCCGGCGTCGGGGACGTGCCAGGTCGGGGGGACGTGGTACTCGACGACCGCGCGGGCCGGGCTGGCGGAAGTGTCGACGATCCGGTGCGCGATGACCTGGTAGATGTGCAGGCTCCCGGAGACCTGGGCGTTGACCTCGGTGAAGTAGATGCGGCCGTCGGGGGTGGTGATGGCGTCCGCGGACAGATGGCCGCGGTAGCCGAGCGCCCGGTAGACCTCGGCGAGGCGGATGCCGCCGTCGACCAGGCGGGCGTGCAGCAGCGGGTCCAGGCCCTGGAGCGGGACGGTCTGGTGGGACAGGCGACGGCCGACGTAGTGCAGGCGGCCCTGCTCGGTCGGGCAGGTCCCGAAGTCGTCCACGTAGTGCTCGGAGTAGACCGCCTCGGCGTTCGGCGCGAACGCGGCGACGACCACGGGGTGACGGCCGTCGGCCGACGCCCAATCCCAGCGCTCCTGCCAGTACACCGCGACGCCGGCCGGGCCGGGGGTGAGGTGGTGCAGGTGCCGGGCGCCGACGTGGTCGGTGGCCAGCCGGCTGTCGGGGGCGAGGAGGATCTGGTTCCCGACGCCGGCGCCGTTGTGGGCCTGCTGAACCACCACCGCCTCCGCCTGGTCCAGGAGCCGGCAGGTGGCGGCGACCGCCTCCGTACGGGAGCGGCAGACCTCTCCCGGAACGGTGGGCACGCCGGCCGCCGCGGCGATGGCCCGGAAGTTGGCCTTGTTGTTCCCGATCTCGGCGCCGCCCTGCGCGAAGTACGCCGCGCCCGGCATCCGGTCGGCCAGGCCCAGAGCGGCGGCGAAGCGGGCGACGGAGGCCGAGGGCCACAGGGCGTGAATCTCCCCGACGGCCTGCGGGCCGCCAGCGGGGCGCAGGGCGGCGCGGACCTGGTCGAGGAAGGCGGGGTCGGTGAGGGATTCGGGGGCCAGGAGCATCCCGCCGTGGCGGCCGGGCGGGGCGGTCAGGACGGTGACCTCGCCGGGGCCGGTGCCGGTGAGGGTGAGGGCGTAGTCGAGGAAGGCGGGGTCGGGTTCGGTGCACAGGATCAGGAGGTCGCCGGGGCGGGCGAACCAGGCCAGGCGCTGGGTCCAGGCCCGCATGTCCGTACGGGCGCGGATCGCGGGGTCGATGTGGTTGCCGATCAGGATGCGCAAGGTGGTCTCCGAGCAGTGAGAAGTAGGGGGGGGTGGGGGCAGGGGCGGGGAGGACGGGGTCAGGGGTGGAGGGTGGCGGGGAGGACGGCGAAGGTGCGCATCGTGGCCGAGGACTGCCTGCGGGCCCGTCCGGTCAGGCGCAGCGGGGTGCGGTGGGGGCGCAGAGCGTCGAGCACGGCCCGTACGCAGGCCTGGGCGGCGCGGGTGCCGATGCAGGAGTGGGTGCCCCAGCCATAGCCGAGGTGCCGGTTGTCGCAGCGGTCCAAGAGCAGCTGGTCAGGGTCGGAGAAACGGTCGGGGTCACGGTTGGCGGCGGCGAAAAGCAGAACCACCGGATCCCCCGCCGGGATCGGAATGCCGGCGATCGAGGTCTTGAGGGTGGCGGTGCGGCTGGTGCCCTGGACGGGCCCGTCGAAGCGGACCAGCTCCTCGGCTGCAGTTGGCACCAGCCGAGGGTTCGCGCGCAGCTGTTCCTGTGCCTCGGGGTGGGCGATGAGGGTGTGCAGGGCGTTGCCGATGGCGGCGGTCATCGTGCTGTAGCCGCCCTGGAACATCACCCGCGCGGTGTTGCGTACGAACAGCTCCTCGGCCTCGCCGCCTCCGACGGGGGTGTGGGCGCGGACGTGGGCCAGGAGACCGCTCGGTCGGCCGGTCTCGGTGAACCAGGAGTCCACGAGGGAGGTCAGCTCCTCGCGCGCCTGGCGGCCGGGCTCGACCAAGGCGGGGTCCAGGCCGCCGTCCATGCTGCGCATGATCGCGTCAGAGGCGGCGGCGAACTCGTCGAGGGGCGGCTCGTCCACGCCGAGCAGGTCGCAGACCACCGACAGGGAGAGCGGGGCAGCCAGCTCGGCCATCACCTCGAACGACGGACGCTCGGCCGCCTCGCGCAGCAGAGCAGCGGCCCGGTCGCGGGCGCGGGTCTCCAGGGCGGGCAGGTCCTGGGCGCGCAGGGCGTTCATGAAGAGGGAGCGGACGCCAGCCTGGTCAGGCGGGTCCAGGGACTGCACGCTCAGGCTCGCCGCGGGCACCGTCTGGCCGGTCCGGCGCCGGTCGCGGGCGAAGGCGTGGTGGTCGCGCAGGACAGCCGTGCAGTCGGCGTAGCGGGTGACCAGCCAGGAGGACATCCCGTCGTGCCAGGAGACGGGGGCCTGCTCGCGCAGGGCGGCCAGAACCGGGTAGGGGTTGGTGACGGTGGCGGGGTCGAGGGGTTCGTAGGTCAGCACCGGCAGCACGGCTTCTCCAGATGGTCGCGGGCGGGCGGCACAGGGGCCCGGGCCCGGCGCCAAGGCCGGACCCGGGCCCCCGCCACGGGGGAACACAGCAGGCGATCAGTGGTCGTAGGACATGACGGGGTCACCCCCCTTCGTCCTCGGGATCCGCGGCCCGGTCGGGCTCGCCTCACCAGAGTCCGCCCGCACCTGACCCGCCGTCATTGCCACCAGAGCGCCGCGACATTGCGGGGCACCCTCAATACGGGGGCAGGCCGTGACCGAGTGGTGTCGCCCTGTCACAGGGGTGGGCTACCGTTGCTGGTTCCGATATCCCGCTCCCGCCGGGGGTGCCCATGGCCGCCGCCATCACCCGCACACGCCGCGCCACCATCGTCAAAGAGGCAGCCGACATCCGGATGCGCTGCCAGCGCGAACGCCTCGACACCGAACAGACCGCCGCCGAGATCCGCCGCGCCCTGCCCGAGGTCCAGCAGCTGGAGGCCTGGAGGCTCGCCCTGGGCTGGTCCCGTTCCGTGACCATCACCCAGGTCAAGGCCCAGTACGTCGCCGACGGCCTGTTACCGCGCAGCCTGTCCGACCCGATGCTGTGCCGGTGGGAACACGACCCCGGCGAGCACCCCGACCGCGAGTACACCGTCATGCTCTGCCGCGCCTACGGCGCCACCCCCGCCCAGCTGGGCCTGGACTTCGCCGAACAAGTCTTTGCGGAACGCGAGTTGTCCAGTGTGATCCGGTACGGTCGGCCCGAGACCGACACGTGCAGCGCTGGCGCACGGGAAATGGTGGTGCACATGACCACAGCCGCCGGCCTTCCGGCCGTCCGCGAATCCCTCCAGCTCGCCCTTCTCGCCGACCCCCACGGCAGCATCGAGGTCGCCGAGCTCGCGGACGCGGCCGTCGAGCACTACGCCCTCACCTACCCCAAGCACCCCGCCTACCTGCTGTTCGAGGAAGTACGGGCCGCCCGCGGCCTGCTCACCGACTGCCTGATCACCGGCCACGTCCCCGAACAGGTCGCCGGCGGCCTCCACCGTACGGTCGGCTGGCTGTCCGCCCTCATGGGCAACCTCGCCTTCCACCTCGACGACCACACCGGCGCCCGCGCTCACCTCGCCACCGCCACCGCCTACGGCACCCGCACCGACGACGCACGGCTGACCGCCTGGGCCCTGGGCGCGCAGAGCATGGTCGCCCGCGCCGAGAACCGCTACGAGACCGCCCTGTCTTACGCCGAGCGGGCCGTCGCCCACGCCCCCGCCGGCCTGCCGAAGGCCCAGGCGCACGCCTGGGCGCAGCTGACCTCCCTCGCGGGCCTCGGCCGGGAGCAGGAGGCCGACACTGCGCTCGCCGCGGCCACGCGTGAACTCGAAGCCGACGCCGTGGGGTTCGCTCCGGGACGGTTCGGGTTCGACTCCGCCGAGTACACCCTGCACCAGGCCGAGTCAGCCATCGCCCTCGGCCATCACAACCGCGCGCGCACCGCCGCCGAAACGTCCATCGCCTCCACCGCCGTGGCCACCCCCGGCTGGGCCGCGGCCACCCTGGTGCTCGCCCAGGCCGAGGCGCCCACCCAGCCCACGGACGCCGCTCAGCGGGCCCTGGACGTCCTGGCCCGGGTCCCCGCCGCCCGGCTCCGCTCGACCTCCCGCGCCCGCCTCGCCCGCCTCGACCAAGCCCTGACCGGGGTTTCAGCCGCGGGAGTCGGCGACCTGCACGAACGTGTCCGCGTACTCGTCCCCCTGATCGACAACCACGGCAACGCCAGCACGTGACATCCGACCTCGCCGCACACGGCCTCACTGTTTGGCTGACGAAGGCCTTCGCGCCGAGGACAGCAGTCGCCTCAGGGCAGGAAATCGCACGAGTAGAGGCGCTGCGTCTACCAGTGGGTGCGTGGGCCCGAGGACGGCAGTGAGGACGTCGCGCCCGTATTCCCCTACGGTCCGCTGGGCGTGGGTACGCGCATCCACTGCCACCAGTCGCAGACCCGACGGGGCAGCCAGCGGCGGGGGGTGAACTCACCGGTGAGTAAGCCGGGGGGCAAGCCGGTGAGTGCGGCTGGTGAGTGCTGTGACCTGCGGTGGGGAGTTCTTTCGGGGCCGGTGACTCACTGGTGAGTCACCGGCCCTTTGTGTTCCCAACCTGTGATGCCGCAGGGGTTGAAGGGGTGAGCCGACCGGTGAGGTCAGCGCCGTTTCGTGAGGGCAAGACGGATTCGCTCTCACGAAAGGTCCGGCATGACTCCCACACCCACATCTGCCCGGCGGCGCACCCCGGCCGCCGCCAGGGCCCGGCTGCGGCGCGAGCGCCCGGAGACAGTCCCGGTCCGCCCGGCCCCGCACGGGGTGCGGCTGGCGCGCGCCGCCGCGTGGGCGGCGATCGCGGCAGGCCCTTGTGCGCTCGCCCTGTTCCTGGTCGTCCCCCGCCCGAGCGTGGCCGTGGCGCAGCCGGCCCCGCCCGTGAGCAATACGGTGCGGCCGGCGGCCGGCCCGGCCGGGGTGGCGGAGGTGTTCACTGATCTGTGGCTGCGCGGGAACCAGCAGAACCCCGAGGACAGCGTGGGGCTGGCCCTACGCACGCTCGCACCGACGGTTGAGCTGCCGCGGCCGGGCCGGTCCCAGGCGGGCGCAGTGCGAACAGTGGCGGTGGACACAGCACCAGCCAAGGGCGGCGGCTGGTCCGTCGTGGTCGCGGCGCTGCCCGAGAGCAACGAACAAGGCGGGCCGGCCGTGCGGTACTTCGCGGTGCCGGTGGCCGGTGAGTCCGGGCGGTTCGTGGTCACCGGCGCCCCCGGTGAGGTGGGGGCGCCAGCACCGGGAGCTGTGCCCCAGGACGTGTTCCGTGTGCCGGTGCCGGCCGGTCGCCCGCTGGAGGCTTGATGTCAGCGGGAATCTGGATCTCGGCCACGAGCGGAGCGTATCGGGTCCGCGCAGGC
>NZ_JBFBGR010000050.1:0-47716 GCF_040684755.1 Streptomyces sp. NPDC089799 | reverse complement strand
GCTTTCCCGTGGGGTGGGGGCGGGGGGGGCTCGACCCCGCCGGCGCCCGTCACGGCCGTGACTCCCGGAAGGCCGTCAGAAGGTCAGGACCCCCCGCGCCACCCGCCCGTGGTGGGCGTCGTCCGCCGCCTTCGCGAAGTCCTCCACCGGGTAGACCTCGGTGACCAGCTCGTCCAGCAGCAGCCGGCCCTCCCGGTACAGCTGCGCGTACAGCGCGATGTCCCGCTGCGGGCGGGAGGAGCCGTACCGGCAGCCCATGATGGTCTTGTCCAGGTACAGGGAGGAGACCTGGAAGGCCGCCTCCTCCCTGAAGCCCGGCACGCCCAGCAGCACCGCCTGTCCGTGCCGGTCCAGCAGGTCGATGGCCTGCCGGATCAGCTTCACGCTGCCCACGCACTCGAACACGTGGTCCGCGCCCGTCGGCAGGACCTCCTTCACGGCCGCTGAGGTGTCCGGCACCGCCGAGGCGTCCACGAAGTGGGTGGCACCGAACTGCCGGGCCACCGCCTCCTTCGCCGGGTTGGCGTCCACGGCCACGATCACCGACGCGCCCGCGATCCGCGCCCCCTGGAGGACGTTGAGCCCGATCCCCCCGGTACCGATGACCACGACCGACTCGCCGCGGTCCACCTTCGCCCGGTTCAGCACCGCGCCGACGCCGGTCAGCACCCCGCAGCCGATCAGGGCCGCGCTGGTCAGCGGGATGTCGGAGGGGATCCTGACGGCCTGCACGGCCTTGACGATGGTCCGTTCGGCGAAGGCCGAGTTCGAGGCGAACTGGAACAGCGGCTGCCCGCCCCGCGAGAACGGCTGCCCGGGCATCCCGATCGCCTTCCGGCACATCGTCGGCCGGCCCCGGTCGCAGTCGGCGCAGGCCCCGCAGTTCGCCAGGGTCGACAGCGAGACGTGGTCACCGGCCGCCACGTGCGTCACTCCCGCGCCGACCGCCTCCACCACCCCGGCCCCCTCGTGGCCCAGCACCACCGGCGGCGGGAAGGGGATCGTCCCGTCGATCACCGAGAGATCGCTGTGGCAGAGCCCGGCCGCCGCGACCGCCACCAGTACCTCGCCCGGACCCGGGTCGCGTATCTCCAGGTCGTCGACCACCTGCGCCCGCTTGCCGTCGAACACGACGCCTCTCAACTGAACCTCCTGGGCTCCTTGGGGAGACCGAGCACCCGCTCGGCGATGATGTTCCGCTGGATCTCGTCCGAACCGCCGTAGATCGTGTCGGCGCGGGTGAACAGGAAGAGCCGCTGCGCCTCGTCCAGCCCCTCCTCGTACGGCTCACCGGGCGCCCAGTCCCGCACCCCGGCCGCGGCCCCCGCGCCCCGGACCGCCACCGCCAGCTCCCCGAGCCTCCTGTGCCAGCCGCCCCACAGCAGCTTGGCCACGCTCGGGGCTCCCGGATCCCCGGTGCCGCCCAGGGTGCGCAGCGCGTTCCAGCGCATGGTGCGCAGCTCCGCCCACGCCCGGACCAGACGGTCCCGCAGGACCGGGTCCGCGGCGCCGCCGCCGGCCCCGCCCGCCCCGCCCGCCCTCAGGTGGTCGGCGACCACCTGCTCCAGCTCGGCCGCGAAGCCGATCTGCTGGACCAGGGTGGACACCCCCCGCTCCAGGGCCAGCAGGCCCATGGCCACGGTCCAGCCGTTGCCCTCGCCGCCGACGACCTCCTCGGCGAGCGCGCCGTCGAAGAACACCTCGTTGAACTCGCTGGTCCCGGACATCTGCCGGATCGGCCGGACCTCGACCCGACCCGGCTGGTCCATCCGTACGAGGAGGAAGGACAGCCCCTGGTGGCGCCGGGAGCCCGGCTCGGTGCGGGCGAGCACGAAGCACCAGTCGGCGTCCCGGGCCAGCGAGGTCCAGATCTTCTGCCCGGTGACGCGGTGGCCCGTGCGCCCGGCGGCCGTCTCGCGCACCGCCGTCGTACGGATCCCCGCCAGGTCCGAGCCGGCCCCCGGCTCGCTGTAGCCCTGGCACCACAGCTCCTCGCCGCGCGCGATGCCCGGGAGGAGGCGGTCCCGCTGCTCCCGGCTGCCGTACGCGAGCAGCGTGGGCGCGAGGAGGTTCTCCCCGATGTGGCCGACCCGTCCGGGGGCGCGCACCCGCGCGTACTCCTCGGCCCACACCACCTGTCCGGTGAGGGAGGCCCGCTGCTGCCCGTACGCGCCGGGCTCCGCCTCCCAGCCCAGGCCGATCCAGCCGCCCCGCCCCAGCTCCCGCTCCCAGGCGCGCCGGGCAGCGACCCCCTGATGCTCGCTGCCCGGCCCGCCCAGCCCCACGGCGTCGGCGTACGGGCCGACCAGGTGTCCGGCGAGCCAGTCCCGCGCGGACGCCCGGAACTCCCGTTCCGCCGTGCCGAATCCGAAGTCCACCGCCCGGCCCCTACGCGTTGGGGCGGTCCTTGGCGGCCGCCGCCCTGGCCATGGCCTCCAGCTGCGCCAGCATCGGCATCGGGTCGGTGCCGACGGTGCCGGGCAGGAAGTCGGCGATCTTCTCGGGGGTCCAGGCGCCTTCGGCGTAGCCTGCGCGCAGTTCGCGCGGCTGCGCCCACACGGCGATCTTCGGGCCGGCGATGGTGTACACCTGCCCGGTGATGTCCTCCTGCCGGGCCCGGTCGCTGAGCAGGTAGGTGACGAGGGCGGCGACGTCCTCGGGCTCCCCGATCTCCTTGAGCTCCATGGGCACGTTGGCCGACATGCGGGTGCGGGCGACGGGGGCGACGGCGTTCGCGGTCACCCCGTACTTGTGCAGGCCGAGGGCGGCGCTGCGGACCAGCGAGATGATCCCGCCCTTGGCGGCCGAGTAGTTGGCCTGGGCGACGCTGCCCTGGTGGTTGCCGCTGGTGAACCCGATGAGGGTGCCGGTGCCCTGCTTCCGCATGACCGCGGAGGCCGCCCGGAAGACGGTGAAGGTGCCCTTGAGGTGGGTGGCGACCACCGGGTCCCACTCGCCCTCGCTCATGTTGAACAGCATCCGCTCGCGCAGGATGCCCGCCACGCACACGACCCCGTCGATACGGCCGTACTGCGCGAGCGCGGTGTCGACGATCCGCTGCCCGCCCTCCATCGTGGACACGTCGTCGGCGACGGCCACCCCCTCGCCGCCCGCCCCGGTGATCTCCTTCACCACGGCCTCGGCGACCTCGCTGCTCGGTTCCCCGCCCTCGATGGAGACCCCGTAGTCGTTGACCACGACCCGTGCGCCCTCGGCGGCGGCGGCGAGCGCAACGGCCCGGCCGATGCCCCGCCCCGCGCCGGTGACGGCGACGACCTTGCCTGCCAAGAAGTTCCCCACGTCCGGCCCCTTCCCGCGGTTTCTGACGGACCGTTAGATTCTAGGGGCAGTCGGATGTGCGCGCACAAGCCCCGAGGAGGACCCATGTCCCTGCCGGCCGAGTTCCACGAGATCGCCAAGCGCGTGAACAACTGGGGCCGCTGGGGAGCCGAGGACGAGATCGGCACCCTGAACCTGATCACCGCCGAGGTGGTCCGCGAGGCCGCCCGCGAAGTCCGGACCGGGCTCCGCGTGCCGCTCGCCCTCCCCCTCAAGGAGGACGGCGTCCAGGCCGGCCTGATCCCCGGCCGGATCAACCCGCTGCACACGATGGTGCAGATCAACCAGGAGATCTTCGGGCCGGGCACGGTGGCGTGCAGCGACGACGCGGTGACCATGGGCCTGCAGTCGGCCACCCACTGGGACGCCCTGACCCACGTCTCCCACTCGGGCCGGATCTACAACGGCCGCCCGGCCTCCTCGATCACCCCGCACACCCGGGCCGCGTTCAGCGGGATCGACAAGGCCACCCCGATCGTCTCGCGCGGGGTCCTGCTGGACGTCGCCCGCGCCAAGGGCTTGGACCGCCTGCCCGGCGACCACGCGGTCACCCCGGCGGACCTGGCCGAAGCCGAGGAATTCGGCCGGGTGGAGGTGCGGGCCGGCGACATCGTCCTCGTCCGCACCGGCCAGATCCAGACCTACCTCGCGGGCGACAAGCACGGCTACGGCTTCCCCTCCCCCGGACTCTCGGTGCGCACCCCGGAGTGGTTCCACGCGCGGGACGTGGCGGCCGTCGCCAACGACACCCTCACCTTCGAGATCTTCCCCCCGGAGATCGAGGACCTGTGGCTGCCGGTGCACGCCCTCGACCTGGTCGAGATGGGCATGCACCAGGGCCAGAACTGGAACCTCGAAACCTTGTCCACAGCCTGTGCAGAAGAGGGCCGCTACGCCTTCCTCCTCTCGGCCATGCCCGAACCCTTCGTCGGCGGCACGGGCACCCCGGTGGCACCGGTGGCGATCCTCTGAGACGTCCGGCGGGCGGCCGGGGTCAATTCGGCCGCTGGCCCTGGGCTGCCTTCAGCAGCCCCGCATAGGGGATCTCGGCAATCGAGCCGGGGATGAGCTGGAGGCCGTAGAGCTCTTCAGCACGCTTCCTCGTCGCCGCGTCGTGCAGGTCGTACGTCTCCTTCTCGCCCGGCAGGGACACGTCCACGTCCAGGTAGGGACCCGGAGGCCGCGTGTTCCCCCGAAGCACCCACCACAGCGTCACGCGCTCCCGGCCCCGCGTCACGTTCAGGAGCTCACTGCTGTTGGAGAACCGGGACTGGTACCTGCGGTATTCGGAATCGGGCCCCGGCGGATCCTTGTCCTCACCCTTCGCTTTGAGCTCACTCCTCCACTTCCCGGAATCCCCGTAGTCCTCAGACATTTTCAGTCGATCCTTCCGGACCACATATGCCTCGACCTGCGCCGCGATCGCCTCGAATTTAAGATCGCCGGAACTAGGGATCCTTGCGACCACATCCTCCGAGAAGTCCTCTTTCGGATTCAATGACCGCCCGGGCGGTCTGATGAATTCACCGGGCTGTATCAAGACGGTGTCGGCCGACGACGGGCTCACAACGTTCCCGATGCCGCGAATCCAGTACATGCTGCCCAGGATGTATACCGGAACTTCACCGGTGTTCCTGATGTTCAGACGGACTGGCACGTACATCGTCGTGCCGTCCCTGCCCAGACTCGGCGTTCCGAATTCGGCCGAGGTCTGCACGATCGGAGACGTGACCGAGGGCACATAGATCTGCGTGTACGCCAGATTGGCGATGACGATGAGGGTGGAGACGACCGCCCCGAGCGCGACCCTCCAGGGATTCCTCAGGCCTTCCCAGGCGCGGTTTCGGACGAGGATCCACAGAGCCCATGCCGACAGGACCGTGAGGGCTATCCAGCGCAACATGTAGTGCGTGTAGGGCTGGCTGATGATGTGCATGTAGAGCAGCAGCAGCCCGACGAGAAGGGCTACCAGGACCCCTAGCAGAAGAATGGGGCCGGAGTACTTTCGTTTCCGCTTTCGCCAGTAGTCGCACGCGGCCACAGTCGCCAGCAACTCCGCCGCGCCCATGATCAGGAAAATCAACCCGGTCGCGCGGCCGGCAAAGGTGAGCGCATCTATCGTGTCGCGTTTCCCGATCACGAGGCAGATGCGCGCGGTCACCAACAAGCCGACCGCCATGAGAATCCCGGTGATCCGCCGCCGCCACGGGCGGTCCGGCCAGACCGTGTCGTCTCCGCCGAGCCATTGGATGCCGTTTCCGGGTTCCACACCGGCATGCCGCAGGAGGTCGTGCAGTTCGTGGAGGGACCACACCGCTCCCGCGGACTTGCCGTCGATCACGACTTTGCGCAATCCGATGCAGTCCGGCGGCCCCACGACTATCGCGGGGATGTTCTCCATGACACCAGCTTGCCGCTGCACTTGGGAAGACGCAGCTCGGAGCCCACACCCGAGGTGCACGCCCGGGCGTACGGGGCGAAGCTGGTCATGACCGTGTCGCTCGTCCGCCCGGAGGTTCCGATGCGCACACGAATCCTCGGATTCGCCACGGCCGTCCTGCTGTTCACTCTCGGCGGCACGGCCGCCGCCGCACCGACTCCCCCGCCCACCGTCGACGCGCAGACCTGCGAGAAGGGCGGGGGATCCGTGGACTACGACTCCCTCAAATCCCAGTGGGTCTGCACCAACGGCAAGTACAACGGGAAACCGATCAAATGAAGGCGGAGAACCGCGGCCCCACCCAGACCGGGACCGGCAGCTCACTCTTCGAACATGACTGCACGGAACGTCAGAACACCGTGCACACCTGACACACCGCCGTCCCGAGCGGCCCATGGGACCCCGGAACCGGGCATTCCACCCCACAGGCACCACCCCCTCCCGCACTCCCGTGCGAGCCGGTACGCTGCGGTGCCCCCGACCCCCGGGGGCTCTGTTTACCGCTCGGGAGTCCCCACCATGGCCATGAAGAAGGCCACCATCACGCAGCAGGTCCACGCTGCCATCGCCCAGGCCAACCCGGCCGACCGGCCCCTCGTCACCGTCCAGGCCGTCGCCGGCCCCAGCGTCTGGCTGATGAGCATGCTGGGCCTGATCGGCCAGGCGTTCCTCACGTACTACTTCATCACCGTCACCGAACAGGCCGTAGTCGTCCACCGCGCCTCTCGGATGAGCAACCGCCCGCAGGAGATAGCCTTCGCGATCCCCCGCGCGCAGGCCGTCGGCCTCGTCTCCCAGATCAACAACAACACGATCTGGAGCAACTTCCACATGCAGCTGCCCAACCAGCAGGGCCCGACCCGCATGAACGTCCACCGCATCTGGCGCGACGAGCGCGACCAGCTGCTCTCGCTCCTCGCCGGCCAGCCCGCCCCCACGGCCTGACCGTTCCGGCGGTCTGGCCGCCTCGACGGCCCCGCCGCCCCCCGCCCGCCCCGCCGGTGCTCCCCACACCACCGGGGCGGGCGCCCTACACACCGTCCCCGCCTCCGGCGCCCAACCGGAACCACACGGCCTTCGCGGTGTCGTCGACGACCACGGCGGCCCAGTCGTCCGCGTACGCACCGAGCAGGCCGAGCCCGCGCCCGCCCTCCCGCAACAACCCCCATCCGCCGCTCGGCCACCGTTCGGGGGCACTGTCGTACACGTAGACCGTGACTCCCCCGCCGTCCGCGAGCGCGACCTCCACCCCGATCTCGTCACTCCCGCTGTGCCGATGGGCATTGGTCACCACCTCCGAGGTGCACAACCGGGCCGCCTCCACCAACTCCCCGAGCCCGACCGTCCGCAGGACCAGCACCACCCACTCCCGTGCGATCCAGGGCGTGTCCGGCCTGCTGGGGGCCACCAGCCGGTACGTGCTCATGCTCGTCTTCATCGCTGCTTCTCCCCACGCGTACGAGTTCGCGCTGCACGCCAGGCACGTGGCATTGGCCGCCCCCAGGTGACGCGCGCCAAGGCGCGCGTCAGCGGCTGCACTTCGGTCTTACAGGCGTATGACGCGGTGCTGCGACCGACTGTAGCGGGATGGACTCACTAGTGATGCCGTTTCGCATCAGGAGTGCATCAATGTGGACCAGTCCTTGTTGACGGGCCACACTTGGACCCGACACGAGAGGGAGGCCGATGCCCAACAGGAAGGCCCCGACGGCCCGGCAGCAACGACTCGGCGCCGAGCTGCGCAAGATTCGAGAGCACGCCGGCTTCACTCCGGCCCAAGCGGGCCAACTCCTCGGGACCGACCGAACGAACATCGCCAACACCGAATCGGGACGCTCGGGCGTCAGCGAAGAGCGCGTTCGCACTTGGGCGGGTCACTACGGTTGCTCGGACGAGAAGTACATCGACGCCCTTGCCGCCATGGCCGAGGAACGCGCACAGGGATGGTGGCTGGAGTACCGCGGCGTCCTATCCTCAGGCGCACTCGACCTTGCCGAACTGGAGGCCGGTTCTGTCGCACTGCGGGCCGTCCAGATCATGCACGTCCCTGGGCTGCTCCAGACCGAGTCGTACGCGCGCGCAGTCTTCGAGCAGGCCGTACCCCCACTCAGTCCGACCAGTCTTCGACGACAACTCTCGTACCGGCTGCGCCGCCGGGACGTGCTGGACGGCCCCAACCGGCCGCAATGCACCTTCCTGATCCACGAGGCGGCCCTGCGGCTGGAATTCGGCGGCCCCAAGGTGACGAAGGCCCAGTTCGAGAGTCTGCTGGAGCAGTCGGAGCGGGACAACGTGACGGTCCGCGTGATCCCGTTCTCGGCAGGCGGGTTCCCGAACGCCGGGTCCTCGACCCTGTACGCACATGGGCCCGTACCTCAGTTGGACACCGTGCAGACGGACACTGTGCATGGCCCCGCCTTCCTCGACGCCGAGACCCGTCTCGCGAACTACCGGGCGATCCTCGACCGAACCGAGGAGCGATCCCTCAGCCCGGAGCGGTCGCGCGACTTCATCCGCGAAAGAGCCGAACAAGTATGAGGGCGTGGGAATAGTGGATATCAAATGGGAGAAGTCCCGATACAGCACGGACGCGGAGGGCAGCAACTGCCTTGAGGTGGCTGCCGTCGAAGGGGACGAGATCTGGCTGCGTGAGAGCGATGAACCCGACGTGATCATCCGCACCAGCCGTGCGAAGCTCCAGGCGTTCCTTGACGGCGCAGCAGCAGGCCAGTTCGACAAGTACGGCACGCGCGCATAGCGATGACCCAGGAAGCGGCCCCCGCCAACGGCGGAGGCCGCTTCTTCATGCTTCACGAGTTGGCATATGCCGACTCACTCGTTGGACGTCAAACAGTTGATGCCACTCCGCCGCAGACGTTAGGTTCCCGGTGCATGGTCTGCGAACGCCCTTTTTCGCAGCTGAGTTGACGTGCCATCACTTGCCAAAGAGAGGGCGAAGCATGCCCAGGCACACTTCAGCAGCTTGCACAGCAGAGGTCCGCACGGGCTACTGGTGCGAGGCGGTCCGCTACCGGGACACGTACGACGACCGACCCGAGCTGCTCGACCGAATCATGCTCGGCACCCCCGAGGCCGCCATCCGCCTCATCCACACCCGGATCCGCACCGGACACCCCTTCTCCCTCTCCCCCACGGACACGGACCAGGCCCTCGTGCTGGCCGACCGGGGAAGTCGGATCCACGCCCTGGCCGCACTCCACCGCGGTGAGCCGGCCGGCTTCAACCTCACCCTGCACGACGGCCTCCGGATCGGATGGCGCGTCCTCCCCATCCGCCACCTCGCGGTCACCATGCACGGGCTCCCCACACCACGGACGGCAGCAGAAAGCGAGGCCGGACCGGGGCAACAGCCGAACGCCACGTGAGCCCGACTACTCGGTGAGGCCGGTCAGGGTGTGCCGGGGCGCCGCTTGGACGGAATCGGGGAGGTGCCCGGGGGCTGCCCGTCAGTCCCAGTGTCATTACGGGTCCGGCAGTCCTGTCAAGGGCGCTCCTTCGTCGCGTCGCCCGGAGGGCGATGGCCCTTTGGGCCACCCTTGACAGGCCTGCCGGCCCCGCAACGACAAGGACTGTCGGGCCGCCCCCGGGGGACGGCACGGGGGGACCCAAGGCCACACCTGCTCTGGCGTTGGCGGGCACGGGCAGCGGCTCCGCTCGGCCGGCCGCCCTCCGGGCGGGAAGCCGAATCGCAGTCGACGGGATGACTGCACGAAACGACGCCCAGGGCGCATCAGATCTCTACGTGCTCCTGCCGGAGGGCGAATTCGGCCCGTCAGTGGCCGTACATAGGCCGCGATTGATCGCTACGAGGTTCGGGCCGTCTCGGCGGCTGATAGGCCGGTGGGTCTTGTGCGTGCGGATGGCGGCAGACGCCCACGATCGCTACGCGGTTCGGGCCGGTCCCGGCGGCCGACAGGCCGCGATGGGGCTGGTGCATGCAGTTGGCAGACGGCGGCGCGGGCGACCGCTACTCGCTTTGGTCTGTCGGCGGATGCGGTGCTCCAGGGGCTGGGGAGATGACGCAGATGATCGCTGTGTGCTGATGCCGGGACGGCAGCTGACAAGCAGACCCGGGGTGGGGCTGACGTCCGAGGCGCACGCATTGTCGGGGAGGTCGGGCGGCAGCCTGACTGCTCGTGGCGACCGAAAGATCCGTCGTTCCATGCAGGCTGCCGCCTCCGGCGGCAGCCGGCCGCTGCCGCTGGAACGGGTGGCCCGTTCGCCGTCCGGCGGGAGCACGGAGCGGTCGATGGCGGGTCCCCCGCCGCCATCCATCCGTCCGCACGGACGGCCTGCCGGCCGCCATGCTCCGAATGCCCACGTAGCGATCGATGGCGGCCTGTGTTCGGCCACGGGCGGGTCGGATCCGCTGAGAAAGCAGGAGCATGTAGCGATCTGACGCGCCCTGGGCGCGCTGGCGTGCAGTGATCCCGTCGACCGGGATTCGGCTTCCCGCCCGGAGGGCGGCCGGCCGAGCGGAGCCGCTGCCCGTGCCCGCCGAAGCCGATGACGACTGGCCTCGGGTCCCCCGTGCCGTCCCCCGGGGGCGGCCCGACAGTCCTTGTCGTTGCGGGGCCGGCAGTCCTGTCAAGGGTGGCCCAACGGGCCATCGCCCTCCGGGCGACGCGACGAAGGAGCGCCCTTGACAGGGCTGACGGACCCGTAATGACACTGGGACTGACGGGCCACCCCCGGGCACCACCCCGATACCGCCCAGGCGGAGCGCCGGCACACCACGACGCCGCTCGACTGCGTCGTTCGGCTTCGCAGTGGCGCGGCGGGGGCGGTGGGCAACCCCCGACCCAGCCCGGCGCGGCTCAGGGGGTGAAGCGGGCTGCGGCCATAGCCCACCGACGCCGCCCGACCACGCCGTTCGGCCACACAGCAGCGCCGTCTGGGGGCGGTGGGCAACCCCCGGCCCGGCCCGGCCCGGCTCAGGGGGTGAAGCGCGCCGCGCCAACAGCCCCGTACCCCGCTCCTGCTCCCGCCCCCGCCCCCACCCCTCACTCCAACCCCGGCACCACCGCCACCGGGCAGTGGGCGTGGTGCAGGACCGCGTTCGTGACCGAGCCCATCATCAGCGAGTCCGCCTTCACGCGGCGACGGTGGCGGCCGACCACCAGCAGGGACGCGGTTTCCGACCGGGCGACCAGTTGGCCGGCCGAGTCACCCGCGCCGATTTCGCTCTGCACCCGCACCGCGGTGAAGCTGCCGGTGTACGGCGCCAGCCGTTCCTGCTGGGCCCGTTCGATCTCGCGGGTGAGCGGCGCTGCGTCGTCCTCCGGGACGCCCGCCATCGGGGTGCCGAACATGGGCAGCGGTGCCGCCGGGCTGGGGAAGGCGGTCAGCGCCACCAGCGGTCGGCCCTGCTCCTCCGCGCACCCGAAGGCGAACGCGATGACCTCGTCGGCGGTTTCGGTGGGGTTGAGGCCGAGCAGGACCGGTGCGTCCGCCGCCGCGTCCTCGGCGGTGTGCCGGACCACCACCACGGGTACGGCCGCCTTGGTCGCGACCAGACGGCTGGTCGAGCCGAGCAGCAGGCTGGCGAAGCCGCCCCGGCCGCGCGAGCCCACCACCAGCATCGCGCCCCGCGCCCCGCGTTCCTGGAGGACTCCCTCCAGCTCGCCCTCCTTGGACTCGTACCGGATCTCCGGCAGGTCCTCCCGCTCGTAGAGGTGGCTGCGCGCGTGCTCGGTGACCGGGTCGGGCGGCTCGTGCTCCGGCGTGCCGAGCACCGCGTCCCGCCGGGCGCGCCACATCTGCGTCTCGTCGGAGAGCACGTGGACGACCACGAGCTGCCGGCCGCCGGACCGGGCGGCGTCGACCGCCCAGTCCAGGGCCTTCAGGCTGTGCTGGGAGCCGTCGACGGCAACGACGATCTCCCCACCGGACATCCCTTTAGCGATCATCCGTCCAGGATTGCACCACTGCGGTCGCCACGCCCGGAGGTACTGCGGGTGGCGGCGTACGTTCGTGCACGCCCCGAGCGCGGCACGGCAAGCCGCCACCCCACGACCCGCACTCGTCAAGGTGGTCCCTTGGCGTCCCCTCGCGACGCGTCGCTCCACTCCAGGGTGATCAACACGTGACGAACCGTCAACACCTCGTTAGAGGTACACGCGCGGTTCCCGCGACACGGCAAAATCTTGCCCGGCCGTGTCCGCGCACCTTTTCTCCGAGCGGTCGATCTCGCACCAGATGCGTTTGCCGGCCCCCTCGCGCTGCCAGCCCCAGCGGTCCGCCAGCCCGTCCACCAGCTCCAGGCCCCGTCCTCCGGTGTCGTCGCCGGCCGCGTGCCGCGGGGCCGGCGGGCGGTCGCTGGCATCGGCGACCTCCACCCGGACCCCCGGACCGCCGAGCAGCATGCGCAGCACCGCGGGGCAGCCCGTGTGCACCACGGCGTTGGTGACCAGCTCCGAGATCAGCAGGATCAGCGTCTCCGCGAGCGGCTCGTCGTCCCCTATGCCGGACCCCGCGAGCCGGGAACGCGCCCATCTGCGGGCCCGGCCGACCTCTGCGGGATCCGGGCCTACCTCCAGCTGAACCTGAAGCACCTGCACCGCTCACACCATCCGAACCGGCGGACACTTCGCCTCGCGAAAGGACGACGGAATCACCGACCGTGATCCCCTTGCGTAGCAGCATGGTTGACATACAGTCACCACAACAAGCGCTTCGGGCATATTCCAGCGCGAAGGAGTAGGCGTGGTGCATACTGTGCGACGCTCACGCCGCCGGGCCGCTCGCATTGACGGGAGCGTACCGGAGCCGTCACCGACTGCGGTCCGTAATGGGCACGCCCGGAGGACACAAACCGATATCAACTCTCTGTAATCGGACATGCGTCCCCGGCCGTCCCGACCGTGACCCCAACCGGCTCTTCCGCGGCTCCCCGCCTCCCTCCTCCGGTCAGGTATCCGCCGCCGGCGGGTCCTCCGTCAGCAGCTCCGCCGCCAGCAGGTCTGCCGCCAGCAGTTCCTCGCACTCCGCAGCCGTGCACCACTGCTCGGCCCGCACCCACGCCCGCTTCAGGTGCAGGTGCACGTCCGCCTCCCAGGTGAACCCCATCCCGCCGTGCACCTGCAGGCAGTCCCGGGCGTTGCGCACCGCCGCCTCGTCCGCCAGCAGCTTCGCCGCCGCCGTCTCCGCCGGTACGCCCGTCACCGCCGCCGCGTAGACCGCCGTACGGGCCACCTCGGCCCGCACCAGCATCTGCGCGCACAGGTGCTTGACCGCCTGGAAGGCTCCGATCGGCTGCCCGAACTGCTCGCGCTCGCCGGCGTACGCCACCGCCAGTTCCACCGTCCGCAGCGCACTGCCCAGCTGGAGCGCCGCGGTCAGCAGCGCCCCCTCGCGCCGGTACACCGGGGCCGGCGCGGTCCCGGCCGCACCCTCCACCCCGGCCGCACCCGCCACCC
The DNA here is from genome assembly GCF_040684755.1 of Streptomyces sp. NPDC089799. Taxonomy (NCBI): domain Bacteria; kingdom Bacillati; phylum Actinomycetota; class Actinomycetes; order Kitasatosporales; family Streptomycetaceae; genus Streptomyces; species Streptomyces sp. NPDC089799. The sequence continues at coordinate 34,498 of NZ_JBFBGR010000050.1, read as the reverse complement.
CCGCCGCGGCCACCCGGTGCAGCGGGGTGAGCGGGTCCACCGAGGCGGTCGCGGTGCCGGTCGGCGGCGGGGTGCCGGAGTCGGCCCCCAGCACCGCGTCCGACTCGGCGAGGTGGGCCACCAGGCCGTCCGCCAGGTCGTAGGCGGTGACCACGGCCGAGCCCTCCGCCGCGCCCGGGACCGTTCCGGCCGCCAGGTGGGTGGCGACCAGCGGGCCGGGCACCAGGGCGCGCCCGGCCTCCTCGAAGACGAGCACCGCCTCCGGCAGCCCGAGTCCGACCCCGCCCTCCGCCTCCGGCAGCCGCAGGGCGAAGAACCCGGCGTCGCCCAGCTCCCGCCACAGTCCGCGGTCCACCGTCGTTCCGGTGTCGAGCGAGGCGCGCAGGGCCTCCCGCCCGTAGCGGCCCGCGAGCAGCTCCCGTACGCCCGCTCTCAGGTCGCGCTGGTCCTCCGTCAGCCGGAAGTCCACGGCACCCTCACCGCCCCTTCGGCAGGCCGAGGATCCGCTCGGCCACGATGTTCTGCTGGATCTGCGAGGTGCCCGCCGCGATCGTGTACGAGAGGGAGGAGAGCCGGTCCAGGGCCCATTCCCCCTGTTCCCGGCGTTCCCCCTGCAGGGACAGCGCCCCGGCCCCGAGCACCTCGGCCGCCGCGTCGTACAGCTCCTGCCGGGCGTGCGAGTAGCGGAGCTTGAACACCGAGCCGCCGGCCCCCGGCACCCCGCCCGACGCCTCCGCCTCGCTGACGTTCCACTGGGTGAGCCGCCACAGCGCCCCGAACTCCGCGTGCAGCCGGCCCAGCCTGCGCCGCAGCACCGGGTCGTCCCAGCGGCCGTTGCGCCGCGCCTCCCTGGCCAGCCCGCCCAGGGTGCGGCGGCAGGCCACGACCTCTCCGACGAAGGCCGTCCCCCGCTCGAAGGAGAGGGTGACCATGGTGACCCGCCAGCCGTCGTCCTCCTCGCCGACCCGGTTGGCCACCGGCACCCGGACCTCGTCGAGGAACATCTCGGCGAACTCGGTGGACCCCGCCAGCGTCCGCAGCGGCCGTACGGTGATGCCCGGCGCGTCCATCGGCATCGCGAGCCAGGTGATCCCGCGGTGCTTGGGCGTCGCCGGGCCGACGGGGGTGGTGCGCACCAGCAGCTCGCACCAGTCGGCCACTTCCGCGTGCGAGGTCCAGATCTTCGATCCGGTCACCACGTAGTCGTCCCCGTCGCGGACCGCCCGGGTGCGCAGGGAGGCCAGGTCCGAGCCGGCGTCCGGTTCGGAGAAGCCCTGGCACCAGATCTCGTCCCCGCGCAGCACCGGGGGCAGCCAGCGCTCCCGCTGGGCCTCGGTGCCCTCGGCGGCGATGGTCGGTCCGGCGTGCAGCAGTCCGACGAAGTTCGCCCCGACGTAGGGGGCGCCGGCCCGTTCGGTCTCCTCCAGGAAGATCAGCCGGCGGGTCGGGGAGGCGTCCCAGTGCACGTCGGCGTACCCGGCGTCGTGGAGCATCCGCTGCCAGCCCGCGTCGTACGCCCGCCGGCCCGGCCAGTCGTCGGGCGATGGCTTGTCCGGGAGGGCCGGCAGCACCTTGGCCAGCCACTCCCGCAGCCGGGCCCGGAAGTCCTCTTCCGCCTCGGTGTAGGTGAGGTCCATGGCGGCTCAGACCACGTCCAGTCCGAGCATCCGGATCGCGTTGCCCCGCATCAGCTTGTAAACGGTCTCCTCGTCGAGTCCCTTGACGTGGTCGAGGGCGACCTCCTTGGTGTGCGGGAAGGTCGAGTCCACGTGCGGGTAGTCGGTCTCGAAGGTGGCGTTGTCGCGGCCGACGACGTCGAGGGAGGCGATCCCGTGCTTGTCGCGGAAGAAGCAGCAGAAGATCTGCCGGTAGTAGTACGTCGACGGGGGCTCGGGGATCAGGCCGCGCACCCCGCCCCAGGCCCGGTGCTCCTGCCACACGTCGTCCGCGCGTTCCAGGGCGTACGGGATCCAGCCCATCTGGCCCTCGCTGTAGGCGAGCTTGAGCCGGGGGAAGCGGACGAGCACCCCGCTGAAGAGGAAGTCCATCATCGAGGCCATCGCGTTGTTGAAGCTCAGGCTGGCCTGGACGGCGGGCGGGGCGTCGGGGGAGGCGGCGGGCATCTGGGAGGAGGACCCGATGTGCATGTTCACCACGGTGCCGGTCTCCTGGCAGACCGCGAAGAAGGGGTCCCAGTAGCCGGAGTGGATGGACGGCAGGCCCAGGTGGGTGGGGATCTCGGAGAAGGTGACGGCGCGCACCCCGCGGGCGGCGTTGCGGCGGATCTCGGCGACGGCGAGGTCGATGTCCCAGAGCGGGATGATGCACAGCGGGATCAGCCGGCCGCCGCTGTCGCCGCACCATTCCTCGACCATCCAGTCGTTGTAGGCGCGGACGCAGGCGAGGGCGACCTCCTTGTCGTGGGCCTCGGCGAAGGTCTGGCCGCAGAAGCGGGGGAAGGTCGGGAAGCAGAGCGACGCCTCGACGTGGTTGAGGTCCATGTCCTTGAGCCGGGCGGCCGGGTCCCAGCAGCCGCGCCGCATCTCCTCCCGGGTGATGCCCTCCAGGGTCATCTCGTCCCGGTCGAAGCCGACGGCGGCGATGTTGCGCTTGTACGGGAACTTGAGGTCCTCGTAGATCCACCAGTCGGTGGGCGGGCCGTCGGGGTCCATCGTGATCTGGTACTTGCCGCCGACGTACGCGAGCTCGCCGATGCCGGCCGTGACGGCCTTGGGTCCGCGGTCCCGGTACTTGGCCGGCAGCCAGCGGTCGAAGAGATGGGCGGGTTCGATCACGTGGTCGTCGACGCTGATGATCCGAGGCAGTTCCATGGAGTCCCCTCACCTGTTTCGGAACAATCTCCGATAACTTTCTGATGACCCGTCAGAAACAAGCTAGCCCCGCACACCCTGGACCGTAAAGCGCTCCCGGCCTACGCTCTCCGTCGATCTGACAGAACGTCAGGTCAGGACGCCACGGGAGGCCGGGCATGACGGACACCGCACGCGAACTGGACCGGTCGGCCACCTTCTGGGAACTGATCACCCGCCGGGCCGGGCTCACCCCGGACGCCCCCGTGCTGATCGAGGCGGAGACCGGCCGGACCCTCACCTTCGGCGGGCTGCGCGACCGCGCCGAACGCGTGGCCGCCGGACTGCACGGCCTCGGCGTCCGCCCCGGCACGGTCGTCGCCTGGCAGCTGCCCACCCGCATCGAGACGGTGCTGCTGTCGGTCGCCCTCGCCCGGCTCGGCGCCGTCCAGTCCCCCGTCATCCCCTTCTACCGGGACCGCGAGGTCGGCTTCGCCCTCACCGCCTCCGGGGCCGGCTTCTTCGCCGTGCCGGGCACCTGGCGCGGCTTCGACCACACCGCCATGGCCGCACGGCTCGGCGCCCGCGGCGTCTTCGAGGCGTACGGCGACCTGCCCGAGGGGGACCCGGCAGTCCTGCCCGCACCCCCGGAGTCGGGCACGGACGTCCGGTGGATCTACTGGACCTCCGGCACCACCTCGGACCCCAAGGGCGTCCTGCACACCGACCGCTCGCTCATCGCCGGCGGCTCCTGCCTGGCCCACGCCCTCCGGCTGAGCGCCGCCGACGTCGGCTCCATCGCCTTCCCCTACGCCCACATAGGCGGCCCCGACTACCTGGTGATGCTGCTCCTCTACGGCTTCCCGGCGGTCCTCTTCGAGAAGTTCGCGCTCCCCGACGCCCTGGACGGCTACCGGCGGCACGGGGTCACGGTGGCCGGCGGCTCCACCGCCTTCTACTCCATGTTCCTGGCCGAACAGCGCAAGCTGCCGCCCGGCGCGAAGCTGATCCCCAGCCTGCGGCTGCTCGCGGGCGGCGGGGCCCCGAAACCCCCCGAGGTCTACCACGCCGTCACCCGCGAACTGGGCTGCCGGCTCACCCACGGCTACGGAATGACCGAGGTCCCGATGATCACCATGGGCTCCCCGGACGACACCGACGAGAACCTGGCCAACACCGAGGGCCGGCCCCCCGCCGGCATGTCCGTCCGCATCACCGACCCGGACGGCAAGCCCCTCCCCGCCGGCACGGACGGCGAGGTCCGGCTGCGCGGCGAGGCCGTCTGCCGCGGCTACCTCGACCCGGCGCAGACCGCGGCGGTCTTCGACCCCGACGGCTACCTGATCACCGGTGACCTGGGGCACCTCACCGGGACGGGCCACCTGGTGCTGACCGGCCGCAGCAAGGACGTCATCATCCGCAAGGGCGAGAACATCTCCGCCAAGGAGATCGAGGACCTCCTGCACACCCTGCCCGGCGTCGCCGACGTCGCCGTCATCGGACTGCCCGACCCCGAACGCGGCGAACGCGTCTGCGCGGTCGTCGAACAGCCTGCGGGGGCCGCCCCGCTCACCCTGCCGGCCGTCACCGCCCACCTGCGCGCCGAGGGCCTCGCCACCCACAAGCTGCCGGAGCAGCTGGAAGTGGTCGAGGCCCTCCCCCGGAACGACACGCTCCGCAAGGTCCTGAAGTACAAGCTCCGCGAGCGCTACGCAGACTGAGCACTGCGCCGGATGGGTCCTGCGCAGGATGGGTCCTGCGCAGGATGGGCCCTGCACCGGGTGAGTTCCACACCGCCCGAGCCCCAAGCCGCCCGAGTCCTACGCCGGCCGGACACCCGTGGCGTCCGCCGGGAGCCGGTCCACGTCCTCCATGAAGGCGAGCATCCGGCGGTTGACCTCGCCCGCGTGGTCGATCTGCGGGCCGTGGCCGGTCCCGGAGATGATCTCCGCGCGGGCACCCGGCACCAGCCGCGGCACCCGCTCCACCTGCCGGTCGGGGTCGAGCAGCAGGCTGCGCCTGCCCAGCACCAGGTAGAGCGGGGTGCGGACGGAGCGCAGCGCCTCCTCGGCCAGCGGGAGCGGTGCCGGGCGGCGGATCCGGTACGCCCGGACGCCCGCGAGCGCCATCGCCCGCAGCTCGGGCACGACGAGCACCGGCTGCTCCAGCCAGGTGGCGAGGCGCCGGCGCAGCGGCTTGGGCGCGAGGGTGGCGAAGAGGCTGACGAACACCCAGGCGAAGAAGCGCAGTCCGACCTTCTCCAGGCCGCCGGGGTCGAGCGCGGTCACGGACGCCAGGCGGCCGGGCCGGCGGTGCGCCATGTTGAGCACCAGCCAGCCGCCGTAGGACGCGCCGACCAGGTGGACCCGGTCGAGGCCGAGGCCGTCGAGCGCCTCGTCGAGCCACTGGGCGGCGCGCTCCGGCTGCCACATCGGCTCGCGGTGCACGCTGCGGTTGGCGTCGCCGGGGGTGTCCAGGGCGTAGACCGGGCGGTCGGCGGCGAGGTCCGGGGTGTTGGGGTACCAGGTCGCGGCGCAGGAGCCGGCGCCGTGGATCAGGACCACGGGGGTGCGGGCCTCCGCGGCCGGGTCGCCGGCGGGGCCGTACCGGTAGACGTGGGTGGTGCCGAAGCTCGTCTCCACGTCGGTCTCGGAGCGGATCGGCGCCCCCAGCGCGTAGACGGCGTCGCAGGCGGCGAAGTAGCGGTCGCGCAGGGCGTCGCTGACGTACCGGCCGACGTCGGGTCGGCGGGCGCTGGTCTTCTCGGGCACGGGGCCACCTCCTGGGACCTGGTCATCCGGTCTTTCGTGATACGACCGTACCACGATCTTGGTACGGCTGTACCATCAAGGGAGTCGAGGAGGCAGGAGAGAGCAGTCCGATGCCCAAGCGCGTGGACCACGAGGAACGCCGTACCCAGATCGCCGAGGCCCTGATCCGGGTGGCCGCCGCGCGCGGCCTGCACGCGGTGGGCATGCGGGACGTGGCGGCCGAGGCCGGAGTGTCGCTGAGGCTGGTGCAGTACTACTTCGAGACCAAGGAGAAGCTGCTGCTCTACGGCCTCCGGCACCTGGTCGAGCGGTTCGGCGCGCGGGTCGGGGCGGCGGTCGCCGCCGCCGGACCGGACCCCGGCCCGCGCGCGGTGGTCGAGGCCCTGCTCCTGACCGCGCTGCCGGCCGACGAGGAGAGCCGCGCCTTCCACCTCGTCCACACCTCGTACACGATCCTGGCGGTCACCGACCCGACACTCGCCGCCCAGCCCGCCTTCGACAGCCCGCGGGCCGCCGAGGACGCGGTCACCGGGCTGCTGGAGAAGGCCGTGGACGCGCGCCTGACGGCACCGGACACCGACCCGCGCGCCGAGGCTGCCGCCCTGCTGGCCATGTCCGCCGGGCTCGGCACCAGCGTCCTTGCCGGCTTCCGCACCCCGGAGTCCGCGGCCGGGCTGCTCCGGCACCGGCTGGACCGGATCTTCACGCCGGGGGGCTGAGTGCCCGGGGACCGAGTGCCCGGGGTCCGAGCCCTCGGGGACCCGGCACCCGGCAACCGGGCGCCGGCCGGGGGCTGAACCCCGCCCGCTCGCCGCCGCCCGGACCGGTTCCTAGGATGGGTAGGGCATGCCCGTCGCTCTCGGGGACCGGCACCTTTGAGGTGATCTCCCCATGCCCGGACTCCGAAGCCGTACGGCCTGTGCCGCCGCCGCCCTGGTCCTGGGCGTACTCGGCACCGCGCAGGTGCCCGCCTCGGGGGCGCCCCTGCGCGACGGCCTCGACCCCGTCACCACCGAACGGCTCGACCGGGCCATCGAACGCGTGATGGAGCAGGCCGACATCCCCGGCGCCAACGTCGGGGTGTGGATCGACGGGCGCGGCGACTACGTGCGCTCCTTCGGCACCGCCGACTCCGCGCTCGGCCTCCCGATGAAGACGGACCTGTACAGCAGGCTCGGCAGCGTCACCAAGACCTTCACCGTCACCGCGCTGCTCCAGCTCGTCGACGACGGCAAGGTCGGCCTGGACGACCCGATCTCCCGCTACGTGGACGGGGTGCCCGGCGGCGACCGGATCACCGTCCGGCAGCTCGCCGACATGCGCAGCGGCCTCTACAACTACACCGAGGACGAGGGCCTGCTGGACACCATGAAGGCCGACCCCCAGCACTCCTGGACGCCCCGGCAACTGGTGGACATCGCCTTCGCGCACCCGGCGAACTTCCCGCCCGGGACACGGTGGGAGTACAGCAACACCAACACGGTCCTGCTGGGCATGCTGATCGAGAAGGTCTCCGGGCAGCCCCTCGACGCCTACCTGGAGCAGCACGTCTTCGGCCCGGCCGGCCTGAACGACACCTCACTCCCGTCCGACGGCGCGATGCCCTCGCCCTACGCCCACGGGTACACGAACTTCACGCCGGACGGGAAGATCGCCGACGCCTCGAACTGGAGCCCCTCCTGGGCCTGGGCCGCCGGAGCGGCCGTCTCCGACCTGGACGACCTGCACCGCTGGGTGCCCGTCCTGACGTCCGGAAAGCTCCCCGGCGGCAAGCGGCTGCTGGAGCCGGGCACCCAGGCCCAGCGGCTGCGCATGGGAGCGACCGGCCACCCCGGCATCGGCTACGGGCTGGGCATCGCCGAGATCGACGGGTGGATCGGGCACAACGGCGAACTCCCCGGCTACGAGAGCGTCGCCGTACGGCTGCCCTCTGCCGGGACCACGCTGGTCGTGCTCGTCAACGCCGACACCGACAAGGGCGGCAACCTGAGCTCGCAGATCACGGCGGCGATCACGAAGATCATCACCCCTGAGCACGCGTGGGAGGTCCCGGCCGAGGCCCAGCCGTCCGGGCCGTCCAACCCGCCGGCCCCGACGGCACCCACGGCCCCGGGCACTCCGACCGCCCCGACGGCACCCGCCACGCCGCCGCCCCCGGCAGCGGCGCGCTGAACGAGGGCCGGGGCGGCGGCGCGTGCGGTCCCGCGTGCGGGATCACGCGTCCGGCGTCATGCGTACGGGATCACGCGTCCGGCGTCATGCGTACGGGGTCATGCGTACGGGAAACCCGCCCGGGTTCACGCGTCCGGGTCGACCCCGCAGTACGCGGCGAAGGCGGTCAGGATCCGGGCCTCGGAGATCCGGCCGTCCCCGTCGTCGTCCAGCGCGGTGGACACCGTCACGGCCAGGTCCGGCGCCACGCCCAGCACCCGCAGCACCCGGGCCGCGGCCTCCGGGGTCACACCGCCGCCGTCCTCGTCGGCGACCGCGATCACCGCGTGCAGGAAGCCCTCGGCGATCCCGGCGAACCGCTCGGGGCTGTCCTGCAGCCGCTTGGCCGCCCCGGTCACGAACTCCTCGCGGGTGACCCGCTGGTCGCCGTCCACATCGGCGATGCCGGCCATGCCCTGCCAGAACGCCTCGGCTCCGCCGAAGACCGCCTGCCCCTTGTCGGAGCGTGCGGTGACGCCGAATTCGGCCATCACCGCACGGGCAGCCTTGCTGAAGTCCTCACGGTCGATATAGCCGTTGCCGTCCTGGTCGAAGAGGGCGAATCGGGCGGCGATCTTGCGCTCGTACTCTGCGGTGTCCATATACGAGATCCGCCTTCACATGTGCGGTGGGGTTCAGTTCAAGACAAGGCAGGAGCGTACGGCCTATGTGGCCTGCGCGTTAACCGAAGCGGGCAAGCAGGTGGCCGCATCGAACCCGCGCACGAGGAGCGCGACGGGGCGCGCGCCCGCGGGAGCCCGCGGAAACCCGCCAAAGCCCCGACCGGCACTATCAGAACCGGCACTTCCGGGGGGAGGTTCCCGCAAAACGGGCACACGGCGGCCCGGTGACACTACATTCGGGAAGGTCGACAAAGGCTGGGAAGGGCCGGGAAGGGCTGGAGGCTTCGATGCCGAAGGACGCACCACCCCGCTGGGACCGCAAGATGCAGCAGCGCCTCGCCCGCGGCGAGGCCGCGGCGCTCGGGGAGCTCTACGACCGGTTCGCGTCGCTCGTGCACAGCCTCGCGCACCGGGTGCTGGGCGACGAGCAGGCCGCGGACCGGATCACCCGCGAGGTGTTCGGATACATCTGGGAGAACCCGGACGCCTACGACCCGAAGCAGGGCTCCATGCGTTCCTGGGTCGCCCGGATCACCCAGGGCCAGGCGGTGGCCCGGCTGCGCCAGGCCGAGCACGGTCGGGGCTCCCGCGAGGAGCTGGAGCAGAAGGTGCGCAGCGCCAACGCGGCCGCCCGCGCGGACTACATCGTCACCTCCATGCCCGCGCCGCTGCGGGCCGCGCTGGAACTGGCGTACTTCAAGCGCCGGGACTACCGCCAGGCCGCCGCCGACCTGCAGATCAGCGAGGACGAGGCGCGGCGCCGGCTGCGCCTGGGCCTGCAGCTGCTGTCGACCGCCAACGTCCTGCCGCGGGAGGGCACCGCCCCTCCCGGATACGGCCCGCCCGGATACGGAAGCTCACGATGAACGGCCCCGCCGAGTCCCGCGACGACGACCACGGCCTCCCGGGTCCCGCCCGGATACCGGGTCCGCGCGGCGCCGCCGACGACCTGCCGCCCGAGGCGGCGCCGGAGCCGCCGCCCACGCACGCGGTGCTGAAGTCCCTGCTGGGCGCGTGGGCGCTGGCCGCGTGCTCGGCGGAGGAGACCCAGGCCGTCGAGGACCACCTCACCGAGTGCGCGCCGTGCGCGGAGGAGGCGCTGCGGCTGCGGGACGCGGTGGGGCTGCTGCACCCCGAGGAGAGCCTGGACCTGAACCCGCTGCTGCGGTCCCGGGTGCTGGAGGGCTGCCTGGGGAAGCGGCCGGCCCGGATCCCGGTGCCGGCGTGGGCGAGCCCGTACGACACCGAGGCCGCGCGGCTGGACGCGCTGCTGCGGGACTTCGGGGACGCGGAGTGGCACACCCCGGTGCGGCTGAAGTGGTTCGGGGAGGAACGCCGGCAGACGCGCCGGACCACAGTGGCCGGGGTGATCGGCCACCTGCTGTCCGTGGACGGGCTGGTGGCGACCGCGCTCGGGCTGGACGACCCGCTGGGCGCGGAGGCACCGGCCGTGCCGGCCGCCCGTACCGAGCACTTCTGGGAGTCGTCCCCGTACCCGACCACCCGGCAGGTCCGCGAGCCCTGGCGGGAGCAGGGGCACACGCTGGTCCGCACGGTGTCCTTCGCCGGGCGCGGGGTCGCCGAACTGGAGGTGGACTACGGGGACTTCCGGCTCCCGCTGGGGGACGCGTTCCTGGAGCGGGCCTTCGAGTGCTGGGTGCACGCGTGGGACATCGCCGAAGCGGTGGACTATCCCTACGATCCGCCGTCCGGGGCGCACCTGCACCGCATGATCGACCTGGCGGCGCGGCAGCTGCCGGGCGCGCTGGCCGAGCGGCGGCGCGCGGGGCTGGCCTCCCCGGCGCGCGGGCTGGTCTCGGCGGGCTCTCCGGGCCGGACCCTGCACCTGGAGATCGAGGGGGCCCGCGGCGGCTCCTGGGACATCGCGCTGGACTCTCCGGCGGCGGCGACGTCCGCGGAACACACGGTGGCGCAGATCGCGCTGGACGGGGTTGAGTTCTGCCAGCTCGCGGCGGGCCGCGTCACGCCGGAGGAAGCGGCCGCGGGCCAGCACGGCGACCGCGAGGCGATCCGCGACGTCCTCTTCGCGGCGGCGTCCCTGAGCCGGCTGTAGCCCGTCGGGGCTGGGGGCACGTCGTCGGGCCCCGCAGCCCCCGGCGGGGCCAGGGCCTGTCCGACCCTGATCCGCCGGACAGGCCCTAGGCGAAGACCACCGTGCGGGAGCCGTTGAGGAGGACGCGGTGCTCGCTGTGCCACTTCACCGCGCGGGCCAGTGCCTGGCACTCCACGTCGCGGCCGATGGCCACCAGCTGGTCGGGGGTGACCTCGTGGCCGACCCGCTCGACCTCCTGCTCGATGATCGGGCCCTCGTCGAGGTCGGCGGTGACGTAGTGGGCCGTGGCGCCGATGAGCTTCACGCCGCGGGCGTGCGCCTGGTGGTACGGCTTGGCGCCCTTGAAGCTCGGGAGGAAGGAGTGGTGGATGTTGATGATCCGGCCGCTGAGCTCCTTGCACAGCGCGTCCGACAGCACCTGCATGTAGCGGGCCAGCACGACCAGCTCGACGTTCTCCGCCCGGACCAGCTCCAGCAGCTGCGCCTCGGCCTCCGCCTTGGTGTCCTTCGTCACCGGGATGTGGTGGAAGGGGACGTCGTAGGAGCCGACGAGTTCGGCGAAGTCGGTGTGGTTGGAGACCACCGCCGCGATCTCCACCGGAAGGGCGCCGATCCGGCACCGGAACAGCAGGTCGTTCAGGCAGTGGCCGAACTTCGAGACCATCAGCACGATCCGCATCCGCTCGTCGGAGCGGTGGATCTGCCAGTCCATCTGGAAGGAGTCGCCGATCGCGGCGAAGCTCGCGCGCAGCTTCTCCACCGTCAGCGGGGCGTCGGCGGTGAAGTGGACCCGCATGAAGAACAGGCCGGTGTCGCGGTCGCCGAACTGCTGGCTGTCCTCGATGTTGCACCCGGTCATGAACAGGTAGCTGGACACTGCGTGCACAATGCCCTGCTTGTCCGGGCAGGAGAGGGTCAGTACGTACTGCTGGGGCTGCTGGTGCGGCTCATCGCTCATGGCAGCACAGCCTTTCACACCGGTCAGGCCGAACGTGTCAGTATCCGCAGGACCTCCAGCGAGCGGGGACGCGCGTCCGGGTCGTCGCCGTCGGCGGTGGCCAGCCGTACGTGCGCCTCGCGGGCCGCGCGCACCGCCTCGGGCCAGCCGTGGTGCTCCAGATAGGTGGCGACCGGGGCGTCCGGGCCTGTCTGGTGCAGGATGCGCAGCACCCGCAGCACGGCGACGTCGACGAGGGCGGCCTCCTGGGAGTCACGGAAGATCGTCCCGACGTACTTCTCGGCGGACCAGCTGTCGAGCCAGGTGTCCTCGACCAGCCGGTACACGGCGTCGGTGACGTCCCCGTAGCCCTCGGCGCCGGCCAGCCAGGTGTCCTCCTGGAAGACCGGATCGGAAAGCATGTGCAGCGCCGAGCGCACGTTGCTGCGCCAGCGCCACCACGGCATGTCGTTCAGCGGCATGCCGCCCATGGTGGAGGAGCGGCGGCCGCGGCGGGAAGGGGTATCGGAACCTTCGGCGAATGTCACGCTTTCGATCGTACGTTCCCGTCCGGGGGGATCTTGAGCGCCCCGGGAAGGAATCGGATGGTCCTGTTCCGCATTCCTCTCCTGTAATTCACCCGTGCGTCACCCGATGTTGTGAACGCCTCACGCCACGGTTACCCGGGGCCGGAAGTCTGCGTGGTCATGACCAACAAGCGACGCACTCTTCCGGCCCGGTCCCTCCTTTCGGTGGTGATGGGTGCGTCCCTGGTCGCCGGCTGTGGGGTGCTCCCCGGAAACACAGGGGGTTCCGGGGAGACCCTCACGGTGATGACCTGGGCGCCGGAGGACAGCAAGGCCACCAACATGCCGGGCATGCCCGCCATGGCCCGCGCGTACGAGCAGTGGATCAATTCCAAGGGCGGCATCAACGGCCACAAACTGCGCGTGGTCACCTGCGACGAGCACAACACCGCGAGCGGCGCCGCCGACTGCGCACGCCGGGCCGTGGCCGAGAAGGCCGTCGCGGTGGTCGGCTCGTACAGCCAGCACGGCCGCGCCTTCATGACCCCCCTGGAGACCGCCGGCATCCCCTACATCGGCGGCTACGGCGTCTCCCAGGAGGAGTTCCAGAGCGTGCTGTCCTACCCGGTGAACGGCGGCCAGCCCGCCCTGCTCGCCGGCGCCGGACACCAGCTCGCCCAGTCCGCCTGCCGCCAGGTCGCCCTGGTCCGGCCCGACACCCTCGCGGGCGACTCGCTGCCGATCCTGCTGAACGCCGGCCTCAAGGCGCAGAAGCCGGACGAGGCCACCGACATCCGGGCCGCCGAGGACTCCGCCGACTACGGCGTCCAGGCGCGCGAGGCACTCGACCACGCCTCCGCGGGCAAGGAGAAGGGCTGCGTCACGGCTGCGCTCGGCGAGCGCACCGAGACGTTCTTCGACTCCTTCCGCCGCCTCGACGAGAAGACCGACAAGAAGCGGCGGCCGCAGATCTCCTCCGTCCAGGGCAGCGTCAGCCAGGGTCTGGTGGACCGCACCGGCGGCACGGACAGTCCCTTCGAGGGCGCGTACGTCACCAGCTGGTACCCGGTGGCCACCGACCCGCTGTGGGCCCCGATGCGGAAGGTCATCGACGAGCACGCCTTCGGCGACGACGACGTGGACCCCGCCGACGTCGGGACGCAGACCACCTGGATCGCGTACACCGTCTTCACGGAGGCCGTGCGGCGCATCGGCGCGGAGAAGAAGGTCACCGCGCGCCGGATCGCCAATGTGCTGGACACCTCCGACGGGGTCGCCACCGCCGGCCTCACCCCGGACCTCCGCTGGCGCTTCCAGGACATGCGGGCCGTCCGCGGCTACCCGCGGCTGATCAACGGGCGGGTCACCTTCCAGGTGGTGCAGGCCGGGCGGCTGGTGGCCCAGCCGGGCCAGCAGGCGCTGGACATGACGGAGGTCATGGAGCAGGCCCCGACCACCGGCTGACCACCGGCTGACCGCGGGCTGGGCCGGGCTGGGCCGGCCCGGCCCGGGCCGGGCTGGGCCGGGCCGGGCCGGGCCGGGCCGGAAGGCGCGGCCGGACAGGCCCTAGAGCTGGGTCTTGTCGCGCTTGGTCAGCTGGTACTTGCCGGCGACCCTGTTCCAGAGGACGGCGGCCTGTTCCTTGGCCTTGGTGGCCTCGCCGCTCGACTTGTTGCCGGCGGCCGCGTCGGCGGTGCCGCGGGCCTTCCCGTCCTTGCACATCTTCTTGTCGTCGCCCTTGCCGTCACCCTTGTCGTCGTCACCCTTGCCGCCGGCGACGTCGTCGGCCCAGCTCGCGTACGAACGGTCGGCCGCGGCCGAGGACTTCCACGCCTTGGTCAGCGAGGCGGAGAGCCTCGCGTGGTCCGGCAGCTTGTCGATCCTGACGTCCTGGAGCCGGGTCACCAGCTCGTCGCGCTGCCGGGCGGCGTCGCGCAGGTCGTCGGCCGCCTGGTCCAGGTTCCGGCAGCCCTTGATGTCGTCCACCGCCTTGATCACGGCGGCGCGGCTGTCGTTGCTGTCGGCGAGCAGCTTGTCGAGCTGGACCGCCTGGGCGCGGGCGGGGTCGACGGGGGCCTCGGCGGCGCCCGCCGCGGAACCGCTGGGTGAGGGTACGGAGGACACCGCGGCGGGGTCGTTGTTCTGCGCCTTGTCCTCGCTGAGCAGCGCCCCGACCCCGAGGCCGGCGACGGCGAGCCCGATGACCCCGGCCGCGATGATCCCGGCGGAGACGCGGCGCGGCGGCTGGTCCTCCTCGTAGGGGTACGGCTGCTGCGGCTGCGGCGGCACGGGCTGGGGGCCCTGCGGGCTCCGGAACCCCTGCCGTCCCGGCTGCTGCGGCGGCGGGTACGCCTGCGGGGGCGCCGGCTGCCGGAGCACCGGCTCCTCGATCGGCGGCAGGTACTGGGTGGCGGCCTCGTGGTGCCCGTCCGCGGGCCCGGCCGGCACCGGCGGGAGGTACTGCGTCGCCGCCTGGTCCGGACCGGCCGGCACGGGGGGTATGTACTGCGTCGCGGCCTCGTCGCCCATTCCGCCCGGAGCGCCCATCGCGCCCGGAGCACCCGGGCCGGCCGGCACGGGCGGTATGTACTGGGTGGCCGCCTCGCCCGTCCCGGCCGGACCGCCGGGGGCCGGGGGCACGGTCGGCATGTACGCGGTGGCCGCCTCGTGGGTGGCGGGCTGGTGGCCGTAGCCGGGGCCGTCCGCGGGGACCGGCGGGATGTACTGCGTCGCGGCCTCCTGCACCGGCTGCTGCGGATAGCCGTACCCCGGACCCTCACCGGGCACCGGCGGGATGTACCGGGTCGCCGCCTCGTGGGCAGCCGGCGGGTAACCGTACGCCGGGCCGTCCGCCGGGACCGGCGGGATGTACTGCGTCGCGGCCTCCTGCACCGGCTGCTGCGGATAGCCGTACCCCGGACCCTCACCGGGCACCGGCGGGATGTACCGGGTCGCCGCCTCGTGGGCCGGCTGCGGGCCCCGGCCGTGGGGGTCGGCGGCCGGTGGCGGGCCCCACGGCGCACCCTCGTGCGGGTAACCGCCTTGTGTGCTCTGCGTCACCGGGATCCTCCTCCGACTGCCCGAACCTTCCGAACCGTCGGGTCACGCTACCCGGTGCACCCCACCCGCGGGGGCCGCGGGGGCCGACCGCGGCCGGTCGCAACCCGGTCGCGGAAGGGCCCCGCGGGCCTCCGAAGTGATCTTGCGGCTCAGGCCGCCGGGGCCAGCCTGGAGGTGAACTCGCGTACCGCGGCCTCGTCCCGGAAGGGGTCGAGGCGGATGCGGAAGTCGTCCAGGTACTCCGCGCCGCGGTTCGAGCGGAGCCCGGACAGCAGCTCCACCGCCTGGGCGGCCGTGGCGCAGGACTGCTCCACCTCCCGCTGCTGTACCTGCGAGGTGGCCAGCAGCAGCAGGCCGATGGCCCGTCTGCGGGCCTTCGTCGCGGGCAGTGCCCGCAACGCCTCCTCCGCCCGCCGCGCAGCCGCCTCTGCCTGCCCGAGGTCCCGGTGACAGTGCGCCAGTTCGTCGGCGAGGTACGCCTCGTCGAAATGCCGGATCCAGACCGGATCGTCCCCCGACTCCGGTTCCGCCCGTTCCAGCGCGGTCACGGCCCGCGAGGACAGCACCGCGGCCGCCCGCGCGTCCCCCAGCAGGGCGTGGCCCCGCGCCTCGGCCGCGTAGAACATCGCCTCCGCACGCGGGGTGACCTGGCCCCGCGTGCCCTCCTGGGCCGCGCGCGCCAGCTGGGCGATCTCCCGGGGGTTGCCCAGCTCCGCCGCGAGGTGGCTCATGGACGCCGCCAGCACGTAGCCGCCGTACGCCCGGTCCCCCGCCGCCTGCGCCAGCCGCAGGGCCTGGATGTAGTAGCGCTGCGCCAGCCCGGGCTGGCCGGTGTCCACCGCCATGTAGCCGGCCAGTTCGGTGAGCCGGGCCACGGCCGCGAACAGCGCACGCCCGACCGGTTCCCGGTACGAGCCGCCGATCAGGCCGGACACCACGCTGTTGAGGTAGTGCACGACCACCGGGCGGACGTGGCCGCTGCCGAAGCGGTGGTCGAGGTCGGTGAGGGCGTCGGTGGTCGCCCTGACGGCCTCCACGTCGGACATGCCGACCCGTGAGCCGCCCGACCGGGCGACCGCCACGTCGGCGCCCGTGATCAGCCAGTCCCGGCTCGGCTCGACCAGGGCCGAGGCCGCGACCGTCGAACCGGAGAGGAAGTCCCGCCGGCCGACGTCGCTCCGCCACAGCTCGCAGACCTGCTCGATGGCGCCGATCACGGTCGGGGAGAACTGCAGGCCGACCCCGGAGGCGAGGTTCTTGCCGTTGGCCATGCCGATTTCGTCGATGGTGACCGTCCGGCCGAGTTTTCGGCCCAGCGCCTCGGCGATGATTCCCGGTGCCCGGCCACGGGGTTGCTGGCCGCGCAGCCAGCGGGCCACGGACGTCTTGTCGTAGCGGAGGTCGAGGCCGTGTTCGGCGCCGCACATGTTGACCCGCCGGGCGAGCCCGGCGTTGGAGCACCCGGCTTCCTGGATGAGCGCCTGCAGCCTTTCGTTGGGCTGACGGGCGACGAGTGGCCTGGCTGCCATGAGAAACCCCCTGTGGCCGCGGGTGATCGTTCCATTGATCACTTCCCGGCGGTCTGCGGAGAATGCCGGGGAATCTTCCGCTCTGCGGTGTGTCGCTACCCAGACTCGGCTCCCCGGCCCCCCGCGCGCCCCCGCCCGTGCGCCAATGCGCCCCGTATGCAGGATCGATGCTCCGTCACCCTGCCGTTTCGGGACCGTAACCCCCCGTGACAGCCACAGTTGTGATGGTCGTGGAAGAGACCATGACAGTCACGGAGTCCGACGTCGCAGCCATCCCCAAGCAGCGGGGCGAGCCGCTGCTCGACCATGCCGTGCGGTACGCGGAAGAGCGGCACTGGGACGTGTTCCCCGGAACCTGGCTGGAGGCCGGTGACAGCGGGCTGCTGTGCTCCTGCGAGGCGGCGGACTGCCCGGCCCCCGGGGCGCACCCCGCCGTGAAGGACTGGGCGGCGCAGGCCACGGGCAGTGCGGTGCAGGCCCGCCGGATGTGGACCAAGCACCCCGGCGCGTCCATCCTGCTGCCGACCGGCCGGACCTTCGACGCGATCGACGTGCCGGAGTCCGCCGGGTTCCTGGCGCTGGCGCGGATGGAGCGGATGCAGCTCACCCTGGGCCCGGTGACGCTGACCCCCGACCGCCGGATGCTGTTCTTCGTGCTGCCCGGCGCCGGGGCGAAGGTGCCGGACCTGGTGCGCCGCCTCGGCTGGTCCCCGTCCGCGATCGACCTGCTGCCGCGCGGCGAGGGCGACTTCGTGGCGGCCCCGCCGACCCGGTACGGCGGGCGGGGTGCGGTGCAGTGGGCGCGGCGGCCCACCCCCGCGAACCGCTGGCTGCCGGACATCGAGGAGCTGATCTCGCCGCTGGCGTACGCGTGCGGGCGGGAGGCGTCCTCGGCCCGCGCCCGGCGCGACTGAGTCCGCACCCGGTCGCGTCCCCGGTCCTGCCCGGTCCTGCCCCGGTCCATGACATACGTCATGCGGTCGCGCCGATTTCTGCTCGTATCGTGAGACGTGACCGACACGGGGGACAGTACGAGAGGCAGGGCGGCACATGCCTGACCAGGCGTTTGCAGCGGACGGGGCGGCGGCGGAGGCCGCCGTCCCCGCAGTGCGGGTGACGGGGCTGCGGAAGCGGTTCGGGGAGCAGACGGCCGTCGTGGGGGTGGATCTCGAGCTGCCCGCCGGGAAGTTCATCGGCCTGGTCGGGCCGAACGGGGCGGGGAAGACCACCACCCTGTCGATGGTGACCGGCCTGCTGCGGCCGGACGAGGGGCGGGTCGAGGTCGCCGGCCACGACGTGTGGCGGGATCCGGCCGAGGTCAAGGCCCGGATCGGCGTGCTGCCGGAGGGCCTGCGCCTGTTCGAGCGGCTGTCGGGCCGGGAACTCCTGGGCTACATGGGCCGCTTGCGGGGCCTGCCGGGCGAGGAGACCGACAAGCGGGCCACCCAGCTGCTGGACGTGCTCGATCTGGCGGGTTCCCAGCACAAGCTGGTGGTGGACTACTCGACGGGCATGCGGAAGAAGATCGGCCTGGCGGCCGCGCTCCTGCACAACCCGGAAGTGCTGTTCCTGGACGAGCCGTTCGAAGGCGTGGACCCGGTGTCCGCGCAGACCATCCGCGGGGTGCTGGAACGTTACACCCGCTCCGGGGCCACGGTCGTGTTCTCCTCCCACGTCATGGAGCTGGTCGAGTCGCTGTGCGACTGGGTCGCGGTGATGGCGGCCGGCCGGATCCGCGCCGCGGGCCCGCTGGCCGACGTACGCGGCGGGGCGCCCTCGCTCCAGCAGGCGTTCCTGGAGCTGGTCGGCGCGCAGGGGCGGGCCACCGGCGAGTCCCTGGACTGGCTGGGCGGCGGCACGGCGGCGGCCCGATGAGCGCCGCTGCCGCCGGGACGGCCGGACCGGGCGCACCGGCCGGTTCGGGTGGGCCGGCCGGTTCGGGTGGACCGGCCGCCACGGGTGGACCGGCCGCCACGGGCGTTCCCTCCGTCCCGCTGACCCGGATCTTCGTGGGGCTCAAGCTGGCGCTGCTGCGGAACGGCCTGAAGGGGTCCGCGAAGCGCAAGGCCGCCTTCGTCAGCTCGCTGACGACGGTCCTGGTGGCCGCCGCGCTGGTGGTGCTGGGCCTGTCCGTGCTGCGGGGCAACGCGCACGCCGGGACGGTCGTCGTCATCCTCGGCGGGATCATGGGGCTCGGCTGGGCGGTGATGCCGCTGATGTTCTCCGGCGGGGACGAGACCATGGACCCCAGCCGGCTCGTGATGCTGCCGCTGCGGCCGCGGCCCCTGGTGCGGGCCCTGCTGGTCTCCTCCCTGGTCGGCATCGGCCCGCTGTTCACCGCATGTCTGGCGGTCGGTTCGGTCGTCGCCGTGGCGCACGGCCCGGCCGGTCTCGCGGCGGGCGTGCTCGCCGTCCCGCTGCTGCTGCTCGGCTGCGTGGGGCTGGCCCGCGCGGTCACCGCCGCCAACGTGCGGCTTCTGAGCAGCCGCAAGGGCCGCGACCTGGCCGTGCTGAGCGGCCTGCTGATCGCCATCGGCGCGCAGTTCGTCAATTTCGCCGTGCAGCGGCTGACCGAGCCCGGCGGGCTCGCCGCGCTGCGGCCGGCCGCGGCCGTGGTGGGCTGGCTGCCTCCGGCGACCGCGCTCGGGATGGTGGACTCGGCGGGCCAGGGCGCGTACGGCAAGGCCGCGGGCCAGCTGGCCGTGACCCTGCTGGCGCTGTTCGCGCTGCTGGTGTCCTGGGAGCGGAGCCTGACCCGGCTGATGGTCACCCCGGACGGGTCGACGGTCGCGGCGGCGGCCCCGGCCCGGGACGGCGCGGCGGGCGAGGGCCTGTGGCGGCTGCTGCCCGGCGGCCGGGCCGGCGCGGTCATGCAGCGGACCCTCCGCTACGGCTTCCGCGACCCGAAGACGAAGGCGGGCTGGATCAGCGGCCTGGCCATCGGGGCCATCGTGCCCGTCTTCAACGCCCTCCAGGGCACCGGCTCGGTGTACCTGGCCTGCTTCGGCGCGAGCATGCTCGGGGCCCTGATGTACAACCAGTTCGGCCAGGACACCTCGGCCTTCTGGATGGTCGCGCAGACCATCTCGACCCCGCGCGAGGCCTACGCCGAACTGCGGGCGCGGGCTGCGGCGCTGCTGTTGGTCACCCTCCCGTACACGGTGCTGGTCACCGTGGTCACCGCCTGGCTGGTCGGCGACTGGGCGGCGATGCCGGCCGCGCTCGGGCTGGTCCTGGGCCTGCTGGGCACGATGCTGGGCACCGGCGCGGTGTCCTCGGCGTACGCCCCTTACTCCATCCCGCAGGAGGGCGCGTTCAAGAGCGTGGTCCCGGGTCAGGCGGGCCTGGCCGTGTCGAGCATCTTCGGCGGCATGCTGGGGTCGGCGCTGCTCTGCGCGCCGCTGATCGCCCTGGTCGTCGGCCTGCGGGTGACGGACCACCACGAGCTGCTGTGGGTGGTGCTCCCGGCCGGCATCGCCTGGGGGACGCTGCTCGCCTGGGCGGGCTTGCGGATGGCCGCCCCGAAGGTGGCCCGGGACCTGCCGGAGATCCTGCTGGCGGTCAGCAAGGGCTGAGCGGACCGGCCCGGTCGGCGAGCCGGCGGGCACCGCTGCTGTACGCCGCGGACCACCGGGGACCGGGGCCGGGGTGACCGGCGCGGCATGACCGGCCCCCGCACACCCGGCGCGCACCCCGCGGGTCAGGTGCCGGCCGGTACGCCGGCCAGGAACGGTTCGAGTACGGCGCGCCAGGCGGCCGGCTGGTCGAAGTGGAAGTAGTGGCCGGCGTCGGGGATCTCGGCGTACTGGCCCGCCGGGAGGACCCGGACCATCTCCTGGGCCTCGGCCCGGCCGAGTTCGCCGTCGAGGCCGCGGACGACCAGGGTGGGGCAGCGGACCTGGGCGAGTTCCTCCCAGTGCGCGTCGTAGACCCAGGTCTCGCGGGCCACGAGCATCTGGCTGCGGGAGAACTGCGGGCGCCAGCCGTCCTCGGTCTGTCGCATGACCTCGGCGAAGAAGGCTCCGCGGCCGGGGTCGGGGCGCTCCACGCGGGGGTCGCCCCCGCCGAACCACCGGCGGGCGGCGTCCTGGCTGGGGAAGGGCAGCGGCCAGCGGTGGAACCATTCCTCCCATTCGCGCTGGGAGGAGGCGCCGAGGGCGGAGGCGCGCATGTCGCAGATGACCAGGGCGCCGACCAGGTCGGGGCGGCGGGCGGCGAGCTGCCAGCCGGTGAGTGCGCCCATCGAGTGCCCGATGAGGGTGACGGGGGCGAGGCCGAGTTGTTCGATCACGGCTTCGGCGTCGGCGACGAAGGCCTCGCGGGTGTAGGGCCCGTGGGCGGGGGCCTCGCTGTCCCCGTGGCCGCGCTGGTCGAGGGCGATGACGCGGTGCCGTTCGGAGAGCCAGCGGGCGGTTCCGGTCCAGTGCAGGGCGTGGCCCATCAGGCCGTGGAGTAACAGGGCCGCCGGTCGCCCGGCACCCCGGCCCCTGTCGCGGCCGGCGCCCCCGGCGCTGCCACGGCCGGCGGCCCGGTCGCCGCCCCGGTCGCCGTCGGGCCGTGCGGGGCCCGGACCCGGGAGGGCCGCGCCGTGTTCCGTACGCGGCCCGCCGACGACCCCGGACGGTTCCGGGAACTCCCAGGCCGCCAGGCGTACGCCGTCGGCTCCCGTCACATCGAAGCGCTGTACCACCTCAGATGCACCCCCTTCGCGTGCCGCCGCCAGCGTATCGAACCCGTATTCGAAAATGGCCGTCCCGCCCGCAAGACCGCTCTTTCGAGTGACCTTGCTCAAGGATTGGCCGCCGCTGCCGAGGGGAGATCTTCTACGGGAGGCGGGCCGCTCGGGGAAGACGGTCCGAGGGGATGACCCTGGGAGCTCGGGGCTCCGGGTCAGCGAAGGGGAGGACCGGCCCCGGCGCCGTGAGGCGCCGGGGCCGCCCCCGTCCGGCTCAAGCTCGGGCTCGGGCCCAGGCCCGGGCTCAGCGCTTGGCGACGAACACGTGCGAGGCGATCTCCGTCTCCAGCTCGGCGGCCTCGCCGCCGCTGCCGACGAGCACACCGCCGGGCGACTCCGTCACGCTCACCACCGAGCCGGGCTGCACGCCGGCCCGCCGCAGCGTGTACATCAGCTGGGCGTCCGTCTGGATGGGCTCGCCGATCCGGCGCACCACCACGGTCTTGCCCTCGCTGCCCGGGTCCAGCTCCGCCAGGCTCACCATGCCCTCGTCGAGGAACGGGTCGGCCTCGGCCTTCTCCCCGAGCTCCTCAAGCCCCGGGATCGGGTTGCCGTACGGCGATTCCGTGGGGTGGCGCAGCAGCTCCAGCACGCGCCGCTCCACCGCCTCGCTCATCACGTGCTCCCAGCGGCAGGCCTCGGCGTGCACCTGCTCCCACTCCAGGCCGATCACGTCGACCAGCAGGCACTCGGCGAGCCGGTGCTTGCGCATCACGCGCGTCGCCAGGCGGCGGCCCTCGTCGGTCAGCTCCAGATGCCGGTCGCTGGCGACGGCCACCAGGCCGTCGCGCTCCATCCGCGCCACCGTCTGGCTGACCGTCGGGCCGCTCTGGTCGAGCCGCTCGGCGATCCGGGCGCGCATGGGCACAACACCTTCCTCTTCCAGCTCAAGAATGGTGCGGAGATACATCTCCGTGGTGTCGATCAGTCCGGACATTCGTGCCCCTCGGATAGCGTGCGCTGGCCCTGCCCCCAATTGTGCCGGAGAGCACCGACAACCGTCCCGTGCCGCCAAAGTGCAAGACGCCGGGCATTCACTCAAGTGTGCGCCCCGGCTCCGCCGCGTGCCCCGGGTTTCGGGATTGACGTCCGTATTGACACGCCCTTGGTCCAGACCGCACGGTGAGCGGCGGACACGCACGCCTCCCATCGACGGAAGGGCCCTGGGCGCATGAGCGAGAGCAAGCTGGCCGGTCAGTTCTTCGACGCCGCCATCGGGCTGCTCCAGCGCGTCCGGGACGAGGAGTCCCCGGGCATCGCCGCCGCGGGCACCGCGATCGCGGACGCCGTCGCGGCCGGAAACCGGCTGTTCGCCTTCGGCGCCGGGCATTCCTCGCTGCCCGCCCAGGACGTGGTCTACCGGGCCGGCGGGCTGGCGCTGATGAACTTCCTGGCCGTGCCGGGCACGGCCGGGGTGGACGTCATGCCCGCGACGCTGGGCAGCGCGCTGGAGCGGGTGGACGGCCTGGCGGGGGCGGTGCTGGACAGCAGCCCGGCCTCGGCGGGCGACGTACTGGTGATCATCTCGCTGTCCGGGCGCAACGCGCTGCCGGTGGAGATGGCCATGAACGCCCGCGCCCTCGGGCTCACCGTGATCGGGGTGACCTCGGTGGCCTACGCCACGGGGACGAAGTCGCGGCACGCCTCGGGCGGCTTCCTCAAGGACCACTGCGACATCGTCCTGGACAGCAAGATCGCGGTCGGGGACGCCGAGCTGACCCTGGACGGCATCGACGCGCCCTTCGCGCCCGCCTCCACGGTGGTCACGAGCGCGATCATGCAGGCGGTGATGGCGGCGGCGGCCGGCGAACTGGCCGCGCGCGGCCTGGAGCCGCCGCTGCTGCGCTCGGGCAACGTCGACGGCGGCCACGAGTGGAACGGCCGCGTCATGGCGGAGTACCGCGACCGGATCTTCTTCCGGCACTAGGCCGCGCCCGCACGCCTGCACGCCTGCACGCCTGCCACCTGCCACCTGCCACCTGCCACCTGCCACCTGCAGGCATGCACGCCCGCCCGCACGGCGGCGTCATGCGCCACGGCGCTACGGCGCCGTCGTGGTGGTCGCCGCGAGGTCGGACGCGACGCGGGAGGCGATCTCCTCGGCGTAGAGCGCGTCCGCGCGTTCGAACGCGGGACGGGACGGGCCGCGCAGGAAGGTGAGCACGCCCAGGCTGCGCCCGCGGCTCCGCAGCACCGTGCACAGGGCGTGCGCCACTCCCTCCGGCCACTGGCGGGCCGCCGCCCAGGCCGGCGCCGTCCCCTGGGTGCGCGGTGCGGTGGCCCGTACCGGGCCGATCCGGTCCAGCGCCCGCAGCGCCGGGTGGCCCTCCTCGTACCGGACCGGGATCGCCCCGGGTCCCGGCGACAGCGGCCGCGGCGTCCCGGACGGCGCCGCGGCCGCCCGTACCAGCCGCTCCCCCACCGCCAGGTCCACCAGCACGTGGTCGGCGAACCCGGCCAGCGCGAACTCCAGCCGGACCGCCACCGCCTCGGCCGGGTCCTCGCACTCCGCCGCGGCCCGCCCCGCCCGGTGCATCTGGTTGGACCGGAAGCGCAGCTGCGCCGCGTCCAGTTCTACCTGCCGGGACTCGGTCACGTCCTGGAACAGCCAGCCCACCCCGAGCGGCACCGGCTCCTCCGCGAGCGGCGAGGCCAGCCGCAGGAACCCGCAGCGCCAGCAGCGCCGCCGGTCCCCCTCCGGTGCGCGCACCGACACCCACAGCTCGACCGGTGCGGGTGGCGCGCCCTCCGCCAGTACGTGCTGCAGCGCGCCCTCCAGCTCCTCCACGCCCTGGCTGAGCAGTTCGCCCAGCGGCCTGCCCAGCAGCGCGGTCCGGCCGGTGCCGAAGGCCCGTGCGGCGTGCACGTTCACCACGGCGGGGCGCAGGTCCACGTCGACCAGCACCACGCCCCAGGAGGCGTCGTCCATCAGCGCCTCGCTGAGCGCGATGGAGCGTTCCAGGTCGATCTGCGCGTGCACCTCGCTGAAGGCGCAGTACACCCCGGCCGGCTTGCCGTCGGCGCCCGGCACCCCGGCCGACTGGGTCCGCACGAGGACGCGCCCGCCGTCCTTGGTCAGCAGGGCGAACTCGTGGACCTGCCGGCCCGGCGCGTCCTGCGCGGACATCAGTCTGGTCTCGACGTCGGGGGCGTCGGCCTCCCGGACCGCCCAGCCCGCGAAGCCGCGGCGGCCGACGGCCTCGGCCGGGGTCCAGCCCAGGATCCGCTCGGCCTCGCGGTTCCAGTGGGTGATCACCCCGTCGGCGTCGAAGGCGCACAGCGCCGCGTCCATGCCGTCCAGCAAGGCGGCCAGAAGATCGTCGGTGGTCTCACCACGTCCGGAAGCACTCACCTGGCACCCCCTGCAGGTGTTCGCGTGTGCGGCACGTCGGATCATTCAACTGGAACGTGACGCAGCCCACACCGCATTCCCCGGATTCCGTCGGAAGGAAATCCCGGAGAACGTCCGGAACGCCCGGATCCGCCGGTTCGGACGCGCCCCGCCGTCGCACCCGTCCGGCACCCCCGCGCACCAAGTGATCGGAAACGATCCGTGGTGATCCGGAAACGCTTCGGAGTGGCCCCATTAATTCCGTTGAACCGCCCACGGGGGCGTGCCTACAGTGGCCGCACACTGAAAGGAGGTGATCCCGGAAATGTATGAAATCCGGACGCGTGAGGTGACTGCGGGCTAGCGCCCGTCGTCGCACGCACCCAGTGCGGTGCCGGCTTCGATCGCCGGCCCAAACCCAAGCAGTCACCCGACCCGCGGGCTCGCCGGTACGTCCGACCGGCTCCTCTTACTGCAGAAGAGGATCACAGCCCGCGGGTCGTCTGCGTTTCCCGGGCGCCTTCCGCGTACTTCCCGCGCGGTTCCGGGCACTCCCGCGCCTTCCGTGCACTTCCCGGAGCCGTACGGCGGCCCGGTCAGGGGCAGAGCCGCTCGACCCGCCAGCTCCCGCCCCCGCCCCCGCCTCCGCCTTCGCCCTCGCGGACGTAGCGCAGCCGGTCGTGGAGCCGGTTCTCGTGCCCCTGCCAGAACTCCAGCGTCTCCGGGACGACCCGGTAGCCGCCCCACTCCGTCGGCACCGGCACCTGCTCGCCCTCCGGGTAGCGCGCGGCCAGCTCCGCGTACCGGCGGTCCAGCTCGGCGCGGGAGTCCACCACCCGGGACTGCTCGCTCGCCCAGGCACCCAGCTGGGAGCCGTGCGGACGGGACCGGAAGTACGCGGCCGTCTCGTCCCGGCCGACCCGGGCAGCGGTGCCGGTCACCACGACCTGGCGGGCGATCGGATGCCAGGGGAAGAGCAGCGCGGTGTGCGGGTTCGCGTCGATCTCCAGCGCCTTGCGGGAGCCGTAATTGGTGAAGAAGACGAAGCCCCGCTCGTCGAACCGCTTCAACAGCACCGTCCGCGAGCTGGGACGGCCGTCGGGGGTCGCGGTCGAGACGACCATCGCGTTCGGTTCAAAGACGTGCGCGTCGGCGGCGTCCTGGAACCAGCGGGCGAACTGGTCCATCGGGTCGGCCGCGAGGCTTTCCTCGGTGACGATCTGGGAACGGTACTGCTTGCGCATGGAGGCGGGATCAAGGTCCTGGTCGGTCACCCGGCCATCTTGCCCCAGGGAGTGTCCGGGGGCCGGGGCCCACCCCTGGTCCGCCCGGGATCGGCCGGGGGATCGGCCGCCCACCACGTGGTGGCCTGGAGGGTGTGCCGTATGTCACGCTTCCACAGGCCATCGTGAGCCGCCAAAATCTTGGGGCCGGTCCGCTGGTACCCGAGTGGGTGACCGACGGCCGTTCCGGGCATCAACGGGGATGACCGCGCCGGACCGCGAACCACGCCGGGAGCCGCGCGTGTTCGCACTACTCTGACAGGAGCCGCCTGATGTCCGACTTCGTACCCGGACTCGAAGGGGTCGTCGCGTTCGAGACCGAGATCGCCGAACCCGACAAGGAAGGCGGGTCGCTCCGCTACCGAGGCGTCGACATCGAAGACCTGGTCGGGCACGTGTCCTTCGGGAACGTGTGGGGCCTGCTGGTCGACGGTGCGTTCAACCCCGGCCTGCCCGCAGCCGAACCGTTCCCGATCCCGGTGCACTCCGGTGACATCCGCGTGGACGTGCAGTCGGCACTGGCCATGCTCGCCCCGGTGTGGGGCCTCAAACCGCTGCTCGACATCGACGAGCAGACCGCCCGCGACAACCTGGCGCGCGCCGCGGTCATGGCGCTGTCCTACGTCGCCCAGTCCGCGCGCGGGCAGGGCCGGCCCATGGTGCCGCAGCGCGAGATCGACAAGGCCGAGTCCGTCGTCGAGCGGTTCATGATCCGCTGGCGGGGCGAGCCGGACCCGCGCCACGTGAAGGCGGTGGACGCGTACTGGACGTCGGCGGCCGAGCACGGCATGAACGCCTCGACGTTCACGGCCCGTGTGATCGCCTCCACCGGCGCCGACGTCGCGGCCGCGCTCTCGGGCGCCGTCGGCGCCATGTCCGGCCCGCTGCACGGCGGTGCGCCGTCCCGGGTCCTCGGCATGATCGAGGAGATCGAGCGCACCGGTGACGCGGTGGCGTACGTGAAGAAGACGCTGGACAAGGGCGAGCGCCTGATGGGCTTCGGGCACCGGGTGTACCGGGCCGAGGACCCGCGCGCCCGCGTCCTGCGCCGCACCGCCAAGGAACTGGACGCCCCGCGCTACGAGGTGGCCGCGGCGCTGGAGAAGGCCGCGCTGGAGGAGCTGCACGCGCGGCGCCCGGACCGGGTGCTGGCGACGAACGTGGAGTTCTGGGCCGCCATCATGCTGGACTTCGCCGAGGTCCCGGCGCACATGTTCACCTCCATGTTCACCTGCGCCCGTACGGCCGGCTGGTCGGCGCACATCCTGGAGCAGAAGCGGACGGGCCGCCTGGTCCGCCCGTCCGCCCGCTACATCGGCCCGGGCCGCCGCGACCCGCGCGACATCGAGGGCTACGCGGACATCGTGGGCGGCGCGTGAGCCGTGCCCTGCGGGCGGCGGCCTGGTGGTTCAAGGACCTGGCCGCCGCCGTGGTCGTGAGGGCCCTGTTCTGGGACCTCCTCGCCCTGCTGCTCGCCGGGGTCGTGCTCCACGCCCTGTGGCGCCGGTCCCGGCCGCGGGCCGCCGTGACCCTGGCCAAGGGCATGCCGGGCCGCCCCCCTTGGACGCGCAAGGACCTGCTCGGCCTGGCGGCCGTGACGGGCGCGGGCCTGGTGATGACCCACCTGGTGCGCTGAGGGGGTCCGGTCCGCGGCTCAGCCCGCGGCCGGGCCCAGGGCGGCGTCGATGATCCGTGCCCACTGGGCGACCACGCGGGTCCGGCGGGCGGTGTCGTCCGTCAGTACGTTGGCCAGGCCCAGGCCGCGGGCCATGTCCAGCAGGCCCTGCACGGTCTCCCGCACCCCCGGGACGGACTCGTCGGCGCCCAGCAGCTCCACCGCGATGCGGTGGGTCTCGCGGCCGACGCGGGCTTCGAGCTCGGTGACGCGGGGCCGCAGCTGCTCCTCGTTGGAGGCGGCGACCCACAGCTGGAGGGCGGCGCGGAACAGCGTGCCCGTGTAGAGGTCGACCAGCGCCCCGACGACGGCGGCACGGGCGGCCGGGCCCGCCACGGCCGGGCCCTCGGCGGTCGTGCCCCCGGCGGTCGTGCCCTCCGCGGCAGTGCCGTCCACTGCCGCGCCCTCCACTGCCCTGCCCGTCGCGAACGGGCCCCGCAGTGCGGCGGAGCGCTCCTCGGCGACGTACTCGACGGCGGCGGTGAACAGGTCCTCGCGGGTCGGGAAGTGGTGCTGGGCCGCGCCGCGGGACACCCCGGCGCGTTCGGCGACGACGGCGACGGTCGAACCGGCCCAGCCGTGCTCGGCCAGGCAGGACACCGCTGCTTCCAGCAGGCGCTGCCGGGTGGCCCGGCTGCGGTCCTGCTTGGGGGCGGTCACAGCGCCCATGACGGGCTCCGGCGCTCGAAGCGGGCGGTGATGCCCTCGCGGGCCTCGGCAGAGCCGAAGTGGCGGGCGGACAGGGCCGTGAGGCGTTCGCCGTCCCCGGCGAGTGCGGCCCGTACCGGGGCGGCGAGCAGCGCCTTGGTCGCGGCCAGGGCCTGTGGGCCGGCCTTGCGGAGCCCGTCCAGGACGGGGGCGAGGGCCTCGTCCACGTCCTCGGCGTGCAGGGTGAGCAGCCCGATCCGGGCGGCCTCGGCGGGGCCGAAGGGCTCGGCGGTCAGGAAGTAGCGGGCCGCGGCGCGCGGGTCGAGCCGGGGCAGCAGCGGCGCGGAGATCACGGCGGGGACGACCCCGAGGTGGGTCTCGGTGAAGGCGTACGTGGAGCCGGGTCCGGCGGCGGCGATGTCGCAGACCCCGAGCAGGCCGAGCCCGCCCGCCCGGACATGGCCGGTGACGCGGGCGACGACCGGCTTCGACAGGCCCGCGATCCGGTCGAGGAGGGACAGGAAGTCGGCCGGGTCGCACGGGGACTTGAGGTCGGCGCCGGAGCAGAAGGTGCCGCCGGAATGGGTGAGGACGACCGCCCGGACCGCCGGGTCCGCGCCCGCCGCGGCCAGCGCCGTGCCCAGCTCGCCGACGAGTTCCGCGGAGAGCGCGTTGCGGTTGGCCGGCGAGTCCAGCGTGAGCGTGGTGACGCCGCGTTCGTGCGCGGAGACGACGGGGCCGACAGGGCCGACTGGGCCGACTGGGCCGACGGGGCCGGTCATGCGGGTTCCTCCTCGGTCGGGGCGGGGCGGTGCCGCCCGGTGCCGGCGCGGGACGCGCCGGCCCGGTCGGGAGCGCCGGTCAGTAGGACTTGGGCAGCCCGAGGGTCTGGTGCGAGACGAAGTTGAGGATCATCTCGCGGCTGACCGGGGCGATCCGGGCCACCCGGGAGGCGGGGATCAGCGCGGCCAGACCGTACTCACGGGTGAGGCCGTTCCCGCCGAGGGTGTGGACCGCCTGGTCCACGGCCCGTACGCAGGCCTCTCCGGCAGCGTACTTGGCCATGTTCGCGGCCTCTCCGGCGGCCATGTCGTCGCCGCCGTCGTAGAGGTGGGCCGCCTTCTGCATCATCAGCCGGGCGAGTTCCAGCTCGATGTGCGCCTGTGCGAGCGGGTGCGCGATCGCCTGGTGGGCGCCGATCGGCTCCTTCCAGACCTGGCGGGTCTTCGCGTAGTCCACGGCCTTGGCGAGTGCGTGGCGGCCCATGCCGATCGCGAACGCGGCGGTCATGATGCGTTCGGGGTTGAGCCCGGCGAACAGCTGGAGCAGTCCGGCGTCCTCGTCGCCGACGAGCGCCTCCGCGGGCAGCCGTACGTCGTCCAGGACCAGCTCGAACTGCTTCTCGGCCGCCTGGAGTTCCATGTCGATCACCGACCGGGTGAAGCCGGGGGTGTCGCGCGGGACGATGAACAGGCAGGGCTTGAGCCGACCGGTGCGCGCGTCCTCGGTCCGGCCGACGATCAGCGTGGCGTCGGCGATGTCCACACCGGAGATGAACACCTTGCGGCCGGTGAGGATCCAGTCCTCGCCGTCGCGGCGCGCGGTGGTGGTGATGCGGTGCGAGTTGGAGCCGGCGTCGGGCTCGGTGATACCGAAGGCCATGGTGCGGCTGCCGTCGGCGAGACCGGGGAGCCAGGTGCGCTTCTGCCGCTCGGTGCCGAAGCGGGAGATGACGGTCCCGCAGATCGCCGGGGACACCACCATCATCAGCAGCGGGCTGCCGGCCGCGCCCAGTTCCTCCAGGACGATGGACAGCTCGGCGATGCCGCCGCCCCCGCCGCCGTACTCCTCGGGCAGGCTGACCCCGAGGTAGCCGAGCTTGGCGGCGTCCGCCCACAGCTCGTCGGGGCGGCCGCCCTCACGGGCGACCCGGGCGAGGTATTCGCGCCCGTAACGCTGCCCGAGGGCGGCGACGGCGGCGCGCAGGGCCTTGTGCTCTTCGGTCTCCGTGCCGGGACCGGCGGGGCTGGTGGGGCTCATGACTGCGGTTCCTCCTGGACGACGGCGAGCAGGGCGCCGACCTCGACCTGCCGGCCGGGGGCGGCGTGGAGCGCGGTGAGCGTGCCGGAGGCGGGCGAGAGGATGCGGTGCTCCATCTTCATGGCCTCCAGCCAGAGCAGGGGCTGTCCGGCGGTGACGGCGGAGCCGGGGGCCAGGCCCTCGGCGACGCGGACGACGGTGCCGGGCATGGGGGCGAGCAGGGAGCCGGGATCGGTGTGGTCCCCGGGCTCCTCGAACCGGGGCAGCGGGGTGAGGGTGTGGGCGCCGAGCGTCAGGACACCCCCTCGGGAGGTGGGGGGAGAATCGACGTACAGCTCACCGTTGTCAGCGTTGCGCTTCACGTGGAACACCCGCTGGACGCCGTCGACTTCGAGGGTGACGGCGTCCGGGCCGACGGTCACGGCCCGGACACCGGGGAGGTCCACCAGGGTGGGCGGGCCGGTGCGGGTGTGCTCGTAACGGACCTCGTACGCCCTCCCGTCCGCGGCCCGGTAGCGGCGCAGCCGGGGCTGCGAGCGGAGGTTGCGCCACCCGCCGAGCCGGGCCGCCAGGGCGGCCCCGGGGGCGGGAGCGGCCTCGGCGAGTGCGGCGGCGACGGCGGAGAGGGCTGCGGCTCCTCCGGCGGGGGCGGTGGGTTCGGCGGCGTCGGCGAGCTCGGCGGCGTCGGCGGGTTCGGTGATTTCGGCGGGCGCGGTGAGTTCGGCGAGGTGGCGGTCGTAGAAGCCCGTGTCGAGGCGGGCGGCGGTGAACTCCGGGTGGCGAAGACTGCGGACGAGGAGCTCGCGGTTGGTGGTGAGGCCGTGGATCCGGGCCCGGGAGAGCGCGTGCACGAGGACGCGGAGGGCTTCGGCGCGGGTCGGGGCGTGTGCGATGACCTTGGCGAGCATGGCGTCGTAGTGGACGCCGACCGGGTCGCCGTCGGCGTATCCGGTGTCGACGCGGACGGTCCCGGGCACGGCGAGGGTGTGCAGGGTGCCGGCCTGGGGCCGCCAGTCCCGGGCGGGGTCCTCGGCGTACAGCCGGGCCTCGACGGCGTGCCCGGACGGGGCGGGCGGTTGCGGGGGCAGGGCGTGCCCCTCGGCCACCCGCAGCTGGAGCTCGACCAGGTCGATGCCGAACACGGCCTCGGTGACGGGGTGTTCCACCTGGAGCCGGGTGTTCATCTCCAGGAAGTACGGGCGGCCGTCCTCGGTGACCAGGAACTCGACGGTGCCGGCGCCCCGGTAGGAGACGGCGCGGGCGGCCGCGACGGCAGCTTCGTGCAGGGTGTCGCGGAGGGCGTCGGGCAGGGCCGGGGCCGGGGCCTCCTCGATGACCTTCTGGTGGCGGCGCTGCAGGGAGCAGTCCCGGGTGCCGAGCGCCCAGACGGTGCCGTGCGCGTCGGCGAGGACCTGCACCTCGACGTGTCGGCCGCGTTCCACGTACGGCTCGGCGAACACCTCCCCGTCGCCGAAGGCGGACCGGGCCTCGGCCGCGGCCGCGTCCAGCTCCGCGGGCAGCCGGTCCAGGTCCCGTACGAGGCGCATGCCGCGGCCGCCTCCGCCCGCGGCGGCCTTGAGGAGCAGCGGGAGGTCCTCCGGGCCCGCCTTCTCCGGGTCGACGGGTTCGAGGAGCGGCACCCCGGCGGCGCGCATCAGTTCCTTGGCGCGGGTTTTGGAGGCCATGGCCTCGATGGCCTCGGGCGGCGGGCCGACCCAGACCAGCCCGGCTTCGGTGACGGCCCGGGCGAACGCGGCGTTCTCGGAGAGGAAGCCGTACCCGGGGTGGATGGCGTCGGCACCGGCGGCGCGGGCGGCCGCGATGACCGGACCGGCGCGGAGGTAGGTGTCGGCGGGGGCCGCGCCGGGGAGCCGGACGGCCGCGTCGGCCTCCCGTACGTGCAGGGCACCGGCGTCGGGGTCGGAGTGGACGGCGACGGTGTCCAGGCCGAGGGCGCGGGCGGTGCGGAACACGCGCACGGCGATCTCACCGCGGTTGGCGACGAGGAGTGAGGTGATGGGGGTGATGGGGGTGACGGTGGCGGCAGGGGCGGTGGCCGGGGTCGGGGCCGGGGCGGGGGTCTCTGCAAGGGTCATCGCGGGCTCACATCCGGAAGACGCCGAAGCCGCCGCGGGCGCCCTCGACGGGGGCGTTGTGGACGGCCGACAGGCACAGGCCGAGGACGGTGCGGGTGTCGCGCGGGTCGATGATCCCGTCGTCGTACAGCCGCCCGGACAGGAACGCGGGCAGGGACTCCGCTTCGATCTGCGCCTCGACGAAGGCGCGCATCCCGGCGTCCTGCTCCTCGTCGTACGGCAGCCCCTTCGAGGCGGCGGACTGCCGGGCCACGATGGACAGCACCCCCGCGAGCTGCTGGGGGCCCATCACGGCGGACTTGGCGCCGGGCCAGGCGAACAGGAACCGGGGGTCGTAGGCGCGGCCGCACATGCCGTAGTGCCCGGCGCCGTAGGAGGCCCCGACG
Source organism: Streptomyces sp. NPDC089799 (assembly GCF_040684755.1). Lineage (NCBI taxonomy): Bacteria > Bacillati > Actinomycetota > Actinomycetes > Kitasatosporales > Streptomycetaceae > Streptomyces > Streptomyces sp. NPDC089799. The sequence continues at coordinate 1,762 of NZ_JBFBGR010000050.1, read as the reverse complement.
AGCAGGGACAGGTGCGGGACCCGGGAGTTGGACACCGCGTTGATCATCATCGAGCCGTGCTTGATGATGCCGCCCTGCTCGTACTCCTTGCCGACCATGTAGCCGGTGGTGTTGTGGAGGAAGAGGAGGGGGATGTCGCGCTGGTTGGCGAGCTGGATGAACTGGGCGGCCTTCTGCGACTCGGCGCTGAACAGCACGCCCTGGGCGTTGGCGAGGATCCCGATCGGGTAGCCGTGCAGGGCGGCCCAGCCGGTGACCAGGCTGGGGCCGTAGAGGGGCTTGAACTCGTCGAAGTCGGAGCCGTCCACGATGCGCGCGATGACCTCGCGCGGGTCGAAGGGGGTCTTCAGGTCGGCGGGGACGATGCCGAGGAGTTCCTCGGCGTCGTACAGCGGCTCGGGCGCGGGGGCCGGATCGGGGTGCGCCTTGCGGTGGTTGAGACGGGCGATGATCCGGCGGGCCTGCCGGATCGCGTCGTGCTCGTCGAGGGCGTGGTGGTCGGCGAGGCCGGAGGTCCGGGCGTGCATGTCGGCGCCGCCGAGGGACTCGTCGTCGCTCTCCTCGCCGGTGGCCATCTTCACCAGCGGTGGGCCGCCGAGGAACACCTTCGACCGGTCCTTGATCATCACGGTGTGGTCGGACATGCCGGGGATGTACGCGCCGCCGGCGGTGGAGTTGCCGAACACGACGGCGACGGTCGGGATCCCGGCGGCGGACAGCCGGGTCAGGTCGCGGAAGACCGCGCCGCCCGGGATGAAGATCTCCTTCTGCGAGGGCAGGTCCGCACCGCCGGACTCGACCAGGCTGATCACCGGCAGCCGGTTGGCGAGGGCGATCTCCTTGGCGCGCAGGCTCTTGCGGAGGGTCCAGGGGTTGCTCGCGCCGCCGCGGACGGTCGGGTCGTTGGCGACGACCAGGCACTCCACGCCCTCGACGGTGCCGATGCCGGTGACGACGGAGGCCCCGACGGGGTAGTCGCTGCCGTAGGCCGCCAGCGGGGACAGCTCCAGGAAGGGGGTGTCCGGGTCGAGCAGCAGCTCCACGCGCTCGCGGGCGAGCAGTTTGCCGCGGGCGCGGTGGCGGTCGCTGTACTTCTCGCCGCCGCCGGCAAGTGCCTTGGCGTACTCGGCGTCGAGCTCGGCGAGCCGGCCGAGGGCGGCCTCGCGGTGGGCGAGGTGGTCGGGGTCGTGGGGGTCGACGCGGGTGCGGAGCAAGGTCATGCGCTGACCTCCGGGGTCGGGGGGAGCGGGTGGCCGGGGCCGGCGGGCGGGGGGCCGGCGGGCGGGCGGTCGGGGCCGGCGGGCGGGGGGCCAGGGAGCAGATGGCCAGGGTCGGCGGGCAGGGGGCCGGCGAGCAGATGGCCGGGGATGTCGAGGTGCCGGGCCCGGAGCCATTCGCCGAGGGCCTTGGCCTGGGGGTCGAAGCGGTGGCCCGCGGCCACGCCGGCGCCGAGGACGCCGGCGACGGTGAAGTTGAGGGCGCGGAGGTGGGGCAGGGCGTGGCGGGTGACGACGAGCCCGCGGGTCTCGGGGAGCAGCTCCTGGAGGCGGTGGGCGGTGAGCGTGGCCGCGAGCCACGCGTACGCCTCGTCGCTCTCCACCCACACGCCGACGTTGGCGTCCCCGCCCTTGTCGCCGCTGCGGGCCCCGGCGATCGCCCCCAGGGGGGCGCGGACGTGGCCCGGCGCGGGCGCCGCTTGGCTGCGCCCTGCGGGGCTTTCCCCCTCCCCGCCCCTTCCCGAAACCGGGGGCTCCGCCCCCGG